>NZ_DASVZH010000202.1:0-31094 GCF_036391795.1 Oryzihumus sp.
GTCCGGCGACGTCGCTAGGGTCCCCGCCATGCCCCGGTCCAGCGCACCCCGCGCCAGCGTGTCCCTCGCCGTCCCGCCCGGCACCCCGATGCCGTCCGCCGAGGACCTCGCGGGGACGCAGGCTTCCTACGACACCGTCGCGGCCTCCTACGCCGCCCTGCTCGAGGACGAGCTGGACGCCCGGACGTTCGACCGGGCCCTGCTGGCGGCGTTCGCAGAGACGGCCACGACCGCCGGTCTTGGCCCGGTGGGCGACCTGGGCTGCGGCCCGGGGCGCGTGACCGGGCACCTGGCCGCGCTCGGCGTCGACGCGTTCGGGGTCGACCTGTCACCGGGCATGGTTGCCGAGGCGCGACGCCGTCACCCCGACCTTCGCTTCGAGGTGGGGTCGATCCTGGACCTCGACCTGCCCGACGCCGGCCTCGGGGGCGCGCTGCTGTGGTACTCCACCGTGCACACGCCCCCGGCCGAGCTGCCGGCGGTCTACGCCGAGGTCTGCCGGGTGCTGGCGCCGGGCGCCCCGCTGCTGACGGCGTTCAAGGTGGGGGACTGCCAGGTCCACCTGCAGCACGCCTACGGCCACGACCTCTCGCTGCAGATCTACTGGACGCCGATGGAGCTCGTGGCGGACCTGCTCGGCCAGGCCGGCCTGGTGGTCGACGCCCGGGTGGTCTGCGAGCCGGCCCCGCACGAGAAGCAGCCGCAGGGCTACGTCATGGCCCACCGCCCCGCCTGACGCCCGCCTGTTCAGCGGGTCAGCGCGACGGCCACCTCGCCGGCGACCCGCGCGTTGCCCAGCACCAGGTCGATGTTGGCCTGCAGGCTCACGCCGTGCGTGTGCTCGTGGAACCACGCGAGCAGGAACGGCGTGACGTCCTTGCCGGTGACCCCTTGTGCCGCAAGGGCTTCCAGGCCGGAGGCCAGGGTCGCCTCGTGCAGGTCGCGCGGCATCTCCTTGCCGTCCGGGATCGGGTTGGCCACGACCAGGGACTGGGTCAGCCCCAGCCCGTCACGCGTGCGCAGCACCGCAGCCACCTCCTCGGCGGACCGCGCGACCCAGGGCACGGCATACCCGCTGTCCTGGATGTAGAAGCCCGGGAAGCGCGAGGTGCGGTAGCCGACGAGCTCCACCGACAGCGTCTCCAGGCGCTCCAGCGTCGCTCCGACGTCGAGGATCGACTTCACGCCGGCGCAGACCAGCGCGATCGGCACCGAGGCCAACGCCGGCAGGTCGGCCGACTCGTCGAAGCTCTGCGCGGCGCCGCGGTGCACGCCACCCAGGCCGCCGGTCGCGAACACCCGGATGCCGGCCCGGTGGGCCAGGTATGCCGTCGAGGCCACCGTGGTCGCGCCGGTCAGACCGGCGGCGCAGACGTTGCCCAGGTCGCGGATGCTCGACTTGACTACGACCGGGTCGGTGGCGATCCGGTCGAGCCCGGCGTCGTCCAGCCCGACGCGGACGTGCCCGTCGAGCACCGCGATGGTGGCCGGGACGGCCCCGGACTCGCGCACAGCGTCCTCGATCTGACGGGCGATGCGCGCGCTGGACTCCGTGGGCAGGCCGTGGCTGATGATCGTGGACTCCAGGGCGACGACACCCCGGCCGTCCTCGAGCGCTGAGCGGACCTCGTCGGCAATGATCACGTCAGCACCCTAGGCACCCCGGAGGCCTGCATGCCCGTTGTCGTCTGTGTCGCCGGCGACGTGATGCTGGACATCATCGTGGCCACCGACCACCCGCTGCGCGAGGACGACGACACCCCGGCCCGGATCTCGCTGTCGGCCGGTGGTCAGGCCGCCAACGTCGCCGCCTGGGTGCGCCACCTCGGCGGGGAGGCACGGCTGTTCGGCCCGCGCACCACCGGCGCGGTCGGCACGATGCTCGACGAGCAGCTGCGGCAGCGCGGGATCACCCTGCACAGCCTGCCGCGGGACGCCGATGCCGGTGCGGTGGTGTCGCTGACCACGCAGGGCCACCGCACCCTGGCCTCCGACCCCGGTGACCTGTCGTGGATCGATGCGCCGCTGGCGGACCCGGCGTGGCTGGCCGGCGCGGACTGGCTGCACCTGTCGGGCTACCTGCTGCTGCGCGCTCCGGACCCGGCGGTCCTCGTCGCCGCCGCGCACGAGGCGCACGTCCAGGGCCTGCGGGTGGGGGTCGACCTGGCCTCGGCGGGGATGATCGCGAGCTTTGGCGTGCAACCGTTCTGGACGCTGCTGCAGGACCTGCGCCCCGAGGTGGTGTTCGGCAACGAGGCCGAGTGGCAGGTCCTCGGGGTGGAGCCCGCCTCGCTGGCCGACGTCGACTGCGAGGCCGTGGTCAAGCGTGGCGACCGCGGGTCGGGGTTCTTCGACGGCGGCATCCACCACGAGCACGTGCCGGTGCCAGGACCGGTGGTCGACGTCACCGGGGCGGGTGACGCCCTCGCCGCGGGTTACCTGGTGGACGGTCCCGACGCGGCGATGCGGGCCGCGGCCGAGTGCATCGCCCACCAGGGGGCGCAGCCGCCGGCCCGCTGACGCCGACGGTCAGTCACGGGTCAGGCGAGCCACCCGACCGTGCTCGCCCGAGGCCCAGCACGCGCCATCGACCGCGCACTCGACGCTGTCGAGGCTGCCGGAGTCGAACGCCGTCCACGAGCGCCCGCCGTCGACCGAGACGTCCGAGCCCGTCGGGCCGACCGCGAGGGCCGTCGCGTGCGTGCCGTGCACCCACGCCGAGCCGGAGCGGTAGCCGCCGGGGGAGCGGCCGGTCACGACGTGCCAGGTGCGCCCGCCGTCGGTGGTCCAGGCGGCGTTGTCGCTCGCCCCCGTCGGGTCGGTGAAGTCGCCGCCCACCACCACACCACGGTGGGCGTCGCGGAACCGCACCGAGAAGATGCCACCCGCCTCCGCCCCGGCGACCGGGGTGCCGGTCACCGACCAGGTGGAACCACCGTCTTGGCTGCTGAACACCCGGGCCGGGTCGACGCCGCCCGTGGCGAGCCACGCCTGGTGGCCGGGCCCCGCCGACAGGCAGGTGCCGCTCGCGGCGAACCCGAACTCGCCGGGCTCGGCCGCCGGCATCCCGGCCGGGTCGACGAGCGACCACGAGTGGCCGCCGTCGCGGGTCCGGATGAGCCGGAACTTCCCGTCCACCGGGTCGCTCACGGCCAGGCCGTTGCGGTGGTCGAAGAACGCCATGCAGTCGTAGAACGCCCGCGCGTCGGTGTTGCGGAACGACTCGGCCCAGGAGCGGCCACCGTCGTCGGTGACGTAGACCCGGCTGTCCTCACCCTCGCCGATCGACAGGGCCACCGCGTGCTCGGCCGAGGTCGCCTCGATGTCGCGGAACTGCAGTGCTTCGGTGCCCGCCGGGCCGACCGAGTCCCAGGTACGCCCGCCGTCGGTGGTGCGCAGCACCGTGCCGCCGGTGCCGCTCGCCCAGGCGACCTCGCGGGAGACCGCGGACAGTCCGCGCAGCCGGGCGTCGCTGCCGGTGGGGGAGTCCACCCACCGGTATGCCGGGTGCGCACCGTCGTGCCGCGGCGCGCCACCCGGTCTGTGCCCGGGCGCGGCGGCGTTCGTGCCGAGCATGCTTCCCCCGATCATCAGGGCTGCCGTAACCAAGGACCCCGTCCCCACCAGAAGCGTCATGGCGGGAATCTAGGGCGGATCGGGCAGGTCGGACATTCGAGACGCCGGCGGTCGGGCGGTCGAGACGCCGACGGGGCGGGCCCCCACGTGGGAGCCCGCCCGTCGACGGTGTGCCTGGCCGGTCCAGGCGGGCCGGACCGGCCGGTCAGGCCTCAGCCCGCGTGGACACCGACCGGGGCCTCGGCCCCGTCGGCAGCGAGCCGCTGGTGCTTGATGTTCAGGCCGATCACCGTGACCACGGCACCGCCGAGGATCATGAAGGCGGCGACGACGAAGGCCCGGGTCGAGCCGTAGGTCTGTGCCGCCAGGGCGATCTGGTGCCTGGCCTGGGCCATGGCCTCCGGCGACGGCGGCTGGCCGCTCCCACCCTTGGACTTCATGGCGGCGGCGAGCTCGAGCGCCCGCTGCGTGCCGTTGGTGGCCGCGACTGTCGCGAGCGTCGCCAGCCCCAGCGTGCCGCCGACCTGCTGCATGGTGTTCAGCACGGCCGAGCCCACGCCCGAGTCCTTCTTGGCCACGCCGGCCACCGCGGTCAGCGTCAGCGGCACGAAGGTCAGGCCCATGCCGATCGAGAGCATGAGGATGAACGGCAGCAGCCCGGTGACGTACTCGCTGGTGACGGTCAGGTGGGAGAAGCCCCACATGCCGCCGGCGGCCAGCAGGGTGCCGGCGCCGGCGATCCAGCGCGGGTCGACCCGGTTGATCAGGCGCGAGGCCACCTGCGCGGCAATGACCACACCGAAGCTGAACGGCAGGAACGCGAAGCCGGTCTTGACCGGGGAGTAGCCGAGCACCTGCTGGATGAACAGGCCGAGGAAGTAGAACATCGAGAACATCGCAGCACCGACGATGAGCATGACCGTGAAGCTCACGCCGCGGGTGCGGTCGGCGAGGATGCGGAACGGCAGCAGCGGGTGCTCCGCGCGCCGCTCGATGGCCACGAACGCGGCCAGCAGGCTGAGACCGACGACGATCGGCCCGACGGTCAGGGCGTCACCCCAGTGGTGCGGGGGAGCGGCGTGGGTCAGGCCGTAGACCAGTGAGCCCAGGCCCAGGGTGCCGGTGAGCGCGCCGGGCAGGTCGAAGGCTCCGTGCTGACGCGGGGACTCGCCGAGGAACCTCGGGGCGAGCAGGGCGACCACGATGCCGATCGGCACGTTGACGAAGAAGGTCCAGCGCCAGGAGGACTCGGTGAGCACGCCTCCGAGGATGAGCCCGACGGCGGCGCCGGCCCCCGACATGGCGGCGTAGACCGCGAAGGCCCGGTTGCGCGGCGGGCCCGCGGGGAAGGTCGTCGTGATCAGCGCCAGCGCCGTGGGCGAGGCGATGGCCGCACCCAGGCCCTGCAGCGCGCGCGAGCCCAGCAGCATCGCCTCGTTCTGGGCGAGGCCACCGAAGAGCGAGGCCGCGGCGAAGACCAGCACGCCGATGACGAACATCCGGCGGCGGCCGAGCAGGTCGCCGAGGCGGCCGCCGAGCAGCAGCAGGCCACCGAAGGCCAGGGTGTAGGCGTTGACCACCCAGGACAGGTTGCTGGCGGTGAAGCCGAGGTCGGTCTGGATGTGGGGGAGCGCGATGTTCACGATCGTGCCGTCGAGCACCACCATGAGCTGCGCGGCGCTGATGATCGTCAGCGCGAGGCCGAGGTGCCGGTGACCGTGGTCCCCGGCGGCCGCGTGGCCTGGGGTGACCGCCTCCGCGGCCGTGTTGCTGGACATCTCGTGTCCGGTCCCTTCGTGGAATGTGGTTGAGGTCGATGCTCCCGCCCGGGTCCGACAGGGCCCGGGGCTCGGGGTCAGTGGTCGGTGAGGGTGGCCCGGCAGGCGGGCAGCACCACCTCGTCGACGATGCGGGCGACGTGCTCGCGGGTGACGCAGGTGCCGAAGACGAACATCTCGTGCGTGGCCATCGACGGCAGGATCCGGGCCAGGAACGCGAGGTCGGCGCCGGCGCCGACCTCGCCCCGCAGGCGAGCCCGGTCGAAGGCCGCCGCCGCGAGGGCGAGCTTGGGCCCGATGAAGCGCTCCCGGAAGGCGCGCGTGAGGTCGGGGTCGCGGTGCAGTGCCGGGATCAGTGCGCCGATGATGCCGACCGGCATCTCGTCGGTGAGCCCTCCTTCGCTGCAGGCCATGGCGAGCAGGTCCCCGCGCAGGCTGCCGGTGTCCATCGGCTCGCCGTGCTCGGGGCCCTTGAGGTGCGCCAGGCTGTCGATGACCAGGTCGGCCTTGCCGGACCAGCGCCGGTACAACGTGGCCTTGCTGGCCTTGACCGCCGTCGCGATCGCGTCGAGGGTCAGCCGGTCGTAGCCGTGCTCGACCAGAAGGCGGGCGGTGGCGTCGAAGATCTCCGCCTCACGCTCGCCCTCGACACGCGGTCGGGTGGTCGGTGCAGTCATGGGTGGCGCGTCCTCCGGGGTCGTGCCGGGTGCCCCGGCGCTGGTCTCCGCCGCCACTTCGGCGGGCCGGATGAAACGAAACAGTTTCGTTTCATCCGGCAGGTTACGTCCCGTCCCGACCCGCCACAACCGCTTTTCCCAGACGGAATCCCGCCAGGTCCCGATGTGTTGAGATGCTTGGAGTGCAACGCCTCCGGCCCCGGAGCCACCGTCCGACGAAAGGCGAGTCCGTGCAGAACCCGTCCGAGCTCTACCGGTTCGAGACCGACACCGACCCGCGCGACCTGCGCGCGTCCGTGCTGCTGGTCTCACTCGGCGGCTTCGTCGACGCCGGGCAGACCCAGCGCCTGCTCACCGAGCACGTCCTCGACTCCCTCGACCACACGGTCGTGGCGTCCTTCGACGTCGACCAGCTGCTCGACTACCGCGGCCGGCGCCCGGCGATGACCTTCGACCGCGACCGGTGGTCCGGCTATGCCGACCCCTCGCTGGTCCTGCATCGGGTCGTCGACGCCGACGGCGTGCCGTTCCTGGTCCTGGCCGGCCCCGAGCCCGACTACCAGTGGGAGCGGGTCGTCGAGGCCGTGCGTCAGCTCGTCGTCCACCTCGGGGTGACGCTCACGGTGAGCGTGCACGGCATACCCATGGCCGTCCCGCACACCCGCCCGATCGGCATGACCCCGCACGCCACGGACCCGCGCCTCATCGGCGCCCACGACCCGGTCTTCGGCACGGTGCAGGTGCCCGCGAGCATCACCGCGCTGCTCCAGCTGCGGCTGGGGGAGGCCGGCCACGACGCGCTCGGCTACGCGGTGCACGTGCCGCACTACCTCGCCCAGTCCGAGTACGCCGACGCCGCGCTCACCGGGCTCAACGCCGTCATCGCCGCCACGGGCCTGGCCATCCCGACCGAGGGACTCGCGGCGGCAGCGGGTCTCAACCGGGCCGAGATCGCCCAGGAGATCGCCGGCTCGGAGGAGGTGGCCCAGGTGGTCGAGGCTCTCGAGCGGCAGTACGACAGCTTCATCGAGGGCCGCCAGCGTCCGAGCCTGCTCGCCACCGACGTCAGCGAGCTGCCCACCGCCGACGAGATCGGCGCGGAGTTCGAGCACTTCCTGCGCACCCAGGCCGAGGACGACGAGGACTGAGCGCGACCCCCAGCACACAGGTCGGCCCCGGGCGCTCCCGCCCGGGGCCGACCTGTGGGTGTGCCGGGTGGTTCAGACCCGCGCGTAGCGCGCCCGCGCGAAGCTGTAGACGGCGTAGGCGGCGAAGCCCAGCGAGATGACGGTCAGCAGGGCGGGGCCCATCGGCTGTGCGCGCAGGACGTGCAGCGCGCCGTCGAGGCCGGTCGCCTTGCCGGGGCTCTTCTGCGCGCCGGCCACGACGAACAGCAGGCCCACGATGGCCAGGGCGATCCCCTTGGCGATGTAGCCGATGACGCCGGCCTGGGTGGCCACGGCGCCGGGGTGCTCGACCAGGTCCCGGAGGAACTTCTTCTGGGCGCCCTTGACCACGTGGTAGACGCCGACGCCGATGACGACCAGTCCGACCAGCATGACCAGGGTGCGCCCGCCGCTGCGGCTCATGAGCGAGGCGGTGAAGTCGACGGTCTGCTGCTTGCCGCTCTTGCCCACCTGGCCGCGGGCGAAGGCGAAGCTGGTCGACGCGAGCACGGCGTAGACGACGGCCTTGGCCAGCGCCTTGAACCGCTGACCCCACTTGCGGGCGCCGGTGCCGTGGTAGCCGCCCACGGCCTCGGTGACCTGCCACAGGGCCAGGCCCAGGAAGCCGACGACGGCCACCCACAGGGTCAGCTTGCCGACACCGTTGCCGGCCAGCGACTGCAGCGCACCCGACTGGTCCGCCGACTGTGCGGTGCTGGACCACGCCAGCTGCAGGCCGATCCACGCGATGAGCAGGTGCATGACACCGCTGACCGCGTAGCCGACGCGCGCCATCCACTCGACCGCCGGGTGGTCACCGGCCTGACGGGCCGCCTGCTTGACGTCGCTCATCTCCACGGGGTCTCTCCTCCTGCTGTGCCGGACGCCGGACGGTCATGCCTTGGCGTCGGACCACCGGGCGATGACGCTGGTGTCCGCGACGAACTGTACGGCCGACGAGCCGGTCCACCGTCGTGCGCTGGCAGTGAGCACCTCGTCCACCAGATGGGCGACCCGGCCGGCGGCCTCCTGCGGCACGTGCAGGAGCACCTCGTCGTGCAGGCACAGCACGACCTCGGCGCCGAGATCGCGCACGGCCAGCCGCAGCGTGGCGACCCAGGCCTTGAACAGCTCGGCCGCGGCCCCCTGGATGACCGCGTTGCGGGCGAAGCGGCCGCGCGACGCCGTGGCGGCGCCGACGGCCGAGGCGGGCAGGTCCGCCGGCAGCTGCCACATGGGCACCCGCCGCCCCCCGAAGGTGCGCACCGCGCGCCCGGCCAGCCCCTCGGCATACGCCCGCTCTAGGTAGGCCATGGCCACGGGGTAGGCGCGCTGGAGGTCCTTGAGCGCCTCCCCGGCCGCGCCGCTGGTCTGGCCGTACATCGCGGCCAGGACCGCCACCTTGGCCACGGCGCGTTCGACGCCCAGCGCCTGCGCGACCGGGGCGTAGAGGTCGGCGGCGCGCGTGGCCTCGGCGAAAGCCCGGTCGCCCGAGACCGCGGCCAGCACGCGTGGCTCGATCTGGCCCAGGTCGGCCCGGACCAGCACGTGCCCGGGGTGGGCGGCGACCGCCGGGCGCAGCGGGGTGGGCAGGTTGTGCAGGCCGTTCTGCGCGGTCATCCGTCCGGCGGCGCCGTCGCAGGCGGTCCACCCGCCGCGCAGCCGGTCGTCGGGGCCGACGTGGGTGTCCAGCCAGGTCCAGCCGTAGGTCGTGGCGATCCGCTCGGCCTTGCGCCAGCCCAGCAGCGCGTCGACCAGGGGGTGCACGCCGCGGTAGGGCTCCAGCCGCCAGGCGCGCGTGTCGGGCACGACCACGCCGACCGAGGCGAGCAGCTCGCGCACCTGCACGGGGTTGCGCAGGTCGGTGGACTCCCGTCCCGGGGCGTGGGTCAGGACCAACGTGTCGCGCTCGCGCCGCAGCTGCCGGGCGTGCTCGTCCGAGCGTGGGCGCTCGCCGGCGGCGGCGGTGATGAGCTCCTCGGCGCGTGCCCGGTCCACCGGCAGCCCGTCGAGCTCGAGCTCGATGCACAGCAGCGCCGCGGCGGACTCCGAGGTGGCCGTGCCCACCGGGCGGGCGCCGCCCTGCGCCAGCAGCGCGCGCTGGCGCGAGGAGGTCTGCAGTGCCGCCCGGGCCAGCGACAGGGCGCGCTCGGGTCCGGTGACCCAGGCAGGCTCGAGGGCCTCCGGTCGCAGGTAGCCGTCGGGTCGCACCGCGGCGTCGGGGTCTCCCACGTCGCCGGTGGTCACGAGGTCGAACAGGTCGCCCCCGGCGGGCCGAGGGAGGGCATCGACGTCCAGTCCTGCGGCGGTCGCCCACGCCCGGTCCGCCCCGGCCGCCCAGCCCCCGGCCAGGAGCCGGTGGGCCTCGGCGACGTCCCAGCACCGCTGCGGCCGTATGCCGTGTGCCACCAGGGCGCGCCCGTCACCGCCGGCCGCCCACCAGGTCCACCGCGGGTGGCGCTCGGCCTCGAGCTCGGCCACCCGGGCGCGCACCTGCTCGGGGGTGCCGCACAGCTCGACCCCGTCGCCGGTCAGGGCCGCCACGTCCCGGCCGAAGGCGACGGCGACGTGCCCGGGGGCGTCCGCAGGGTGGCCGGGGGCGGGAACAGAGCTCACCTCTCCATCCAACATCAGGCCAACGACAGTCAAATCTTGGTCAAGAGGTCTAGCCGCAAATCGGGACAAAGTGCCACGCTGCGCCGGGCCTTCACGAGAGGGCACCTCGCTGCGTCGCTTGGAGCGTCCTGCATGACCTCGCACTACGAGTCCCGCCCCAGCTTCTTCCGCCGTCACCGCCTCGGTGAGGCTCTCCTCGCCCTGACGCTCGGCGCCAGCACCCTCGGCGGGCTGGCCCTGGCCGCCCCCGCGGCCGCGGACGGCCCCGGGTCGGGCACCCCGTGGGTCGTCACGGTCGGCGACAGCTACATCTCCGGCGAGGCCGGCCGGTGGGCGGGCAACTCCGACACCAGCGAGACGCCGGCCGACGCGCTGGGCTCCACGGCCTACTTCGACAACGACAGCAACACCGCCGAGCAGATCCCGCGGTGCCACCGCAGCAAGGCCGACGAGGCCTACATCGGCGGTGGCGTCAACGGCATGAACCTGGCCTGCTCCGGGGCGCGCACGACGACGTTCACCGACAGCAACGGCTACTTCAAGCCGGGCCTGGACTTCGCCGACAACGGGACCGGCCAGCAGGGCCAGGCCAAGATGCTGCAGACCTTCGCTGCCGGCCACAACGTCAAGATGGTGGTCGTCGGCATCGGCGGCAACGACTTCAACTTCGGCTCGATCGTGCAGCAGTGCGTGCAGGACTTCCTGGGCTCCTCCTCGTGGGCGCCGAACTACTGCAACGACGACTCCTCGGTGACCTCGAACTTCACGTCCGCCAACATCAGCGCGGTGCAGTCGCGGATCGTCACCGCCCTGCAGAACGTGCGCACCGGGATGCGCGACGCCGGCTACGCCGACGGCTCCTGGACCATGCTGGTGCAGACCTACCCCTCGCCGATCCCGGCGTCCTCGGCCTTCCGCTACTCCCAGTCCGGCTACACCCGGCAGTCCACCGGCGGCTGCGGCTTCTGGGACAAGGACGCCGACTGGGCCAACAGCTCGGCGCTGTCCACCATCAACGCCACGGTCCGCAACGCGGTCGCCGCCTCCGGGGTCACCGGGGTGCGCACCCTCGAGCTGGCCTCGGCGTTCAACGGCCGCCGGCTGTGCGAGAACACCGTGGGCCTGTACGAGGAGAAGGGCCTGACCTCCTGGACCCAGTCCGGCGCCGTCGACCAGACCGAGTGGATCAACCAGGTCCGCACCGTCTCGACCGCGGGCAGCGACTACTACATCCAGGAGAGCCTGCACCCCAACTACTGGGCTCAGATGGCGCTGCGCAGCTGCGTGCGACAGGCTTACAACGCCGGTATGCCGCGCGGCGGCACCTGCTCCATCGCCGGCACGGGCCTGGTGGCCGGTGAGCCACGGATGACCCTGCAGTAGCAGCCCCTCGGGGAGGGTTGCGTCCCGGGAGTGCGTCTCGACAAAGGGGTGTGGCATGTCTGAGCAGATCCAGGACCGGTCGCTCGTCGCCGGTCAACGGCGTCGGGCGGTGCTGGCCAGCACGGTCGGCACGACCGTGGAGTGGTACGACTTCTTCCTCTACGGCACCACGGCGGCGCTCGTCTTCCCGTCGGTGTTCTTCCCCGACAGCTCGACCTACGCCGGTGTGCTGGCCGCGTTCAGCACCCAGTTCGTCGGCTTCGCCGCCCGACCGATCGGGGCGGCGATCTTCGGCCACTTCGGTGACCGGGTGGGGCGCAAGGCCACCCTCGTGACGACCCTGATGCTCATGGGGGTCGCCACCTTCCTCATCGGCGTCCTGCCCAGCCACGCCAGCATCGGCCTGGCCGCCCCGGTCATCCTCACCCTGCTGCGGATCATCCAGGGCATCGGCGTGGGCGGCGAGTGGGGTGGCTCGGTGCTCATGTCCATGGAGTGGGGTCCCCGGCGCCGTCGCGGCCTCATGGCCAGCTGGCCGCAGCTGGGCGTGCCGATCGGGCTGCTGCTGTCCACCGGCATGGTCAAGCTGATGACGTCGCTGAGCGGGGACGGCTTCGAGACCTGGGGCTGGCGGGTGCCGTTCCTCGTCAGCATCGTCCTGGTGGGCATCGGGCTCTACGTGCGGCTCCGCGTGCTGGAGAGCCCGGAGTTCGCCCAGGTCCAGCGCAGCGAGGACGTCGTGCGCCAGCCGGCCTGGGAGGCGATCAGGCGCCACCCGCGCGAGATCCTCAGCTCGGCGTTCGTGCGGATGTCGGAGCAGGCGCCGTTCTACCTGTTCATCACCTTCGTGCTGACCTACGGCACCAAGGAGCTCAAGCTCGACAAGGGCGACCTGCTCAACGACAGCCTGCTCGCCGCCGGGCTCGGCCTGGTCAGCGTGCCGTTCTTCGGGCACCTGTCCGACCGGCTCGGCCGCAAGCGCGTCTACGGCGCCGGCATCGTCTGCACGGCGCTGTTCGCCTTCCCCTACTTCGGCCTGCTCAACACCCGTTCCGCGGGCCTGGTGCTGCTGGCGATCGTGGTCTCACTCGTGGTCCACGACATGCAGTACGGCCCGCAGGCGGCACTCATCGCCGAGAGCTTCGGCACCAACGTGCGCTACAGCGGTGCGGGGATGGGCTACCAGCTCGCCTCGGTCGTGGCCGGGGGACCGGCGCCGCTCATCGCGGCGGCGATCCTGTCCTCGACGAAGTCCAGCACAGGGATCAGCTGGTACATCGTGGGCTGCTGCGTGGTCTCCTTCGCCGCGCTGGCCCTCATGCCGCGTCGGCAGCACGAGGACCAGCAGGCGAGCGAGGGTCAGGCGGCGGACTTCAGCCGCACCTGACGCTTGATCCGGCTGAGCATGGCGACCATGCCCCGCAGCCGCAGCGGGGACACGGCCTCGGCCAGGCCGAAGCGGTAGGGCGCGTCGTCGGGGACGGCGAGCACCTCCGGGACGGTCAGGCCGTCGAGGCCCTCGTGCAGGATGCCGGCGAAGCCCCGCGTGGTGGGGGCCTCGGCGGGCGCCTGGAAGAACAGGTGCACCCGCCGGTCGTCCGCGGACCCGTCCTCGTCGTCGAGCTCGACGACGAGGAACAGCGGCGACTGGCACTCGTCGACCTGCTCGAGCTTCTCGGGGTGCCCGGCATAGCGCTCGGGCAGGTCGGGCAGGCCGTCGCTGAACTCCAGCAGCAGCTCGAGCCGGTCGCGGACGGCGACCGAGGCGAAGTCCTCGGCGATCTCGGCCAGGGCCGTGGGCAGGGCGGCGCGGTCGGTGTCGGTGCTCACGTTCACAGTGTGCGTCAGTCCCGGGTCACTTCTCGACGGGCACGCGCACCGCGTTGCCCCACTCGGTCCAGGACCCGTCGTAGTTGCGCACCTTCTCGAACCCGAGCAGGTGGGTCAGCACGAACCACGTGTGCGAGGAGCGCTCCCCGATGCGGCAGTAGGCCACCACGTCGTCGGTGGGCTTCAGGCCCTGCTCCTGCAGGTAGATGGCCTCGAGGTCGGCGCGGTGCTTGAACGTGCCGTCCTCGGCCGCGGCCCGAGCCCACGGCACGGACTTGGCGCCGGGGATGTGGCCGCCGCGGACCGCTCCCTCCTGCGGGTAGTCGGGCATGTGCAGCAGCTCGCCGGAGTACTCGCCGGGGGAGCGCACGTCGACGAGCGGCTGGCCGAGGTGGGCGAGGACGTCGTCCTTGAAGGCGCGGATGACGCTGTCGTCGCGCTCGACGACGGGGTAGTCGACCGGGGTGGGCGTCGGCACCTCGCGGGTGAGCTCGCGGCCCTCCGCGATCCACTTGGCACGGCCACCGTCGAGCAGGCGCACGTCCTCGTGGCCGAACAGGGAGAACACCCACAGGGCGTAGGCGGCCCACCAGTTGTTCTTGTCGCCGTAGATGACGACGGTGGTGTCGCGGCCGATGCCGCGCTGGCCGAGGACCTCGGCGAACCGGGCACCGTCGACGTAGTCGCGGGTCAGCGGGTCGTTGAGGTCGTTGTGCCAGTCCACCTTGACCGAGCCCGGGATGTGGCCGGTGTCGTAGAGGAGGACGTCCTCGTCGGACTCCACGACGACGAGGCCGTCCTGCCCGAGGTGGTCGGCGAGCCACTGCGTGGACACGAGCCGCTCGGGGTGGGCGTACTCCTTGAACTGCGGGTTGTCGTCGATGGGCAGAGCCATGACAGGCACCTCCGGGGTGTCGGTGGGCGGACAGGTCAGCACGGGAGGGGGAGCCCCGCGGCCCTCATCGTGTCAGGGCGCGGCAAGCCCTCCAGACCGAGGTTCGGATTATGGACAGCATAACGACAAGTTATGGCGATGCGAAGGCTTCGACCGCCTCGACGACGTCGGCCTCGGCGGGGGACTTGTCCGGCCGATGCCGCACCACGCGGGCGAAGCGCAGGGCCAGCCCGGCGGGGTAGCGGCTCGAGGCCTGCACCCCGTCGAAGGCGATCTCGACGACCACCTCGGGGCGCAGCCGCACGACGTAGCCGTCGGTCGGGCCGTCGGCGTGGCGGGGCAGGACCTCGGTCTGCCACCGCAGCATCTCGTCGGTCAGCCCCTTGAACGTCTTGCCGAGCATGACGAAGCCGCCGGGCGGACCGAACCGGCCCCGCAGGTCGCGCGCACCGAGGTGCAAGTTGCTCAGCCAGCCCGACCGGCGGCCCGAGCCGCGCTCGACGGCCAGGATCACCAGGTCGAGGGTGTGCACCGGCTTGACCTTGACCCAGCCCGAGCCGCGCCGGCCCATGTCGTAGGTCGCCGCGTCGGCCTTGACCACGACGCCCTCGTGACCGCGAGCCAGCGCGTCGTCGGCGAACGCGCGCGCCGCGGCCACCTGGCCCGGGTCTCCCGGGTCGGGAACGGCCAGGCGCGGGGTGAGCAGCCCGCCCGGGACGGCCTGCTCGAGCGCCGCGCGGCGCACGTCGCCGGGCTCGTCGATGAGGTCCTGCCCCTGCAGGTGCAGGACGTCGAACAGGTATGCCGTGAGCGGGGTGGTCCGCCGGCCCGCCTGGGGGTCGACCCGGCTGGCGGTGCGTCCCCCGGTCTCCTGGAACGGCCGCGGTCGGCCGTCGGGACGCAGGGCGATGAGCTCGCCGTCGAGGATGGCCCGGTCCAGTGGCAGGGCGGCCACGGCCTCGACCACCTCCGGCACCCGGTCGGTGATGTCCTCCAGCGACCGGGTCAGCACCCGCACGTCGGAGCCGTCGCGGTGCAGCTGGGCACGGATGCCGTCGAGCTTCCACTCCACGCCCGCGGGGCCGGTGCGCTGCAGGGCGGCACCGAGGTCCTTGCCCGAGGCCGCCAGCATCGGCCCGACGCCCTGCCCGATGGTGAGGCTGAACCCGGCCAGGGCGCCCGGCCCGCGGGTCAGGGCCGCCTCGGCCACGGCCGCGAGGTTGCCGCTCACGGTCACGGCCCGGCGCACCTCCGTCTCGGGGGCGCCGGCCGCCCGGGCGGTCGCCGCGAGCACGAGGGACTCGCCGGCGCCCTGGCGCAGCCCCTCCCGCAGCACGCCGACAAGGAACACCTGCTCGGCGGCAGTGAGCCGGCCGAGGAGGTCGGCCACCAGCTGTGCCCGCGACGTGGCCGAGCCCGGGCCGGACAGCTCGCTGGCGCGTTGCATCGCGTCGTCGAGCCCGGCGACCGTGACCGTGGCCACCGGCGCTCCCGGCGGCAGGTCGCGCCACCCGGCGAGCTCGATGCCCGTGCGCCGCTGGCGCAGCTGGCCCGACAGCAGCCGCGCCACCACGGCCACGTCAGCTGCCGGGGTGCGGCGAAGCAGGTCGGCGAGCAGCCCCACCTTGGCGTTGCGCGACGCCGTGGCAGCCACGGCAGCGGACGTGGCGACCACCTCGGCGAGCAACATGAGCCCATGCTGGCAGGATGGGCCGACAGTCGACGTGAGGAGACCAGGTGGGCATCTTCGACAGGGACAGCAGCATCGACACCGCCGGGGGCGAGGTGGTCCTGCCGGCCGGCACGCCCGAGCCGGTGGTCGACGAGGCCGCCCTCGGCGGCACCGCGGCACGGATGGTCGAGCGGCTGCTCGACGTCGGGATCGACGGCAAGGGCCCGTTCGACCCGGCCCAGAAGGTCGCCGACGTCGCCCTGACCGACCACGCCGACGTCGAAGGTGCCGTGGACGCGATCGTGCGGCTGCACCTGAAGATGGGCGCGGCCGGCGGCTTCGTCACCAGCCTCGGCGGCTTCGTCACGCTGCCCGTCGCGCTGCCGGCCAACGTGCTCGAGTTCTACCTCGTCGCCACGCGCATGGTGGCCGGGATCGCCTCCGCCCGGGGCTACGACATCCGCCAGCCCGAGGTCCGGTCGGCGGTCCTGCTGGCCCTCGTCGGTGCCGACGCCGACGACCTGCTGTCCAAGGCCGGCCTCACCAAGACCGGGCGCCTGGCCAACCTGGCCGCGCAGCAGCTGCCCGGGCCGGCCCTGATGGTGGTCAACAAGGCGGTCGGCTTCCGGCTGCTGACCCAGGTCGGCAAGAAGACCCTGACCCGGTTCGGCAAGGCCGTGCCGCTGGTCGGCGGCGTCGTCGGTGCCGGCCTGGACACCTACCTGCTCAAGCGGATCGCTGACCACTCCCGCCACGAGTTCCCGCGACGGTCCCGCCAGCTGGGCTCCTGAGCGGCCGCGGGCGGTGGTGCCGGAACCGCCGCCCGCAACCACTCGTCATACCGGCACCGACCCATCAATGGCGGGCCGCTGCTGCGCCCGCAGAGGGGAGTCCCCGTGAGCACCGCCACCGCCCTGCGCTGGGGCGCCTTCCGCAACATCGCCCGCGCGCTGCGCGCCGTGACCCGCCCCGGCAGCCCGGGGCTGGGCACGCGGCTGTCCAGCCTGCCGCGCCTCGTGCGCGCGACCGCGCGTGGCGAGTACTCCGGGACGAGCCTGGGGCGCCTGGCGCTCCTGGTCGGGGCCGTCGCCTACGTCGTGTCACCGATCGACCTGGCCCCGGAGGCCCTGCTCGGCCTGTTCGGGCTGGCTGACGACGCCATCGTCGTGTCCTGGATCGCGACCACGGTGGTCAACGAGACCGAGGCGTTCCTCGCGTGGGAGGAGCAGCGCCGCCACACGGTGCCGGGGGACGTCCTGCGCTGACCCACCGGGCGGCGCCGTCGTCGTCGCGTCGTCGTCTGTCCACAAGCCCCCCGCCGGCCGTCCCACCGTCCACAGGCGCGCAGCAGCCTCTGTCCGCGCCCCGGCGGTCGCCGCACGCTCGGGTCATGACGACACTCCACCTCCGAGGGCCGGCCGATGTGCTGGCCGTCCTGCCCTACCAGCTCGGCTACCACCCGCGTGACAGCGTCGTGGTGGTCAGCCTCCACGGCCGCCGCATGGGCCTCGTGCAGCGGCTCGACCTGCCACCGCACGAGCACGTCCCCGAGGCGGTCGCCGCCATGACCGGACCACTGGCCGCGGACGGGCCCGAGTCGGCGCTGCTCGTCGGCTACGAGGAGGGTGAGGGGGCGTCGGTGCCGATGCTCGACGCGCTCGACGACGCGTGTGACGAGATGGGGCTGCCGGTGGTGGACCGTCTTGTGGTGCGCGACGGGCGCTGGTTCGCCCTCGACTGCACTATCGAAGGCTGCTGTCCCGCGGCGGGCACGCCGCTGCCGCCCGACCACGAGGTGCCGGCCGTGGCCGACTTCGTGGGCATGGAGGTGGCGCCGCTGGCCGGGCGGGAGGAGCTCGTGGCCAGCCTCCAGCCCGGGGCCCATCCGTTGCTGACCCGTGCGGTGCAGGCCTGCGCGCAGGAGTGGCTCGAGGCCGTGACCGACGGCCACGACCACGACCACGACCAGACCGACCTGGAGCAGCAGCGGGCGCGGGCGCTCGCCGTGTGGGCCGAGGTGCTGCGCGAGGACGACGCGGCCCCGGCGGTCACCGCCCTGCCGCCGGCCGACCTGGCCCTGGCTGCGTGCTCGCTGGTCGACGTGCACCTGCGCGACGCGCTGGTCGCGTGGCTGTGCCCCGGCACGCTCGAGCTCGACCTCGTCGACCCGCGCCTGTGGGAGCAGCTGCGCGACGCCCTGCCTGTGCGCGGCTGGGGTCGCGGGGAGCCCGGGACCGCCCAGGTCACCGCTCAGCGCCGGGTCGAGGCGCGGCTGGTGTCCCTCTGCGGGATCCTGCCCGACGAGTGGGCGGTCGCGGCCCTCACGGTGCTGGCCAACCTCACCTGGTGGCGCGGCGACGGGGCGCTCACCCGTGTCGCGCTGGACCGGGCACTGGCGGCCGACCCCGGCTACCGGCTCGCCGCGCTGCTCGAGCGCATGGTCGACCTCGCGATCCGGCCCGACCGGGCCTCCGCCTGACCGGGCCTCCGCCTGACCGGGCGTCCGCCCGAGCAGGCGCGACCGAGTCGCTGCCCCCACCCGTCGGCACGCCGCCGACCGAGGGTCCACCACGCGGACGGGCGGTCCGGTCGGTGGGACGTGGGGCGTACAGTGGCGCGCAGGTCATGAGCTCCAGCGCGTAGCCCCGGCTTGCTGGACGGCAACCCTCCACCGCGGTGGGGTGCCCCGGGTGATGACCGGGCCACCTGGACCACAGGTGGCAAGCGCGGGCCCGGCCGGGCCCTGACGACCTCCCAGGGAGCCGCCGTGACCGTCATCTCCGACCCGCTGCGTGCCACGACCCGTCCCGGCCGTCGGCACCTCGACGTCGGGGGCCTGGCCCTCGAGGCCGGGGGCTCGCTGCCGGAGGTGCGGGTCGCCTACGAGACCTGGGGCCGGCTCAACGCCGCCCGCGACAACGCCATCCTCGTCGAGCACGCCCTCACCGGGGACAGCCACGTCGCCGGCCCGGCCGGCGCGGGCCATCCCACACCGGGCTGGTGGGACGGGCTGATCGGTCCCGGCCGGCCGCTGGACACCGACCGGTACCTCATCGTCGCCAGCAACGTCCTCGGTGGTTGCCAGGGCACCACCGGTCCGGCCAGCGCCGACCCCGACGGGCGGCCCTGGGGCAGCCGCTTTCCCTACGTCACCGTCCGCGACCAGGTCGAGGTCGAGGCTCGCCTCGCCGACGCGCTGGGCATCGAGCGCTGGGCCGGGGTCCTCGGCGGGTCCATGGGCGGCATGCGGGCGCTGGAGTGGGCGGTCACCCATCCTGACCGGGTGGAGGCGTGCATCGTGCTGGCCAGCGGCGCCTACGCCACCGCCGAGCAGATCGCGTGGTGCCAGCCGCAGCTGCTGGCCATCCGGCAGGACCCGCACTTCCGGGGCGGGGACTACTACGGCCACCCGGCCGGGCCGGAGGCTGGGCTGGGCCTCGCGCGCCGGATCGCGCACGTGACCTACCGCAGCGAGCACGAGCTGGCCGAGCGCTTCGGCCGTCACCCGCAGGGGGAGGAGCAGCCGCTCGGCGGCGGCGGCCGCTTCGCGGTCGAGAGCTACCTGGACCACCACGCGGACAAGCTGGCCCGGCGCTTCGACGCCAACTCCTACCTCGTGCTCACCGAAGCGATGAACTCCCACGACGTCGGCCGCGGCCGCGGTGGCTGGCAGGCCGCCCTCGAGCGGGTCACCGCGCGGCTCACCGTCGCCTGCGTCGACTCCGACCGGCTCTACCCGCCGCGGCTGTCCGACGAGATCGCCAGCGCCCCGGCCGCCGTCGGCCCGGCGCGCCGGGTCCGGTCGGACTACGGCCACGACGGCTTCCTCATCGAGATCGGGCAGGTCGGGCAGATCCTGCGCGAGGCCCTCGGCGAGGCATCCGCGTCGTCACGACGCGCCCGCTGAAATCCGGTACGGTCGCGGCACGGAGCAGCACGCGCTGCGCGACTGGACGAGGAGGTTCAGGTGGCCGTCGTTGTGGGCTACGTGCCGACGAAGGAGGGGCGAGCGGCGTTGCGCCGTGCCGCCGAGGAGTGCCTGCTGCGGCGCACCCGGCTGGTCGTGATCAACTCCAACCGCGGCGGCAAGGACCTGGACGCCGAAGAGGCGACCCGGTTCGACGAGGAGCTGCGCGGGGTCCAGGCCCAGCTCGACGACGTCGGCGTCGAGCACGAGGTGCGTCAGCTGGTGCGCGGCAACGAGCCGGCCGAGGACCTGATCGCCGCGGCCGAGGAGGTCGGGGCCGACTTCATCGTGATCGGGCTGCGTCGGCGCACCCCGGTCGGCAAGCTCATCCTCGGCTCCAACGCCCAGCGCATCCTGCTGGACGCCCCCTGCCCGGTCCTGGCGGTCAAGGCACCGGCCGAGGGCTGAGGGCCCGCGACGCGCGGCTCGCCACGGGTTGCGAAGGGCGTGGGGCGGGAAGGATCGGGTGCCCCCGGGCGTTGTTGCAGTTCGGAGGCGGTGTGCAGCGTTGTCGTGGCGTGGATTTGGGACACTCGGGGCGCGGGCATGACCTCGGACGTTTTACAATGTTCATCTGCACGACCGGAGATGCCGCCGCCGATCCGGTCACCACGAACTTCCCGCAACGTCCTCGGTCTCCGTCGGCACCGCTTCCGGAGCTGATCTGACCTGCGGTGCACCAGAGTCGCGACGAAAGGTAGTCGGTGTCGCCTGTGTCGAACGCCCACCCCGTCCCGTCGGCGGAGCGCCCTGCGCGCCCGCTGCCGGCCGAGTTCTCCCACCCCGCCCTCCAGGAGCTCCTGGCGATCGGTAACGCCCACGGCTCGGTCGACAGCAGCCAGCTGCGCGACGCCCTCCTCGGCGCCGAGGTGGAGCCCAAGAGGATGAAGGCCGTCCTGCGCTCGCTGGAGGAGCAGGGGATCAGCGTCACCCTCGACACCGCCACCGCGCACCGTGCGGTCGCCGCCACCTCGTCGCGCCGCACCACCACGGCCAAGGCGACGAAGAAGGCCCCCGCCAAGAAGGCGGCCGGCGCGACGAAGACCGCCGCGAAGCCCGCAGCCACCAAGACGGCCGCGAAGGCGGCGACGCCCAAGGCGGCCGCGGCTGCTGCCGCCGCGCCGGCCAAGAAGGCGGCCGCGAAGAAGGCCACCACCAAGAAGACCGCGGCCAAGAAGGCCGGCACCGACACCGCTGCCGAGGGGGTCGAGGAGGCCGTCGACACCGAGGAGGAGCCGACCGAGGTCGACGAGAGCGAGCTCGAGGACGTCGCGGTCGAGGACGAGCCCGAGACCGCCGCCGAGGAAGGTGCCGAGGACGCCGAGACCCCGGCCAAGGCCGAGCCGGAGGAGGAGTCCGAGGAGGCCGGCTTCGTCATCCGTGACGACGACGAGGAGGACGCCCCGGCGCAGCAAGTCGTCACCGCCGGTGCGACCGCGGACCCGGTCAAGGACTACCTCAAGCAGATCGGCAAGGTCGCCCTGCTCAACGCCGAGCAGGAGGTCGAGCTCGCCAAGCGCATCGAGGCCGGCCTGTTCGCCGAGGAGAAGCTCAACTCCGGCGACAAGATCGACATGAAGCTCAAGCGCGAGCTGTGGTGGATCGCCCAGGACGGCAAGAAGGCCAAGAACCACCTGCTCGAGGCCAACCTTCGTCTGGTCGTCTCCCTGGCCAAGCGCTACACCGGTCGCGGCATGCTCTTCCTGGACCTGATCCAGGAGGGCAACCTCGGCCTGATCCGTGCGGTCGAGAAGTTCGACTACACCAAGGGCTACAAGTTCTCGACCTACGCGACGTGGTGGATCCGCCAGGCGATCACCCGCGCGATGGCCGACCAGGCCCGCACCATCCGCATCCCGGTGCACATGGTCGAGGTCATCAACAAGCTCGCCCGCGTCCAGCGCCAGATGCTGCAGGACCTTGGCCGGGAGCCCACCCCGGAGGAGCTCGCCAAGGAGCTCGACATGACCCCCGAGAAGGTCGTCGAGGTCCAGAAGTACGGTCGCGAGCCCATCTCGCTGCACACCCCGCTCGGCGAGGACGGCGACAGCGAGTTCGGTGACCTCATCGAGGACTCCGAGGCGGTCGTGCCGGCCGACGCGGTGAGCTTCACGCTGCTGCAGGAGCAGCTGCACTCGGTCCTCGACACGCTGTCCGAGCGGGAGGCGGGCGTCGTCTCGATGCGCTTCGGCCTCACCGACGGCCAGCCCAAGACGCTCGACGAGATCGGCAAGGTCTACGGCGTGACCCGCGAGCGGATCCGCCAGATCGAGTCCAAGACGATGTCCAAGCTGCGTCACCCCTCACGCTCGCAGGTCCTGCGCGACTACCTCGACTGACCCGCAGCCACCGCAGCGCCCGTCACCCCCGAAGGGGTGGCGGGCGCTTCGTCGTCCTCCGTCGAACGACGGAGGCGCCTTCCGGCGCCGGGCCGTGACAATCGGCGCACGATGCGGTCGACGACGACGGAGGCAGGATGCACGCGGACCGGGGCCTGGCGCCTCCGCACGGCGGGAAGCTGGTCGACCTGGTGGTCGGCGAGGCCCGCGCGGCCGAGCTCGTGGCGATGGCGGACCGGTGGCCGTCCTGGGTCCTCACGCAGCGGCAGCGCTGTGACCTGGACCTGCTGGCCTGCGGTGCCTTCTCCCCGCTGACCGGCTTCCTCGGCCGGGCCGACCACGCCTCGGTCTGCGAGCGGATGCGCCTCGCCGACGGGACGCTCTGGCCGATCCCGGTGACCCTGGACGTGGACGACCGCACCCGCGACGCGGCGCTGCTGTGGGGGCACCTGGGCCTGCGCGACGACCAGGGCCGGCTGTTCGCGGTGCTCGGGGTTCACGAGGCATGGCGGGTGGACCCGCGGGTGGAGGCCGAGGCGGTCTTCGGCCGGTGCGACCCGGCGCACCCCAGCGTCAACCACCTCCTCTACCGCACGCACGGGTGGTACCTCGCCGGCCGGCTGGAGGTGCTGCCGTCGGCGCGGACGCTTGACGGTGCGGGGCCGCGGTTCACCCCGGCCGGGCTCCGCGCCCACTTCGACCGGCTCGGCATCGCCCGGGTGGTCGCCTTCAACACCCGCAACCCGATGCACCGCGCGCACCAGGAGCTGACCCTGCGGGCCGCCCGGGAGACGGGGGCCCACCTGCTCATCCATCCGGTCGTCGGCCCCACCAAGCCCGGCGACGTCGACGTGGCCACTCGCATCGCCTGCTACGAGAGCCTGCTGCCGACCTATCGCAGCGGGCAGGCGACCCTCGCGCTGCTGCCGCTGGCCATGCGGATGGGCGGCCCGCGGGAGGCCCTGTGGCACACGATCATCCGCCAGAACTTCGGCGCCACCCACATGATCGTCGGCCGTGACCACGCCGGCCCCGGGCCGGACAGCCTGGGCCGGCCCTTCTACAACCCATATGCCGCGCAGGAGCTGGTGCGCCGGCACCAGGACGAGCTCGCGGTCTCGATGGTCTCCTTCCCGCAGCTGGGCTACGTCGAGGACACCGACAGCTACGAGCCGGTGGACCACGTGCCCCCGGGCACGCAGGTCAGCGTCATCTCCGGGACCGAGGTCCGGCGCCGGCTGGCCCGGGGCCAGACCCTGCCCTCCTGGTTCACGCCGCCGGCGGTCGCGTCGGTGCTGCGACGTCGCTACCCGCCCCTGCCCGAGCGGGGGGTCACCGTGGTCCTCGTGGGCGAGCCGGGCACGGAGACGACCGCCACGACGGCCGAGCTCGCCTGCCGGCTCCAGTCCCTGGGCCGTCGGGTCCGGCGGATCGGCGACGACGACAATCCCCATGGGCAGCTGACACGGGCTCCGGGGCCGGCGACCGACCTCGCCGGGCTGACCGCCGAGGCCGTGGAGTCCACCCGGGCCGGTGACATCGCGTTGTGCACCGTCCACACCGCCGACGCCCCGGCGTTGGAGCGGATGCGGATCGAGGTCGAGGCCTGGGGCGGCTTCTTCCTCGTACCGGTGGCCCCGGCCGGAACGGCAGGCCGGTCGGGGTCACCGGGCTCTTCGCGGTCTGCCCGCGCCAGGGTCGACGCCCTGCTGGGGCAGCTGCGGGCCCACGGCTACCTCACCGGCCAGGAGGAGCAGGTCGGCGCCTGAGTGCCATGCCGGAGCAGGGCAGCGTCCTGGCGACCCGCCCCCGCGGTCGGCGGTGGTCAGGTGCCGGACCCCGGGCCTCAGCGCTGGGTCAGGCGCCGGACCAGGTCGGCCACGGCCCGGAACGGGCTGCCCAGCGCCCGCGCCAGCCGCCGGCGCAGGCGGCGCACCTCGGCTGTCCCGGCCGAGGGCATGACCACCGCGCGCAGCCGGAGCCACGGGGGCCGGGTCGGCGCCACGGCCCGCAGGACGAGGTGGGTGTCCTCTCGCAGGTCGGTGACGGCAGCGTGCGGCGGGGCGTAGCGGGCCCGCTCCAGGGTGCCGAGGACCCGGCCAAGGGCCTGTTCGCCGTCTTCGTCGAGGTAGGCCTCGCGCACGTAGTGGTCACGCAGCTGGCGCGGGGTCTGGCTCGGTGGCGCGGGCATGCCCAGGTCGGCGAGCTGCTCGGTGAGCGCCACCCACTGCGCCTCGACCCGGCCGGCGCCGTCGGGGGCCGAGAGCAGCCTCCGCCGGCGTGACCAGAGCGCTCCCGCCGGGGCGACGGCCGCGCCGACCAGCCCGAGCAGCACCGCAAGGAGCACCAACGACCACCCGTGCGGCAGGTGGTCCACCCACGAGGCGCGGGAGCTGGCACCGGGCAGGGCCGTCTGTGGCGTGGCGAGGTCGTTCGCGCGCTCGAGCAGGTCCTGCTTGCGGTTCGAGGAGCTGCTGCCGCTCGCCGTGGTGTCGGTGGGGCGCCCCTGGTCGGCGCTGGTGCCCGGCAGCACGGTGGCGTAGACGGGCGCGGCACCGCTGCGGGCGGCCGGCGTCGGCTCGAAGCGCAGCCAGCCGACCCCGTCGAGGTACAGCTCCGGCCAGGCGTGGGCGTCGGCGACCGCGACCGTCCAGATGCCCCGGTCGACGTGGCCGGGCAGGAAGCCGACCGCGATCCGCGCAGGAATGCCCTGCGCGCGCGCCATCATGATCATCGCGGTGGAGAACTGCACGCAGTAGCCCTGGCGCGTGACCAGGAAGTGCGACAGCGGGTCGAGCGGCACCACGCGCCCCGTGCGGTCGGTGACCGGCGGGGCCAGCGTCAGGGAGTAGGTGAAGCCGCCGTTGCTGCGCAGGAACTCCTGGATGGCCAGGGCCTTGTCGTAGGCGTTGGTCCGTCCCCTGGTGACCGCGTCGGCGAGGGCGCGCACCCGGACCGCCGACCGCGAGTCGACCTGCAGGTCGCGGGGGTCGACCACCCGGTTCGTGGTGGCGCCGGGCACCCCGTCGCGCAGCATGCTGTCGGTGGGCTCGACGTCCCAGTACGACAGGTCGTAGCCGGAGACCTGGTCGGCGACGAGCAGCGACTGGGTGCGGTTGTCCAGGCCCCACCGGGTCCCGCCGAGGTCCGCCCCGGCCAGGGGATAGGGCGCAGCCAGGTTCGGCGGCTCGAGCAGGTTGCCCAGCACGCTGACCGACTCGCGCCGCTTGGGCACCGACGGGTCGAGCCCGGTCGGCGTCGGCACCGACGGCTCCGTGCCCGTGGCGACCCGGTCCACGCTGCGCCGCGGCGGCAGCCAGGTGCCGTTGACGTAGGTCGAGCTCACGGTCACCCGCAGCGGTGGCGGCGCGCTCGCGGTGGTGCGGTAGGTCAGGACGGGCCGCGTGCTGCGGTCGGCCAGGTCGCGGGACAGGTCCAGGCTCTGGCTGAAGCCGACGTTGCCGCCGCCGCTGCTGTCGTCGTTGCGACCCAGTCCCGACAGCAGGAACCGGGTGGGCAGGTGGGGGAGGGCCAGCGGGACCAGGAGGGCGGCGACGATGGCCACCACCCCGAGGGACCGCCCCAGCGTGGCGGTGCCCGCGGCGCCGGTGTCGCCCACGGAGGAGGCCGAGCTGACGGGGGTCAGGGGGGTGGCGCTCGTCGTGCTCCACCGGCGGACCAGGCCGGTGCCCTGTCGGCCGACCATGACCAGCCACACCACGGCCAACGCGACGAAGAACGCCGGGTGCAGGGAGGACCCGCTGTTGGCGGAGGAACCGAGGAAGGCGGCCAGGAGAGGCAGGCCGGCCATCGCCGCGGACCGGCGGGTGACCGCGAGGTAGTCCACGACCACCGCGACCACCCCGGCGACCAGTCCGACGAGCAGGGTCAGGCCACGCGTGGTCGGTGCCGGCGCGGTGAAGCTCTCGATGGTCCCGCGCGCGTCGACGAGCAGGCTGTTGAAGGCCGTCACCGTCTCGATGCCGGGCAGCCCGTGCCACAGGTGACCACGGCCGTAGAGCCAGCCGGCCACGATCGCCGCCACGACGGCCTGCCCCAGGACCACCTGCCAGCCGCGCAGCCGGGCCGAGCGGGCCGCGACACCGGCCAGGGCCACCACGAGGACCATGGTGACGGCTGCGCGGACCCACTCACCGGAGTCCAGCAGCGTGGTCACCGGCCAGATGGCGGTGACGGTGGCCAGGGCGGCGAGGGCGGCATCGCCGGGTCGGGCGTTCACCCGCCCACCCCGATCCGGCTCGTGCCCGTCGACACCGCGGCCCAGACCCGGGCGATGGACTCCCCGGAGCGCACCACCCGGGTGCCCCACCCGGCAGCCCGGGCGATCTCGGCCAGGTCCTCGGCGTGACCCCCGCCGGGGCTGGTCCCGTGGGCGAAGCTGGCGGAGTCGAGCAGCAGCAGCAGCGCCACTCCGCCCGGCTGGCGCAGGGTCAGCAGCTGGCGCAGCAGCTCCTCGTCGTGGTCGGTGGCGACCGCCACGACCAGGCCCCCGGCCGCGGTCAGCGGGTGCGCGGCGTGCAGCACGTCGTCCAGGGTCGCGCCCGGGTCGGTGCCGGCCAGGGCGAGCGCCTCGAGGGCGGAGTCCACGTCGATCATCTCGGCGGAGCGCCCCTCGGTGACCGACTCGTGGCTGACCAGGTGCACGGCATACCCGTGGTTGGCGAGGTGCACCGCGACCGAGGCGACCGCGCTGACCGCCCACTCGAAGGAGCCGGAGGCTCCGGAGCCGCGGTGGCCCGCGGCGCGCGAGTCCAGCACGAGCACGGCCCGGCGCCGGGCGGGCCGGTCCTCCTGACGGACCATGAGCTCGCCCTGGTGCGCCGTGGCCGGCCAGTGGATGCGACGCAGGTCGTCTCCGTCGCGGTACTCGCGGATGGCCACGTCGTCCTCACCGTGCAGCGCGACCATGTGCGGGATGACGCCCTCGGCGCCGACCCCCTCGCCGCCGGCCCGGCCGCCGGTCAGCTCCTCGACCCGGGGGAGCACGAGCACCTCGCTGGTGGAGCTGAGGGCCACGGCGCGCGCGGACAGCCCGAACGGGTCCCGGATGCGGAAGGTCAGCGGCCCCAGGCGGTGCCGTCCGCGCAGGTGGGACCGGATCGCGTAGCTGACCACGCGGCGCTCGCCCGGCGCCATGCGCGGCAGCACGAACCGGGGCCGGTCGCCCAAGGTGTAGTCGACCCGCTCCTCGGCCATGAGGATCGGCGAGCGCCGGGTGCCGGTGTTGCCGAACTCCACCTCGACGGTGGCCACCTCGTCCACGGCCAGCCGCACGGGCCGGACCCGGCGCTCGACGCTCAGCTCCGGCAGGGCCCGGCGGCTGGTCAGCGACGCGAGCACGGTCAGGGCGACCAGCAGCACCCCGATCCGGGTCAGGTCGCCCAGGCCGAGCCCGAGCCCGGTGACCACGAGCGTCAGCCCGGCCGCGACGAAGGCCCGACCGCGGGTGGTGAGCACGTCCTTGAACCGGGTCATCGGGGTCGCCTCGGGCTGGTCATCGGGCTGGGTGCGCGCCGTGGGGTCGTGCCGGTCACCGACCGGCTGCGGGGACGGGGACCCGGCGCACGATCTCGTGCAGCACGTCGGCCGGGGTGCGCCGCGCGAGCTGGGTCTCGCCGGTGAGCAGGAGCCGGTGCGCGAGCACCGGCACCAGCAGGGCCTGCACGTCGTCGGGCAGCACGTGGTCGCGCCCCGCGAGGGCGGCGTGCGCCCGGGCGCTGCGCAGCAGGTGCAGCGACGCCCGCGGGGAGGCACCCAGGCGCAGGGCCGGGGTGCTGCGGGTCGCGGTGATCAGGTCGACGACGTACTGCTTCACCGCCGGGCTGGTCCACAGGGTGCGCACGGTCTCGATGAGCTTGGCCACCGTCTCGCCGTCGGTGACCGGCACCAGGTCGTCGAGCGGCGAGGTGTCGCCGTGCGTCTCCAGCATGGCCACCTCGGCCGCGGGGGAGGGGTAGCCCATGGAGATGCGCGCCATGAACCGGTCGCGCTGGGCCTCCGGCAGCGGGTAGGTGCCCTCCATCTCGATGGGGTTCTGCGTGGCCATGACGATGAACGGCTTGTGCAGCTCGTAGGTCTGGCCGTCGACCGTGACCTGGCCCTCCTCCATGCACTCCAGCATCGCCGACTGCGTCTTGGGCGAGGCGCGGTTGATCTCGTCGCCGACCACCACGTTGGCGAAGATCGCGCCGGGGCGGAACTCGAAGTCGCGCACGTCCTGGTTGAAGACGCTGACCCCCGTGATGTCGCTGGGCAGCAGGTCCGGGGTGAACTGGATCCGGCGCACCGAGCAGTCGATCGAGCGGGCCAGCGCCTTGGCCAGCATCGTCTTGCCGACGCC
Source organism: Oryzihumus sp. (assembly GCF_036391795.1). Classification (GTDB taxonomy): domain Bacteria; phylum Actinomycetota; class Actinomycetes; order Actinomycetales; family Dermatophilaceae; genus Oryzihumus. The sequence continues at coordinate 28,261 of NZ_DASVZH010000202.1, forward strand.
GGGCACGTCCTCGATGAGCAGGTGGCCGCCGGCCAGCAGCACCGTGATCGCCGTGGTCACGACGTCGGGCTTGCCCTCGATGACCGCCTGCATGGCCGTGCTGATCCGCCCGGCCACCTCTCCGACCAGCTCGAGGCTGTCGTTGCCACCCGCCTGGGTCCCCGACTCCACGTCCATGTCCTGATCTTGCACGAAACCGCCGCCGACGGCGCTGCTCCCGCTCAAAGTTCATCCCCTTCGGTCCGGGGCGGTCCGGCGCCCCCACTTCCCTCCACGTCCTGCACCCCGGACCCGGTTCGATGCCGATCCGTCATGGTGCCCGTGCGTGGCGCTTCGGGCCAGCGGCAACGCCCCCCGGCGCCGGCGGCCCGCGACGGCAGATTTCCCCCACCGCGCCCCACCCCGGCTGACCTGCGCAAACCCCGCAGAAGTCGGGCTGCGTCTTGCGGCAAAACCGCATGTGGTGGAGGAGAGTGGGGTAAAGTGGGGCGACAAGGAGAGCAGTGGTCGTCGCGACAGCCGCAGGGGAGGAGGCGCGCCGTGTTCCTCGGTACGCACACCCCCCGCCTGGACGACAAGGGCCGGCTCTTCCTTCCCGCCAAGTTCCGGGACCGCCTCGCCGGTGGCCTGGTGGTCACCCGGGGGCAGGAGCGCTGCCTCTACGTCTTCCCCATGGACGAGTTCGTCCGGGTGGCCGAGTCGATCCGGCAGGCACCCGTCACGAGCAAGGCCGCCCGCGACTACGCGCGCGTCTTCCTCTCCGGTGCCTCCGACGAGATCCCCGACAAGCAGGGCCGGGTCACCATCCCCGCGACCCTGCGCGAGTACGCCGGCCTGAGCCGGGACTGCACCGTCATCGGCGCCGGCGCCCGTGTCGAGGTCTGGGACAGCACGGCGTGGGCCACCTACCTCGAGGGCACCGAGCAGGCGTTCGCCGAGCAGGCCGAGGAGGTGATCCCCGGACTCCTCTGAGCCGCCGGAGGGCCCACCGCCACCGGCCCTGCTGCCAGGTCTCCACCCGCTTCGCGTCCCGGGACACCTTCCCCGGCCCCGGGCCGCACCCCTTGGAGCGGTTGGAGACCTGACCGTAGGACCACCCACCCGGCCCTTGACCCCGAGCCAGCCACCCGTCATACCAAGAGAAGGAAGCCCCCACCCATGAACGCACGAGGGACCGCCGAGCAGCGGCACGTCCCCGTCCTGCGTGACCGCATCCTCGACCTGCTCGCGCCCGCGCTGGCCGAGCCGGGATCGGTCTACGTGGACGGCACCCTCGGCATGGGCGGGCACAGCGAGGCCGTGCTCCAGCGCTGCCCCAACGCGCGCGTGGTCGGCATCGACCGCGACCCCGAGGCGCTGGAGCTCGCGGGGGAGCGGCTGGCCGCGTTCGGCGACCGGTTCACCCCGGTGCACGCCGTCTACGACGAGATCGCCGACGTGCTCGACGACCTGGACCTGGCGCAGGTGCAGGCGGTGCTCTTCGACTTCGGCGTCTCCTCGCTGCAGCTGGACGAGGCCGACCGCGGCTTCGCCTACGCCCAGGACGCGCCGCTGGACATGCGCATGGACCAGACCCGCGGCATCACCGCGGCCGAGGTCCTCAACACCTACGACGAGGCCGAGCTGGAGCGCATCCTCAAGGAGTACGGCGAGGAGCGCTTCGCCCGCCGTATCGCGAGGGCGATCGTCCGCGAGCGCGTCACCACGCCGTTCAGCACCTCCGCGCGCCTGGTCGACCTGCTCAAGGGCGCCGTGCCCGCCGCCTCCCAGAGGAGCGGCGGCCACCCCGGCAAGCGCACCTTCCAGGCCCTGCGCATCGAGGTCAACGGCGAGCTCGAGGCCATCGAGACCGCGCTGCCCGCGGCGATCGACGCCCTCGCCGTCGGCGGCCGGATCGCGGTGCTGTCCTACCACTCGCTGGAGGACCGGCTGACCAAGCGGGTCCTCGCCGCCGGCGCCCGCAGCAGCACCCCGGCCGGCCTCCCGGTGGAGCTGCCCGAGCACGCGGCCTACCTGCGACTGCTCACCCGCGGTGCCGAGGAACCCGGCGCCGCCGAGATCGAAGCCAACCCCCGCGCAGCCTCGGCCCGGCTCCGGGCCGCCGAACGCACCCGGGCCACGAAGGGACACACCGCATGAGCCAGATGACTGCCGCGGCCGCTCGGGTCGGGGTCCGCGCCCCGCGCCGCCAGCCCACGCTGCCCAGCCTGCGGGTGGTCAGCGGGGCCGAGACGAAGAAGCCGGGCGCCGGCTTCGCCATCGTGTGCATGCTGCTGCTCAGCGCCGGCCTGCTCGGCCTGCTGCTGCTCAACACCAGCCTCGCCCAGGGCGCGTTCGCGCTGCACGACCTGCAGGCCACCTCCGGTGAGCTCAGCGACACCCAGGACGCGTTGACCCAGCAGATCGAGAACGCCTCCTCGCCGCAGCACCTGGCCCGCGAGGCCGTGTCGATGGGCATGGTGCCCTCGCAGTCGGCGGCCTTCCTGCGGCTCTCGGACGGGGCCGTGTTCGGCGTGGCGAAGCCGGCGACGAAGCAGCCCGGCTTTACCGTGATCGGGCAGGTCGTGGTGCCTCCGGCCGCCGCCTCGGCGGCCCCGGCGCCTGCAGCCTCCGCCACGCCGGCCGCCACGCCGACGAGCACCACGGCGGTGACCACGAAGAACGGCGTGACGACCACGGTGGTCACGACGGTCAACAGCGATGGAAGCACGACCACGACGACGACGCGGACCACCTCGGGCCACCAGGGCAAGGGGGCGTCCGGCAAGGGCGGCAACGCCAAGAGCACGAGGTGAGCACGTGAGCCCGAGCGGTGACGGAGGCCGGGGAGGCCC
>NZ_DASVZH010000203.1:0-32760 GCF_036391795.1 Oryzihumus sp.
ACGGGGAGGTCGTGGGGCCGGGGGTGGGCGCCGGCGCGGCCAGGGCAACCCCGGCGCCGGCGACGCCGGCCGCGAGCAGGGACAGGGCGAGGGCTCCGCTGGCGAGTGCCCGGCATACCGACCGCATGGGTGAGCCTTCCCTTCCTGCATGGATGCCCCCGGCCTTCGAGGCTAGGCACGGCCGGCCTCGCGACCGGGCTGTCCACAGGTCTTCGAGCCGAACGGACGAGGCCATCCCGGCCGAACGGACGAGGCGGTCCCGGCCCGTCCGGCGCTGCGGTCCTCGGCCGTCCGTGCGAGGGTGGTGGGGTTCGGTTCCTCGAGCACAGGAGAAGTGACATGGGGCTCAGCGACAAGATCGGCAACGCGGCCGAGTCGGCCAAGGGCAAGGCCAAGCAGGCGCTCGGCGAGGCCACCGACGACGAGCAGCTGCAGGCCGAAGGCCAGGTCGACCAGAGCAAGGCGGACCTGAAGCAGGCGGGGGAGAAGGTCAAGGACGCCTTCCGCGACTGACGACGCGGGGGAGGGCGGCACCCACACCGGGTGCCGCCCTCCGTGCTGTCCGGGCCTTCTCGTGGCCTGGCGCTCGCGGCCGCGTGGCGGGTCCTGCCCGACGCCGCGACCGGCCATGATGGCGACCATGAGCTCGTTGGCGACACCACCGAGCGCCGCAGCATGACCGCGCCGACTGCCCGCAGCACGGCCGAGCGCGTGCGCGACACCCTGGCGCGCCTGGAGCAGGACGTGGACGCCTGGGTGGCCACGGCGCACCCGGGTGACGGCACGCCATACCTTGTCCCGCTGTCGTTCCTCTGGGACGGGCGGACCCTGCTGTTCTCGACGCCCACCGCGAGCCCGACCGCACGCAACCTGGCCGACACCGGCCAGGCGCGGGTGGCGCTGGGCACGACCCGTGACGTGGTCATGCTCGAGGGCACGGTGGTGGCGACCGACGGGGTCGACGAGGAGCTGGGCACCGCGTTCGCGGCGCGGACCGGGTTCGACCCGCGGGAGCTGACGACGGCCTACACCTGGTTCCGGGTCACGCCGCGGCGGGTGCAGGCGTGGCGTGAGGAGAACGAGCTGCGCGGCCGGGAGCTGATGCGCGACGGGCAGTGGCTGGGGGAGTAGGGGTCAGCGACCGAAGACACGGTGGCCCCGATCCGAACGCCTGTTCGGGTTGCCGGCTGGGCTGCCGCCGGAGGATTCCGGCGGGACGACACCGGCACCTTGATGACGACGTGCGGGTCGGGAGTCGAGGCCTCGGCCTCGTTGGCCGCGGCATGCGCGCGTCGGCCAAGTCCGGCTCGTGAGGGCGCCATGGCCGCGGAGGGTGCGCGTGGTCGCTGTGGGGAACATCGGGTTCGGGTGCCGACCCGAGGAGCCACCGTCACTGGCAGAGGAGTGCCTTCAGCAGGTGAAGTGACATAATGTCGATTATCGGCGTTGTGGGGTGAGCGCTGAGAAGAGGTGGGGAGCCCGGACAGCAGCCGTTTCCATGCGCAGGTTCGCGGAGCGGCGTGCACACCGCGTCGTACGCCGCGTCGTCACCAAGGACGCGCGCGCCAGGACGGCTCGGCTCCTGACGAACCGGCATCAGGTTGCCGGCGTCGTGGACACGCACCGGCGTGGCCGGCGACTGGTGCGACGGAACCGGACGACACCGGCCGAGCTGGCGGAACGGATGACAGCAGCGACGCCGACGACGTTCCCGGCGAGTCGGCGCGTGCGGTCTGGGCGGATGTCATGCAGGCAGGCAGGCCCACGGCGCGTGATGCACGGGCTCGCGCTACCGGAGGCGACGGCGCCGCACTGGTGGACGGCCGATCGCACCTGCCAGGTCCCGGCCCGGACGCTGACCCGGCACGTCTCCTCCACAGCACCGACGGCCTGTCGGTGCCTCATGGCAGACTGACGGGTGCAGAAGCGCAAATGAGGTCAAACACAGGATAGTGGCCTTATTTGTGCGTGTAATGTGTCATACACGAACAAATGGTACATTCCGCCCATGGCCTCCCCCGCATCCCTGACTCGCGTCACGGTCCGTGACGCCGTGCTGCAGTACCAGGAGTCCCTCGAGCGCCGGGTCATGCGCTCGGAGATGAGCCCCACGAGCCTGCACGCCTACACCCGCGACCTCGCCGAGTTCGTGGCCCTCCTCGGCCCCGACACCGTGCTCGACGACGTCGAGGGCGACGACATCGAGGTGGCCCTCACCCGCCTGGCCAAGGCCCCCGACCGCCGCTTCACCAGGGGCGTGAAGATGGGCCAGGACGGCAGCCAGCCCCAGGGCCGCGGCCCGCACGCCCGGGCCCGCTGGTTCACCGCGGTCCGCGGGTTGTTCCGCTGGGCCACCGACCGCGGATACGTCCAGGTCGATCCGACGCTCAAGCTCAGCCCGCCGCGCACCCCCAAGCGCGCCTCGGGTGCACGCCTGGGCCTGCAGGCCAGCGAGGCACGCACCCTGCGGGCCGCGCCGTCGACCAAGGCGGTCGACCACCCGCGGGCCAACCAGAGCCTGACCCTGCGCGACGAGGCGATCCTGAGGCTGCTCATCGAGTCCGGCCCGCGCGTCTCCGAGCTGTGCGGCGCCAACCGCACCGACATCCGCATGCACGAGGAGACCGACCGGCCGGTGCTGCGGGTGCACGGCAAGGGCGGCAAGGACCGGGACCTGCCACTGACGCGGCGCACGGTCGAGGCGATCAACGCCTACCTGGAGCAGGGGCGCCCCTCTCCCCCGCCGGTGACCGACCCGGCGGACACGGCTCGCGCCACCAGGGTGGCCGACGCCGAGCGCGCGCTGTTCGTCACCGTCCGGGGGTGGCGGATGGCCCCCCGTGACGTGCAGTACCTCATCCAGCGCTACACCCGCGCCAAGCTGGACCGCCGGGCCACCCCGCACGCGTTGCGGCACACCGCCCTGACGATCCTGGCCCGCTCCGGGGTCGACATCGCCACCGTCGCCCAGATCGCCGGCCACGCCAACCTGTCGACGACCTCGATCTACATGGACGAGTCGATGTCCGCGGCGGCGGACGCCGTGGACCACTCCCCCATGGCCGACGACTAGGCGCATCCGGCCCCGCTTTCCCGCGGCGACCATGCCGCACTTGTCCGGTTCGCCCGTATCCGGATCACACCAAAGGCAGGCACAGGTCGGGGAAAGGTCAGCATTCGGTCAGGTTCGACCACCCCCGCGCGACCCCGCACCTACCGTCGTGGCGTCGGAGCATCCCGCCCTACAGGGCCACTGCGGTGCTCCTCCCACCCAGGCGAGCGGTCCAGAAGCGGTGCCGCCACAGCTTGCGCAGAACCAGCAGGAACAAGGGGATCCAGCCAACCATGTCAACACCTCTACTTCGTCGTGCCCGCAACCGGGCCCGGATGCTGCGGATCACGGCAGCGACCCTGGCGGCGGTCGGCCTCTCGGGGCCCGCGATCGCCCACGCCCAGGTGATCGGGCCCGACATCGCCAGCTACCAGCACCCCAGCGGCTTCAGCATCGACTGGGGTGCGGCCAAGGCCACCGGGGGTGCCGCGTTCGCGTTCGTCAAGGCGACCGAGGGCACGGGCTACACCAATCCCTACTTCCGGGGCGACTTCGCGGCGATCCACGCCAAGGGCATGGCCCGGGGCGCCTACCACTTCGCCCGCCCCAGCCTCGCGGCCGGCTCGGCCACCGCCCAGGCGGACTACTTCGTGCGAGTCGCCGGCAAGCTCGGCGCGCGGGGCGACCTGCCGCCGGTGCTCGACCTCGAGGTCACCGGGGGGCTCAAGCCCGCCCAGCTCACCGCCTGGGTCTCGACCTACCTCAAGCGGGTCAGGGCCACCACGGGCCGCACGCCGATGGTCTACGTCTCGCCCTACTTCTGGACCCACTCGATGGGCAACTCCACCGCGTTCCGGTCCTACTACCTGTGGCTGGCCAGCTGGTCCAGCCGTCCCCCGACCTCGCTGCCCGGCGGCTGGAGCCGCTACACCTTCTGGCAGTACACCAACGCCGGCACCGTCCCGGGCATCAGAGGTCGTGTCGACCTCAGCGCCTTCAACGGGACCACGGCGGCGCTGTGGGCCCTTGCCAAGGGCGCGCCCGCGCCTGCACCCGCCCCCACACCGGCTCCCGCCCCGGCACCCAAGCCCAGCCCGGCCCCGGCGCCCAAGCCGTCGCCTGCCCCCGCACCTAAGCCGTCGCCGGCTCCGGCGCCCGCACCGGGATCGACCTACTCAGAGCTGAGCCGCCACGACCTGGTCCGCGCGCTCTACCAGCAGTCCCGGTCGACGCTCAGGCCCGGGGCGAAGGGCGTGGGCGTCGCCGCGGCCCAGCAGGTCTTGGGCCTGCCGCGCACCGGCACCTTCACCTCGTCCATGGCGGCGTCCCTGCTGGCGTGGCAGCGCAACCACGGCGTGCACGCGGTCGGTGTGCTCGACCCGCAGACCTGGTGGGCGATGATCGAGGTGACGCACCGCCACCACAGCCACCGGCACGACTGACGGCCACCGCCCGCCCGGTCACCCGGGCGGGCGGGGTTCAGCCGCCCCAGCGCTGCACGAGCTCGTCGACGACCTTGACGTCACGGGTCGTCGCGAGCGCGCCCCCGAGCCGTTCGAGCCGGGCATTGGTCAGCTTCGTCTCGTGGGCGGGCACGTTCAGCCACATGACCGCCTCCCGGCCGACCACCCGCACGCGCTCGTGCTCCCGGTCCCACGCGTGCAGTGCCTCGACCGCCTCGGCGGCCGGCTCGTCCTTGAGGAAGGCCACGTAGCGGCGCGGCTGCCCGGGCAGCGGTGCGTCCAGTCCGGCCAGGACCGTGCCGAGCGAGCGCAGCTCCCCGGGGGTGCGCACCATCGTGGGCACCTCCAGCTTCCAGCCGTCGCGGAGCACCTCCTCCACGGCGCGCTCCACCCGGGCCGACGACCGCATCGCGCTGGTCAGGCGCAGGTTGCCGCTCTGGATGTAGCTCTCGACATCACGGAAACCGTTGTCCTGCAAGGCCTCTCGCAGCTCGGCCATCTTGACCCAGCGGCCACCGACGTTGACGGCACGCAGGAAGGCGACGTAGGTCGGCACGGCGGTCTCAGCCCCGGTCCGCGCCGAGGAACGGGTCGACCGCGGCCCGGAAGGCCTCCGGGCGCTCGACCCAGGGGTAGTGACCGGCCTGCTCCACCACGACCGCGGTGCCACGGGGGAACAGCTCGGCGACCGCGAGCACGGGCGCCAGGCCGATCAGGGCGTCCCGCTCCCCCGCCACCACGAGCACATCTGCGCCACAGGAGCCGAGCCGGTCACCCAGCCCCTCCGGCACGGGCGCGGAGAAGAAGGCCCCACCCGCGTCGAGGTACCAGTCCCCGACCGCCTCGTGCGCCTGGGCCCGCTCGTCCCACGTCCCCCAGGCCAGCGGCGCGATGAGGTGGGACAGGGCCCGGTGCTCCTGCGGGGTGCTGGCAGCCTCCAGCGCGGGCACGGCCTCCGCGAACGCGGGGAACCACGGCTCGTCGCTGCGCGCCATGACCATCGCCCTGCTGTCGTCCTCGACGTCGACCAGGTCGCCGGGTGGCGGGGTCACGAGGCACAGGCGACGCACGTGCTGGGGGTACGACGCGGCATACGCGAGGGCCACCCGGGTGCCCGCACTGTGGGCGAGGAGGTCCAGCTGTCCCCCGCCGAGGTGGCGGCGCAGGGCCTCCACGTCGTGGGCCAGCTCCGGCCACGCCATGAGCGGGCCCGCCTCGGCGGACTCGCCCACGCCCCGCTGGTGCACGACGACCAGGGGACGCACCGAGGACAGCCCGGCCAGGTCGCCCAGGTATGCCGGGTGGCGGGCGGCGCCGCCGGCCAGGACGACCAGTGGCTCACCTCGTGCGCCGTCGTCGAGCAGGTCGTAGTGCAGGACCGCGCCGTCATGGCTGGTGAAGGTCGGCATGGCCTGCAACCTATCGGCCGGCTCCGACTCAGAGCGTGAACTCTCCGGTCCCCACCTGGCGCACCGTCCCGGTGACGAGGATCCGTCCCTCGTCGTCGACCTCCAGGTCGAGGACGGAGGGCCGGCCCACCTGCGCGCCCTGGCGCACCACCCGGCGCAGCCCGCGCTCGCCGTGCAGGTGGAACCAGCCCCCGAGGTTGGCGCAGGCCGACCCGGTGGCGGGGTCCTCGATGGCGGAGGAGCCCTGGGTGAAGAACAGCCTGGCCTCGACCGTCACGTCGTCGACGGGCGCCCAGACGTAGACCAGGGCCTCGTCACCCAGGCTCGAGGCGCTCTCCCGCAGCAGCCGCGGGTCGGCCGACGCCGCCCGCACGTCCTCCACGCCACGCAGGGGCAGGATGAGCTGGGTCACCCCGGTGTTGACGAGCAGGGGCTCCGCACCGATCGCCTCGACCGGGAGCCCGACCATGGCGGCGAGCTGCTCGCGGGAGGCCTGGACCGGCTGCGCCTCAGGGGCCTTCGCCTGCAGGGTCCAGCGGTCACCGTCGGCGCGGACGGGGATGTCCCCGGCGGGCACCCGGAGCACGACCTCGTCCCCGGCGCCGAGCAGGTCGCGCACCACGTGCGCCGTGCCCAGGGTGGGGTGCCCGGCGAAGGGCATCTCGTAGGTCGGCGTGAAGATCCGCACCCGCGCCGTGGCGCCTTCGTCCCCGGCGGGCAGGACGAACGTGGTCTCGCTGAGGTTGAGCTGACGGGCTAGCGACTGCATCTCCTCGCCGCTGAGCCCACGGGCGTCCTCGAAGACGCACAGCGGGTTGCCCGAGAAGGGGTCGTCCGTCCCGGTGGTGAAGACGTTGAGGGTGCGGAAGGAGAACGTGCGAGGGGCGCTCATGCGGCGATCCTGCCAGAGCCCCCGGGTCGGGACCGGCACTCCTTGGGTGCCGGTCCCGGCCGGGAGGGCATGAGCCCGCGGGCCGGCCGGTCAGCCGCCCAGCGCGTCGAGCAGGGCCGCCGAGAACGCCTTGAGGTCGTCGGGGTTACGGCTGGTGATGAGGTTGCCGTCGACCACCACCTCCTGGTCGACCCACGTGCCCCCGGCGTTGGTGATGTCGGTGCGCAGGCTCGGCCACGAGGTGAGCGTGCGCCCGTCCAGCACTCCGGCCTCCACCAGCGTCCACGGCGCGTGGCAGATGGCGGCCACCGGCTTGCCGGAGTCGACGAAGTGGCGCACGAACCCGACCGCGTCGCGGTCGAGGCGGAGCGCGTCGGGGTTGGCCACCCCACCGGGCAGCACGAGGGCGTCGTAGTCGGCGACCGACGCCTCGCCGACCTCCCGGTCGACCGGGAAGGTGTCGGCCTTGTCGAGGTGGTTGAAGGCCTGCACCGAGCCGCCCTTCGGGCTCAGCAGGACGGTGGTGGCGCCGGCGGCGGCAGCGGCTTCCCACGGGTGGGTGAGCTCGACCTGCTCGATGCCTTCGCCGGCCACGAGGAACGCGATGGTCTTGCCGTTGAGATCAGCCATGTCTTCGAGGTTGCGCGTCAACGCGGCGTCGCGCAACCGGGCGGCCCCGGCGTGCTGGGCATCACCCCGGCAGGGAGGTCACCAGGCGCCGTCCGGCGGCGCCTCGAACACCCGCGACAGCGCCCCCATGGCCTCGGGCCGGACGCGGTAGCAGACCCACACGCCACGCCGGCTGCGCTCGAGCACCCCCGCCTCGTGGAGCACCTTGAGGTGGTGGGAGACCGTCGGCTGGGTCAGGTCGAACTCGGCGGTGAGGTCCGCAACGGTGGCCTGGCGACCCTCCGTGCGCAGCAGGATGCTGACCATGCGCAACCGGATCGGGTCGGCAATCGCCTTGAGCACGAACGCGATCGCACCGGCATGATCCCGGTCGAGGGAGTCGGTGTGCAGCGGTCGGCAGGCCGCGATCGGGGTGGCAGGGGCCGGGGCGAGCCGCACCGGGGCGGCTGCGGCGGGCAGCACCGGTTCTGGCTCGGACAGGAACGGTTCTGGCGCAGACACGCCGCATATCGTGACAGAAGGGACGAAATACCGCCCGGTCAGGCGTCGCCGGCGAGCCTCCACGACACCGGGGTGCCGAGCTCGACGGTCCGCGAGACCGTGCACAGCCGGTCGTGCGAGCGCGCTGCGGCGTCGGGCAGGCGCTCCCGGGCGGCATCCCCTGACTCGCCCTCGGGGAAGGTGACGTGGAAGGTCAGCGTGATGTCCTGCAGGCAGTTGCCGCCGGCGTCACGCACCTTCTCGGCACCCACGACGAGCTCGAAGCGCTCGGGCTCGGCCAGCCGGGACGTGAGGGCGTCGACGTCGAGGGCGGTGCAGCCGCCGATCGCCGCCAGCAGCAGCTCCACCGGGGTGAAACGGCCCTCCTCGCCCGTGCCGAGGGTGAGCTCTCCCCCGCGGGCGTTCGTGGCGACGAGAACGCCCTGCCCGGTGCGACGCAGGGAGACGGACCGGTGCTGCTCCTGGGAGGCCATGGCCTCTAGCCTGCCAGAGTGACTCCTCCCCCCGCCCCGACTTCGGGCTCGCTGATCCTCGTGCGCCACGGCCAGACCGAGTGGGCCCGGGAGGGCCGGCACACGGGGCTGACCGACGTCCCGCTCGCCCCCGAGGGCGAGGCCGGCGCCAAGGCCCTGGCCACGCTGCTGGACGGCCGGAGGTTCGCGCTGGTCCTCAGCTCCCCGCTGCAGCGGGCCCGGCGCACGGCCGACCTCGCCGGCCTGACCGGGGTGCAGGTGGACGACCGCCTGGTCGAGTGGGACTACGGCGGCTACGAGGGGCTGACCACCGCCGAGATCCGCGAGCGCCTGGGCCGTCCGTGGAACGTGTTCGACGACGGTGTCCCGGCGGGTGACACCCCCGGCGAGACCCTGGAGGCGCTGGCCGCGCGGACCCGCGCGGTGCTGGACCGGGTGCGCCCGGCGCTCGCCGAGGGTGACGTGGTCCTCGTCGGGCACGGCCACTGCCTGCGGGTGCTCGCGACCGTGTGGCTGCGCCAGGAGCCCCGGTTGGGCGCGCAGCTCATCCTGCACGCCGGCTCCGTCAGCGAGCTCGGCTGGGAGCGGGAGACCCCGGCCATCGTGTCGTGGAACCGCACCCCGGACACCCCCGAGCGCTAGCCACTGGCTCACGCGCCTCGCCAGAACCGTTGCGGCTCAGGCCTTCTGGCCTCGCGTACGGGTGCCCGGAGGGCGCACCACGGTGAGGTCCGCCCGGTGCGGCGCGGGCATCGGGTGTGGGCCGCCGGGGACGTCGACGGCCGGGACCGGTGTCGCGTCGGTCGGCCACTCCCGCGCACCCGCGTCGTCGAACAGCGCCACCGAGGACGCCGGCCCCGGGGTGAACCGCGGTCCGTAGCGCACTCCCTGCATCCCCGTGTCGGCGAGCGCCCGCGCCCAGGCCTGCGGCACGGCGTACGGCACCATCGTCTCCAGCTCACGGGTGACGCCGAAGTCCGCGGCGCGGGCCACCCGCAGGTTGGCCAGCCTCCGGGTCGCGGGCACGCCGAGGCGGGAGACGACGACCCCCTCCAGCAGGGACATCGGGACGTAGGGCAGACCGCCCAGCACCGCCCCGAGGCGCTCACGCACGGCCACGGCGGGGTCGGTGGCGAGGTAGCACGTGCCCCGCGGTGCGGGCAGGTCGAAGCGGCCCCCGCCGTCATGGCTGAACCACCACGGCCCCTGGGTGGCCAGGTGTGCGCGGCACAGCACCGTGCGCGGGTCGAGCCGGTATGCCGGGAACCCGGCCAGCGTGGTCTGCGGCACCTGTTGTGCCACGACCTCGCGCGAGCGGGGGCCGGGGGTGCCTGCGCTCATGCGGCCCAGGACGCGGCGTCGGCGGTGGCCACCTCGACCACGCGCTGCACGGCGGTCGCCGAGGACCGGTGGAGCACGAGGAAGTCCACGGCACTGTGGCCCTCGAACGCCTCTGAGGCCGTGGTCAGCCACAGCGCCACCGCCCAGCCGTCGACACCGCGGCGGGTGAACTCCCCCACCGCCTCGAAGACCCCCGGGCGCACCTGGCCGTCGCGGCCGAACTGCAGGGAGGGGTAGAGCAGGTGCCCGTCGGCGGTGCGGCAGGCCAGCAGCGTGCCCCGGCGGACCCGGTCGGCCACCGCCTGACGGCTCACCCCGAGCCAGGTGACCAGGCCCGCGGTGTCGTAGAACGGGCCGAGGGACTCGTCGTAGGGGTGGCGCGTGGGCAGGGCGGCGACCATGCGCTCGGCAAACTCCTCCACGTCGCCGAGGTCGGCCAGCGACCGGCCCTGGGCGGCCAGCACCGAGCCGCGCTCGGCGATGAGCCGCTCGACCTGGGCCAGCAGCCGACGCTCGAACGCGGGGTCGGCGGGCCGCTCTGCGGCGTCCGTGCCGGCGCGACGGCGGCCGGTGTGGGTGTCCATGTGTGCCTCCCTGTCCCTCACCACTGTGCCCCTTCGCGTCAAGGGCGTCAAGGGGAAGGGGTCCGGGGAAGCGTAGCCCGACCGGCCGACATACGCCGGGAACCGTTGCGGCGAGCGCCTTTCCGGGTCCGTCAGTCCGGGAGCTTCCAGGTGTGGACCGGTTCGTTGCTGTGCATGTTGCCGACGTAGCGCTCGAGCATGCGGCGCAGGGCCGTGGCCCGGTCGGCCCCGCGCTCCTCCAGGCGCTGGACGCAGGCGACCTGCCAGGACGCGCCGTTGAGGCCCGAGGTGCACCGGCCCTCGATCACCCCGAGGTAGCGGTCGCGCACGGCCTGGGAGACCCCCCAGCGCTCCAGCCCGGTGTGCGCGAGGGGCAGCAGGTGGCGCAGCACCAGCTCGTCGACGGGCACCTCACCGAAGCCGGGCCAGTACAGCCGGGCGTCCAGCCCCCTCTGGGCGCAGGTCCGGAAGTTCTCCTCGGCTGCCGGGAAGCTCATCTTGGTCCACACCGGCCGGTCCTCCTCGGCCAGCATCTTGACCACGCCGTAGTAGAACGCGGCGTTGGCCAGGACGTCGACGATGGCGGGACCGGCGGGGAGCGCGCGGTTCTCCACCCGCAGGTGGGGCATCCCGTCGACCAGGTCGTAGACCGGCCGGTTCCACCGGTAGATGGTGCCGTTGTGCAGCCGCAGCTCCGCGAGCGCCGGCGCCTCCCCCGCCTCGAGCTTGGCGACCGGGTCCTCGTCGGTGGTCTCCGGCAGCAGCGCCGGGTAGTAGCGCACGTTCTCCTCGAACAGGTCGAAGATCGAGGTGATCCAGCGCTCGCCGAAGAACACCCGGGGCCGGACGCCCTGGTTCTTCAGCTCGATCGAGCGGGTGTCGGTGGCCTGGGCGAACAGCTCCACGCGGGTCTCGGCCCACAGCTGCTTGCCGAAGAAGTACGGCGAGTTGGCCCCGACCGCCACCTGCGGCGCCACGAGGGCCTGGGCGGCGTTCCAGTGCGCGGCGAAGTCCTGCGGCGCGACCTGCAGGTGCAGCTGCACCGAGGTGCAGGCCGACTCGGGTGCGATGGAGTCGGCGTAGGTGGCCAGCCGCTCCCCGGAGGGCCCCTCGATGTCGATGAACATGTCCTCCCCGCGGGCGTTGAAGATCGCCTCGTTCAACGCGGTGTAGCGGGGGTTGATGCTCATCCACTCGGTGGTGAAGTGCTCCGGGGTCAGCGTCGGCAGGATGCCGATGGCGACGGTGTGCGCCCCGACCTCGTTGGCCCGGGACTCGGCCCGGTTGAGGCTCTCGCGCAGGTGGTCCTCGAGCTCCAGGGCGGCGTCGCCGGGCAGCGGCCGGGGGCTGACGTTGAACTCGATGTTGTACTGCCCGAGCTCGGTCTGGTAGCCGGGGTCGGCGATTCTCTCCAGCACGTCCGCGTTGCCCATCCGGGGCAGGTAGTCGGAGTCGACCAGGTTGAGCTCGATCTCCATCCCGGTCATCGGCCGGTCGAACTCGAAGTGGCTCGTGGCGAGCATCCGCTCGAAGACGTCGAGGTTCTGCCGCACCTTCTCGCGGTAGCGCTGCCGTTGCTCCCGGGTGTAGCCGGTGCCGCTGACCTCAGCTCCCATGGTGTCCTCCCTGGGCGAGTCGTCCCCTCAGCGTGACCCAACCACACCGGCGAGCGCGCGGCCAGACGGTGCCGGCGAGCCACGCTGCGGCGGTGAGGCACGCCATACCCGCTGGTGCTGCCCCGGCGGGACGTGACCCCGGTATGCCGTGTAGCACCAGGCGGCGTGGAGGCACGCCGGGGAGGGTGCACGGACCTGTCGGCGACTCCCCCTAGCCTGCAGGCGTGCGCTTGATCCACACCTCCGACTGGCACCTGGGGCGGTCCTTCCACCGGGTGGGGCTGCTCGACGCCCAGGCGGCCTTCGTCGACCACCTCGTCGAGGTGGTCCGGGCCGAGCGGGTCGAGGCGGTGCTCGTCAGCGGCGACGTCTACGACCGGGCGCTGCCGGCACCCGAGACGGTGGCCCTGCTGTCCGAGGCGGTCACCCGGCTGATCGACGCCGGCGCCCAGGTCGTGCTGTCCAGCGGCAACCACGACTCGGCGATCCGGCTGGGCTTCGCCGCGGAGCTGCTCGAGCGCGCCGGGCTGCACATCCGCACCGGGCTGTCCTCGATCGGCCGGCCGGTCCTCGTGGGCGACGTCGCGGTGCACCCGCTGCCCTACCTCGAGCCGTCCGTGGCCGCCGACCGGCTCGGCGCCGGCGAGCGCACCCACGCGGCGGTGCTGGGGGCGGCCATGGGGCGGGTGCGTGCCGACCTGGCCGGACGCGGTGGGCGTTCGGTGGTCATGGCGCACGCGTTCGTCACCGGCGGGGCGACCAGCGAGTCCGAGCGCGACATCAGCGTCGGCGGGGTCAGCGCCGTGCACCCCTCCACGTTCGACGGGGTCGACTACGTCGCGCTGGGCCACCTCCACGGCCGTCAGCAGGTCGCCGAGGGGCAGCGCTACTCCGGCTCGCCGGTGCCGCTGTCCTTCTCCGAGGTCAACCACACCAAGGGGTCCTGGCTTGTCGAGCTCGACTCCGCCGGCGTCGCGGTGACCGCGGTCGAGGCGCCGGTGCACAAGCCACTGGCGGTGCTGCGCGGCACGCTCGAGGAGCTGCTGGCCGACCCGCGGCACGCCGACGCCGAGCGGGCCTGGTGCCAGGTGACGCTCACCGACAGCGTGCGCCCCCTGGGGGCGATGGACCGGCTGCGCGAGCGTTTCCCCGACACCCTGGTGCTCCAGTTCGACCCGCAGGGCGTCCGCGAGCTGCCCACCCCCTACGCCGCAGCCGTCCGGCAGCGCGACGACCTCGACCTGTGCTGCGACTTCCTGGCCCACGTCCGCGGCGGCAACGCGCCCACCGAGGCGGAGCGGGAGGTGCTCGGCTGCGCGGTCGAGGGCTCGCGCCGCGACCGCGCCCGGCAGGACGACGAGGGACAGGCCGACGCGCGCGACGAGCGCAGTGGTGCCGCATGAGGCTCCACCACCTGGGCATCACGGCGTTCGGGCCGTTCGCTGCTGATTCCGAGGTCGACCTGGAGGAGCTCTCCGCCAGCGGCCTGTTCCTCATCCAGGGACCCACCGGCGCGGGCAAGACCTCCGTCCTCGACGCCATCTGCTTCGCGCTGTATGCCGCGCTGCCCGGTGCGCGTTCGGGCGCCCGATCCAGCCTGCGCAGCGACCACGCCGCCGAGGGGGCCGTGCCCCAGGTGCGGCTGGAGTTCACCGCCGGCGGGCGCCGGTTCCTCATCGTGCGGTCCCCGGAGTTCCAGCGGCCCAAGAAGCGCGGCACCGGCACGACCAAGGTCCAGGCCAGCGTCGTGCTGGAGGAGCGGGTCGACGGGGAGTGGGTCAACCGGGGCACCCGCAACGACGAGGTGGCCCAGGTCATCCAGGACGTCGTGGGCATGGGCCTGGAGCAGTTCGTCAAGGTGGTGCTGCTGCCGCAGGGGGACTTCGCCGCGTTCCTGCGGGCCAGCCCCGAGGACCGGCGCACCGTGCTGGCCAAGCTGTTCGACACCAGCCGGTTCACCGACATCGAAGCCTGGCTGGCCGACCGCCGCCGCGAGCTGGCCGCCGACCTGGCCGACAATCGGGCCGAGCTGGGCCGCCACCTTGCCCAGGTCGACACCGCGGTGGAACTGCTCGACCTCGACGACCCGACGGCGGGCCCCACCAGCGACGCCCGCTCCACCGGCGACAGCGACCAGCTGGTCGTGGCGCTGCCGGACTGGGGCAGCCTGCCGCGCCCCGCGGTGGCGGCCGCGTTGACCGAGCTGGAGTCCGCGGTCACCCAGCACGCCGGCGCCGCCCTGGCCTCCCGGTCCCTGGCCGAGGACCGTCATGAGGCCGCGGACGCCGCGTGGCACGCCGGGCGCCGCACCCTGGAGCTGCAGGAGGTGGCCGCACGGGCGGCCGCCGAGCTCGAGGCCCTCGACGAGGCCCGGCCCGCCTACGACGCCGCGACCGCCACGGTGGCGGCAGCCCGCCGCGCGGCTGTGGTGAGCGGCCACCTCGAGGCCGCCGACGACGCGACCGCTGTCCTCGCCACGACCAGCCGTGAGGTGCGCGACCTCGCCGCTCCGCTCGCGGGGCTGCTCGGCTGGGAGCCCGAGGGCGAGGAGCTGCCCGACGGGCCGGCGGTGGACGGCCTCGCCGAGCGCCTCCGCACGGCCTCCGGGCCCCTGGACCGCGCGCGCACCACGGCCGAGGGCCTGGCCCCCCTGCGGCGCGAGGCCGATGCCCACGAGACCGACGCGCTCGCCCGTGACGAGGCCGCGGCCGGCGTCGCCAGCCAGGTCGTGGAGGCCGGTGACGCCGTCGCGCGGGCCGAGGAGGCCCTCGCCGGGCTGCGCCGGCTGGCCGGGACCGTCGACGCCTCGCAGACGCAGGTCGACCGGCTGACCCGCACCCACCGGCTCAGCGCCGAGCAGGACCGGTCCCGCCCGCGGCTGGCCGCGCTCGAGGCCGAGCTGGCCCAGGCTCGCGCGGCGACGCTGCAGGCGCGCGAGGAGTCGGTGTCCCTGCGGGAGCGGCGGCTCGAGGGCATGGCCGGTGAGCTGGCGGCCTCACTGGCCGACGGGCAGCAGTGCCCGGTGTGCGGCGCGTGCGAGCACCCGTCCCCGGCGACCCGCGGCGACGTGGTCACCTCCGAGCAGGTCGCCCTCGCCGAGCAGGCGGTCACCGACGCCGGTGCCACCGAGGCGCACCGGGCCGGTGAGGTCGCCGCCCTCGCCGCGGCCGTCGCGTCCCGCGACGAGGAGCTCGCCGGGGTCGACGCCACGACCGACGAGCTGGCCGACGAGCTCGCGCGGGCCCGGCAGACGCTGGACCAGGCCCTCGCCGCCGCGACGGGGCTGGCGACTGCGGAGGCCCAGGTCGAGGCGCGACGCCGCGACCTGGAGGGGTTGCGCACCCAGCAGGGTGAGCTGACCGCCCAGCGTGAGGCAGCCAGGGCCCTGGCGTCCGCGGCGCGCGAACGCCTCGGTGAGGTCACCGCCCGGGTCCGCGACCTCCAGGCCGAGCACGACGGCGACTGTCCCTGCGTGACTTTCACCGCGGGCGCTGACCACCGCGACGACGGCAGCCACGACGGCAGCGATGCCACTGGCGAGGTCGCGCTGGAGGAGCGCCTGGCTGCCCACGAGGCCCTGGTGTCCGGCGTCGAGGCACTGGCCCGGGCGGTCCGGGCGCACACGGCCGCCGCGGCCACGGCCGGGGCGGCCACCGCCCGGCTCGAGGAGTCGTTGCGGGACAACGAATTCACCGACGTGGGCGCCGTGCGCGAGGCGTCGCTGCCCGAGAGCCACGTCCGCGAGCTCGAGTCCCAGCTGCGTGAGCTCGACCGCCGGCGCGACCAGGCCGAGGCTCGACTGGCCGACCCCGAGGTCGTCGCCGCCCGCGACGCCGCGGTGCCTGACCTCGACCAGCTCACCCACGCCCGTGACGCCGCCGGCCGGGCCCTCGGGGCCGCTCGCGACCGGCACACCCTCGCCGAGCGCGCCAGCTCACAGCTGCGCCAGCTGCACACCGCCGTGCGCGCCGTCCTCGACCGGCTCGGCCCGGCCGAGGACGAGGCCGCCCTGGTGCAGGAGCTGGCCGACTGTGTCGCCGGCACGAGCGCCAACAACGCCCTGCGGATGCGGCTGTCGTCCTACGTGCTGGCGGCGCGCCTGGAGGAGGTCACCCTCCTGGCCAACGAGCGGCTGCGCACCATGAGTGACGGCCGCTACGCCCTGGAGTACACCGATGCGCTCGCCGCACGCGGAGCACGCAGCGGACTCGGCCTGCGCGTGCGTGACGCGTGGACCGGCCTGCCCCGGGACACCTCCACCCTCTCCGGCGGCGAGGCGTTCATGGCGTCGCTCGCGCTCGCACTCGGACTCGGTGACGCGGTCAAGGCCGAGGCGGGCGGGCTCGACCTGCAGACCCTGTTCGTGGACGAGGGCTTCGGCACCCTCGACGAGGAGAGCCTCGAGCAGGTCATGTCCGTGCTCGACGGGCTGCGCGAGGGCGGCCGCGCCGTGGGCATCGTCAGCCACGTGGCCGAGCTGCGCCAGCGCATCCCGGTGCAGCTGCGGGTCACCAAGACCCAGCGGGGCTCCGAGCTCACGGTGCGCGTCGAGGACGCCCCCGCAGCCTGAGCCGGGCGACCCGGTCGCGGAGGCAGGTGCCCGGTCGTGACGAGTGCACGTCGTCGCCGGTGCGCTCGCCATGACCCGGGCCACGCGACAGACTGCGGACACGGGCGGTTCGACCACAGGGAGGCACAGTCATGTCGCAGGTGCGGGTCCACAACTTCTCCATCTCCCTCGACGGCTTCGGCACCGGCGAGGGGCAGACCCTGGAGTCCCCGTTCGGCCACGCCGGCGGCCGGCTGCACAACTGGTTCTTCCAGACTCGCGCGTTCCGCGCCATGCAGGGCCAGGACGGCGGGAGCACCGGGGTCGACGACGCGATGGCCCAGGCCTGGGACGCGGGCATCGGCGCCGAGATCATGGGGCGCAACAAGTTCGGACCCCAGCGGGGCCCGTGGGAGGACCACGACTGGACCGGCTGGTGGGGTGCGAACCCGCCGTTCCACACCCCCGTCTACGTCCGCACCCACCACCCGCGGCCCTCGGTGCAGATGGAGGGCGGCACGACCTTCCACTTCGTCGACGGCAGCCCCGAGGAGGTGCTGCGTCTGGCCCGTGAGGGCGCCGGCGGACTGGACGTGCGCATCGGCGGCGGACCCTCGACGGTGCGCGACTTCCTTGCCGCGGACCTCATCGACCACCTTCACGTCGTCGTCGTGCCGATCCTCCTCGGCCGTGGGGTGCGCCTCTGGGACCACCTCGAGGGCCTGGAGGAGCGTTTCGATGTCGAGGCGGTGTCGACACCCAGCGGGGTCACCCACCTCACCTTCACCCGGCCCTAGCTCCCGGCGCCACTGCCGCGCGCCCCCGCCCGCCCCGGGCGTCTCGGGCGTCTCGCCCCACCCCCTGAGACAACCTGGTGCCCGCCACGCCGCGAATCTGCCCCGCCAGGGCGGGAGACGCGGCGCAACGGGCACCAGGACGTGCCCTGCGGGCGGTCAGTCCTCGAACGACTCCGGCGGCGGGCAGGAGCAGACGAGGTTGCGGTCGCCGAAGGCCCCGTCGATGCGGCGCACCGGCGGCCAGTACTTCGCCCGCGGGTCGACCCCGTGCGGGTAGGCGGCGGTGTGCCGGTCGTAGGGGTGGTCCCACTCCCCCGCCAGGGACAGCGCGGTGTGCGGGGCGTGCCGCAGGGCGCTGTCGGCGACGGCGACCTCACCGCGGGCGACCTGCTCGATCTCCTCGCGGATGGCCACCATCGCGTCGCAGAACCGGTCGAGCTCGGCAAGGTCCTCGCTCTCGGTCGGCTCGACCATGAGCGTGCCGGCCACGGGGAAGGACATCGTCGGCGCGTGGAAGCCGTAGTCGATGAGCCGCTTGGCGACGTCGTCGACCGTGACGCCCGTGGTGCGGGTGATCTCGCGGACGTCGAGGATGCACTCGTGGGCGACCAGGCCCTCGGGACCGGCGTACAGGACCGGGAAGTGGTCACGCAGCCGGGCCGCGACGTAGTTGGCCGACAGGATCGCGGTCTGCGTGGCCTTGGTCAGGCCGGCGCCGCCCATGAGCCGGACGTAGGCCCAGGAGATCGGCAGGATGCTGGCCGAGCCGTAGGGCGCCGCCGAGATCGGGCCGACCCCGGTCTCCGGGCCGGCTTCCGGGGCCAGCGGGTGGTTGGGCAGGTGGGGTGCGAGGTGGGCCCGCACGCCGACCGGGCCGACGCCGGGGCCACCGCCACCGTGCGGGATGCAGAACGTCTTGTGCAGGTTGAGGTGCGAGACGTCGGCACCGAACTTGCCCGGGCGGGCGATCCCGACCAGCGCGTTGAGGTTGGCCCCGTCGACGTAGACCTGGCCGCCGGCGTCGTGCACCAGCTCGCACAGCTCGCTGATCGTGTCCTCGAACACCCCGTGCGTGGAGGGGTAGGTGACCATAATCGCGGCGAGCTGGTCGCGGTGCTGCTCGACCTTGGCGCGCAGGTCGTCCATGTCGATGTCGCCGCCCACGGCGGTCTTGACGACGACGACCTTCATGCCGGCCATGACGGCGCTCGCGGCGTTGGTGCCGTGGGCGCTGGCCGGGATGAGGCACACCGTGCGGGCGGAGTCGCCGCGCGCCTCGTGGTAGGCGTGGATCGCCAGCAGGCCTGCGAGCTCGCCCTGGGAGCCGGCGTTGGGCTGCAGCGACACCGCGTCGTAGCCGGTGACCTCGCACAGCCACGAGGACAGGTCGGTGACCAGCTCACGGATGCCTTCGGTCTGCGTCGCCGGGGC
Source organism: Oryzihumus sp. (assembly GCF_036391795.1). Lineage (GTDB taxonomy): Bacteria > Actinomycetota > Actinomycetes > Actinomycetales > Dermatophilaceae > Oryzihumus. The sequence goes on from NZ_DASVZH010000203.1 coordinate 18,739, forward strand.
GAACGGGTGCAGCCCGGCGAACTCCGGCCAGGTCACCGCCTCCATCTCGGTGGTGGCGTTGAGCTTCATCGTGCACGAGCCGAGCGGGATCATGCCGCGGTCGAGCGCGTAGTCCTTGTCGGAGAGCCGGCGCAGGTAGCGCAGCATGGCCGTCTCGCTGTGGTGCGTGTGGAAGACCGGGTGGGTCAGGTATGCCGTCTCCCGCACCAGCGCGCCGGGCCAGGACGGCTCCGCCTCGCCCACCTCGGTTGGGCCGGTGACCCCGAAGGCCGCCCAGACGGCCTCCAGGTCGGCCAGCTCCGTGGACTCGTCGGTGCTGACCGACACGCGGTCGGCGTCGACCTGCCAGAGGTTGACCCCGCGCGCCGCGGCCTCGGCCACGACCTCCGCCGCGCGCCCCGGCACGGCGACGGTGACGGTGTCGAAGAAGTGCGTCGTCGCCACGTCCACGCCACCGGCACGCAGCCCCTCGGCCAGCGCGACGGCGTGGGCGTGGGTGCGCCGGGCGATCCGGGCCAGGCCCTGCGGGCCGTGCCACACGGCATACATGCTGGCCATCACGGCGAGCAGCACCTGGGCGGTGCAGATGTTGGAGGTCGCCTTCTCGCGGCGGATGTGCTGCTCGCGGGTCTGCAGCGCGAGCCGGTAGGCCTGGTGCCCGTCGGCGTCGACGCTCACCCCGACCAGGCGGCCGGGCAGCGACCGCTCCAGGCCGGCGCGCACGCTCATGTAGCCGGCGTGCGGGCCGCCGAAGCCCATGGGCACGCCGAAACGCTGGCTGCTCCCGACCGCGACGTCGGCGCCCCACTCGCCGGGCGGCGTGGCCAGGGTCAGCGCGAGCAGGTCGGCCGCGGCGGTGACCAGGGCGCCGGCCTCATGGGCGGCGGCAGCCAGGGCCGACCAGTCGCGCAGCTCGCCGTCGGCGCCGGGGTACTGCACCAGCACGCCGAAGACGGCGCGGTCACCGGCGGCCGCGGCCAGGGAGGCGGCGTCGGTCACCGAGGTGAGGTCGGCGACGACCACCCCGAGGCCGAGCGGCTTGGCGCGGGTCTGGATCACGGCGATCGTCTGCGGCAGCGCGTGCTCGTCGACGAGCAGCACCGCGTCCTGGGCGACCTTGCTGGAGCGGCGCATCAGCGTCATCGCCTCGGCGGCGGCCGTGCCCTCGTCGAGCAGCGACGCGCCGGCGGTGGCCAGACCGGTCAGGTCGGTGACCACGGTCTGGAAGTTGATGAGGGCCTCGAGCCGGCCCTGGGAGATCTCCGGCTGGTAGGGCGTGTAGGCGGTGTACCAGGCGGGGTTCTCCAGCACGTTGCGGCGCACCACCGGCGGAGTGACCGTGCCGTAGTAGCCCAGGCCGATCATCGAGGTCAGCACGGTGTTGCGGGAGGCGAGGCGGTGCAGCTCCTCGATCACCGCCTCCTCGCTGGGGGCGGCCTCGACGCGCAGCGGACGCTCCGCGCGGATGCCACCGGGCACTGCGGCGTCGATGAGCGCGTCGATGCTCGACTGGCCGACCACCTTGAGCATCTCGGCCGTGTCGTCGTCGGAGGGGCCGATGTGGCGCGAGACGAAGTCCGGCTCCTGCGGCAGCGCGCTGTGGGAGGACTGGGCGTGGGACATGAGGCTCCTGTCGCGGGACCAGCGGGGGCACTGGCCGTTGGTTGAGGTGTCGCCTCCCCCTCTGTCGCCGCGAGCCGTCAGGACCGCGCACTCCAGAGTTGCCTCACCCGCGTGGTCCTGGCGCCTGAGAGGTTCCGGGGAGTTTGCCCCTTCGGCGCCCCGCCGGCCGGCCACGGCCGGTCGCGAGGTCTCTCCCACGCAGGGTTGTCAGCACCGCGAAATCTACCACCGGCGGCCATGACACGGCCCGGGCCGCGGGCCCGGGCCGGTGTGCACCGTGCCGGGGTCAGCTGATGAGGCGGGACGAACGGCGCACGCTCAGCTCGTCACCCGGGTGCGCGGCGGGGGTCTCGTCCTCCGGCCGCTCGCTGGGCAGCTGGGCCAGCTCGCCCTCGACCTCGCGCCAGACCCGGCCGACCGCGATGCCGAAGACGCCCTGACCGCCCTGGACCAGGTCGATGACCTCGTCGGCGGAGGTGCACTCGTAGACGCTGGCGCCGTCGCTCATGAGGGTGATCTGGGCCAGGTCCTCCACGCCCCGCTCGCGCAGGTGGGTGACCGCGACCCGGATCTGCTGCAGCGAGACCCCGGTGTCGAGCAGGCGCTTGACGACCTTGAGCACGAGGATGTCGCGGAAGCTGTAGAGGCGCTGGGTGCCCGAGCCGGTGGCGCCGCGCACCGAGGGCTCGACCAGACCCGTGCGGGCCCAGTAGTCGAGCTGGCGGTAGGTGATCCCGGCGGCCTTGCAGGCCGTGGGCCCGCGGTAGCCGGTGTCCTCGCTCAGCGTCGGGAGGTCGTCGCTGAAGAGCAACCCCTGGGCAGCAACCGGCACCGTGGGGCTGCCGTGCTGCGCGTCTCCGGTGGGGTTCACGCCTACCTCCCGTGTAACTACATGGCCGTCGTTCGTCTTTTGACGGTAGGGCCGCCCGAGGGGTGCGTCAATCACCTCTGGAGGGTGCGTCGCGACGTGTCGCGCACCTGGGACCCAACTCTCAAGGTCAGGTCAAGACTGAGGGTACGTCCGCGGGGAGCCTCACGAGGCCCGCGGCCCTCCCTCGCCCTCGTCCCCACCTTCAGCCTCGCCGCCGGCCTCATCGCCCGCCTCCTGCTGGAAGTCCTCGGCCGAGACGTGGTCGAGGAACTCGCGGAACCGCTCGACCTCGTCGTCCTCGTCCTGGGCGATGGCCACGCCGGCCTCGTCGAGCAGTGACTCCTCGGCCATGATCGAGGTGCCGGTGCGCAGAGCCAGCGCGATGGCGTCCGAGGAACGCGCACTGACCTCCAGGCTGCCGTCGAAGATCAGGCTGGCATAGAAGACGCCCTCCTTGAGCGCGACGATGCGCACCTCGGAGAGCGTGTGACCCAGGTCGTCGATGACGTTCTTGAGCAGGTCGTGGGTGAGCGGCCGCGGCGGCACGACGCCCTGCTGGGCGTAGGCGATCGCGGTGGCCTCGGCGGCACCGATCCAGATGGGCAGGTAGCGCTCGCCGTCACGTTCCCTCAACAGGACGATGGGCTGGTTGGTGGGCATCTCCACGCGGACACCGAGGACGTCGAGCTCTCTCACGGGCTCAACGGTACTCGCTCAGTCTGTGCGCAGTCCCGAGCGCACCAGCGCCGCGTGCAGGGCGATGCACTGGCTGAGGATCTCGGCCGTCGGGTCGGCAGAACCGTTGGCCTGCCTGGACTTGCCCCGTCCGCGCATCGGTGACACCACCTGCTGCACCAGCCCGATCTCGCGGTCGGCCGCGCTGCGGAAGGGACGCAGGTGACGCGCCTCGATGCCGAAGCCGGCCAGGGCCCCGGCCGCGCGGGCGACCGCCAGGTCGGGCTCACCGAAGTGCCCCGAGCGGTCCGGACGGACCAGCCCGAAGGTCTCCAGCGCCTCGAACGTGCGCAGGTCGAGCCCGGCGGCCTCGCGCAGCTCGCGGGCGGTCAGCCGCAACGTCCCGGGCAGGGACAGCTCTGCGGCGTCCGGCACGGCCGGGTCCGCGGGGACCACCGGCACCCGTGGGGTCAGCGGGCCGTCGGTGCCGCCCGGCGGCTCCAGACCGCGGTCCATGGCGTCGAGCGCCTCGCGGATGACCTTCAGCGGCCAGAACCGGTCGCGCTGGACGCGCAGGACGTAGCGCAGGCGCTCGACGTCGGCCTCGGCGAAGGTGCGGTAGCCGGCGCCGGTGCGCTGGGGTGTCACCAGCCCCTCCGTCTCCAGGTAGCGGATCTTGGAGATGGAGACGTCCGGGAACTCCTCCTGCAGGGCGGCGAGCACCGCCCCGATCGTCATCCGCCGGGCTGCCCGGCCGGGCGCCTCAGGGCTGGACTCACGCGGAGGATGCGCCCGAGCCCGCATAGAACACCAACCGGAACTTGCCGATCTGGACCTCGTCGCCGGTGTGCAGGACCGCCTCGTCGATGCGCTGGCGGTTGACGTAGGTGCCGTTGAGGGACCCCACGTCGCGCACGATGAAGCTGCCGCCCTCACGACGGAAGGTCGCGTGCTTGCGGGAGACGGTGACGTCGTCGAGGAAGATGTCGGAGTCGGGGTGGCGACCCGAGCTGACCTCGTCGGCGTCGAGCAGGAAGCGCGCGCCGGTGTTGGGTCCCCGCAGGACGACCAGCAGGGCGGTGCCTTCACGCAGGGCGTCGACCGTCGCCTGGTCGGCGGCGGTGAGGCCACCCTCTTCGGGCGCCCCCTCGACGTGCTCGAGGTCGCCGATCCCGGGGAACCGCATCGTCGTCGGTTCGCCGGAGCGGATCGGACGCTCCTGCTCGCTGTCAGTCATCGGGTGCGCACCTCTGTCTTTCGGGGCTGCCGGTCGGCCCAGGGTGCCCCAACCCTAGACCACAACTTGAGGATGACGGAGAGGTTTGGACAATCGGCCCAAACCCCTCTGGTCAGGACAGCTGGGCGCGGTAGGCGTCCACGTCGAGGAGCCCGTCGAGGGCACCCGCGTCGGCGAGCTTCACGGCATACATCCAGCCCTGGCCGTAGGGGTCGGTGTTGACCAGCTCCGGGGAGGAGTCGAGCGCCACGTTGACCTCGACGACCTCGCCGGCCAGGGGCGCGTAGATGTCGCTCACGGACTTGGTCGACTCGACCTCGCCGCATGCGGCGCCCGCCTCGAGGGTGTCCCCCACAGCCGGGAGGCTGACGTAGACGACGTCACCGAGCGCGTCCTGGGCGTAGGCGGTGATGCCGATGCGGACGACGCCGTCGGACTCGACCGCCACCCACTCGTGCTCCGCCGTGTAGCGCAGGTCGGCGGGGTAGTCCAGGTCGCTCATGGTGCTCCTTGAAGGCGTTGGCACAGCTGGGGGTTCGGGCGGGAGGGGGTCACGACGCCGACGGGGTCGGCGTGGGCACCGGGCGAGCGTAACGAGGCTCGCGCAGCGTCTGCAACGCGTCGATCCCCAGGTCCTGGGACTGGGTCACCCGGGGGGTCGCCCCGAGGCCGCGGACGGTCTCGCTGATGCCGCCCGGGATGTCCATCGCGGCAGCCATCGTGGGCGCGTCGCCGATCGCGGTGAACGTGTAGGGCTGGGTCAGGTGGGTGCCGTCGACGTTGATGCCGTCACCGGAGTCGGTGAACGACGTGCTCGCCACGACCCGGACCGGGCCGATCTGCACGGCCTCGGCGCCGGCGTCGCGCAGCTCCTCGAGGGCGTCGAGCAGCACCGGGGCGGTGACCTTGTGGCCCGGGTCGTCGATGGTCATCGTGATGCCGGGCCCGCGCGCCGGCAGCGTGCCGGCCAGCACGCCCAGGGCGTCCAGGCGCTCCCGGGCGGCGGTCAGCGCGGCCGCGCTGGAGCCGTTGACGAGCTCGTCGCGGGTGGTCTGCAGCGCCCGGGCCTCGGTGTCGAGCCGGGCCTGGCTCTGGGTGACGTTGTCGAGGATGCCGACCAGGTCGCTCTGGCGCAGCGACTCCAGCCCCTGCTCCTGGGTCTGGTGCACCTGCGTGGCGATCGCGAAGCCCAGCACCAGGGCCAGCAGGGCGGCGAAGGCGTTGGCGCGGGTGGCCTTGGGCCGGGCGACGGCGGCCAGCCGGCGCCAGGCGGTGTCGGCCGGCGGCGGGGGCTCGGTGACGGCGGGGGCCTCGTGGCGTCCGGGCTGCTCGCTCATGCGCGGAACAGGTGTCGGCGGATGGAGGCGACGTTGGAGAAGATCCGCAGGCCGAGGACGACCACGACGCCGGTGGACAGCTGAGCGCCCACGCCGAGCTGGTCGCCCAGGAACACGATGAGGGCGGCCACGACGACGTTGGACAGGAACGACACGACGAAGACCTTGTCGTTGAAGATGCCGTCCATGACGGCCCGCACCGCGCCGAACACCGCGTCCAGGGCGGCAATGACCGCGATGGGCAGGTAGGGCTGCAGCCACAGCGGCACCGTGGGGTGCAGGAGCAGGCCGGCGACGATGCCGGCGAGCAGGCCGAGTGCGGGGATCACGGTGCGGTCTCCGTCGTGGTCGGGGATGAGGTGCTCGAGCCTGTGCTGCTCGAGGTCGCGCCCCGCGTGGCGGGGGCGGTGCCCGTGTCCTGGGGCCGGGCAAGGCGGGTGTTGAGCGAGGAGTCGCCCGGGACCATCAGCCGGTCCCCGGGCTTGATGTCGGCACGGATGCCGTAGTTGTCGGTCAGCGACTGCAGGTAGCTGCCACCGTCGGTGCCCGCGAACTCCGCCGGCAGCGAGGCCGAGTCGCCGAGGGCGGTGATGACGTAGGGCCGGGTCAGCGGCCGGTAGTCGACGAGGATCGCCTGCCCGGCGAACCGGATCGCCGACCGGGAGGTGAGCCGCTGGCCGTTGATGGAGATCGCCTCCGCCCCGGCCGCCCAGAGCCCGTTGACGACGATCTGCAGGTCGCGGGCGATGACCTTGCCCTGGTCGGTCGTGGCGCTGGTGCGCGGGTCGACCGCGCTGCCCTGGTCGTTCTTGGTGGCCGGGGCGTCGTCCATGGTCAGCGTCAGGCCGGGGCCGATGGCGGGTACGGCGCCGGTCACGAGCTCGGTGTCGCGCAGCTGGGTGAGCAGCTGGCCCTGGCTGGCCAGCTGCAGCGACTGGGCCTGGGCGGCGTCGATCTCGGCACGCAGCCTGGCCACCCGCGCGGTCTGGGCGTCGAGGTTGTGGCGGCGCGACTGGATCTCGGTGATGAGCTGCTGCTTGGCCTTGCTGGCGGCCGTGGCCGGCACGCGCAGGGACAGCGCGCCGATCACGAGCAGCGCCCCGAGCAGGACCGCCCCGACCAGCAGCGTGGGGGTGCGCAGACCGGTCGAGGCCGGCAGCCCGGCCCGGACCCGGGCGTCGGCCGCGGCGGCGTAGCCGGGGTCCAGCGGGCGCTGCATGATCTCGTTGATCAGGGACATCGAGGCGTCGACCCGGCGGGGCGGCGCACCGGCCCCGGGTGCCCCGGACGTCCCGGCGCTCATGCCCGCGCCTGCCGCAGGGAGCGCAGCAGGTCCCGCACCTGCACGGCGTACATGATCCCGGCGACCCAGTAGAGGGCGACGCCCCACCACGCGAAGGCCCAGCCGACCGGGCGGGCCACGGCCGCGAAGGCGCTGCTGCCCTCACCGAGCAGCAGCAGCGGGAACGCGTAGAGCAGGTTGAACGTGGCGGCCTTGCCGACGAAGTGCACCGGCAGCCCGATGACGCCCTGGCGGCGCACGACGAGCAGCAGCACGGTGCCCAGGACCTCGCGGGCGACCAGCACGGCCACGAGCCACCACGGGATGATCTCGCGCCAGGCCAGGCCCAGCAGCGTGGACAGGATGTAGAGCCGGTCGGCCAGCGGGTCGAGCAGCTGGCCGACCCGGGAGATCAGCCCGAACCGGCGGGCGATCTTGCCGTCGAGGTAGTCGCTGACGCCGGAGAGCGCGAGCACGGTCAGCGCCCACCCGTCGTGGCCGGTGAGGATGAGCCACAGGAACAGCGGCACCCCGACGAGCCGCAGCATCGACAGCACGTTGGGGAGGGTGAAGACGCGGTCGCTGACAACGACCACGGGGCGTTGCGAGTGCGCCAGGTCCACCGGTTCCTCCACGTCACGAGCCTATGCGAGTCCCCGGCGGCGGCGTCAGGCGGCTCGCCGCCGACGACGAAGGCCGCCACCGGGTGGACCGGCGACGGCCTTCGTCGTACTGCGTTCCGTCGGGACGACAGGATTTGAACCTGCGACCCCTTGACCCCCAGTCAAGTGCGCTACCAAGCTGCGCCACGTCCCGGAACCGCTCGGGTGAGCGAGACGAAACCTTAGCGCACCGGTGCCCGGTGCTCCGAATCGCCCACCCGGCAGGGGTATCGCGGGCGGTCGCCGGGGTGCCCACCCTGCCCCGGGCGGCTACTTGCGGCGCTTCTCGCGCACCCGCACCGAGACCTCGATCGGGGTGCCCTCGAAGCCGAACTCCTCGCGCAGCCGGCGCTCGATGAAGCGGCGGTAGCCGGCCTCGATGAAGCCGCTGGCGAACAGGACGAACCGCGGCGGCCGGGTGCTGGCCTGGGTCGCGAAGAGCACGCGGGGCTGCTTGCCGCCACGCACCGGGTGCGGGTGGGCGGCCACGACCTCACCGAGGAAGGCGTTGAGGCGGCCGGTGGGGACGCGGGTGTCCCAGGACTCCAGCGCTGTCTCCAGGGCGGGCACGAGCTTGTCCATGTGCCGGCCGGTGCGGGCCGAGACGTTGACCCGCGGCGCCCACGGGATCTGCACGAGCTCCTTCTCGATCTCGCGCTCGAGGTAGTAGCGGCGCTCCTCGTCGAGCAGGTCCCACTTGTTGTAGGCGACGACCAGGGCCCGGCCGGCGTCGATCACCTGCTGCACCACGCGGATGTCCTGCTCGGCGATGGGCTGCTCGGCGTCGATGAGCACGATCGCCACCTCCGCCTTCTCCAGCGCCGTCTGGGTGCGCAGCGAGGCGTAGAAGTCGGCGCCGCGGGTCTGGTGCACGCGGCGGCGGATGCCGGCGGTGTCGACGAAGCGCCACGTCCGGCCCCCGAGCTCGATCATCTCGTCGACCGGGTCGCGGGTGGTGCCGGCGACGTTGTCGACGACGACCCGCTCCTCGCCCGCGAGCTTGTTGAGCATGGAGGACTTGCCCACGTTGGGGCGCCCGATGAGGGCGACGCGGCGGGGACCGCCCCGCTGGTAGGCCCCGCCGGCGGCGGAGACCTCCGGCAGGACGTCGAGGACGGCGTCGAGGACGTCACCGCTGCCGCGGCCGTGCAGTGCCGACACCGGCCACGGCTGGCCCAGGCCGAAGGACCACAGCATCGCGGCGTCGGCCTCGGCGCGGATGTCGTCGACCTTGTTGGCCACGAGCACCACCGGCTTGCCCGAGCGGCGCAGCAGCTTGACCACGGCCTCGTCGGTGTCGGTGGCGCCGACGGTGGCGTCGACGACGAACATCACGACGTCGGCGAGCTCGACGGCGACCTCGGCCTGCTCGGCCACCCGCAGGTGGATGCCGGTCGCGTCGACCTCCCAGCCGCCGGTGTCGACCAGGGTGAACCGGCGACCCGACCACTCGGCGTCGTAGGCCACGCGGTCACGGGTCACGCCGGGCACGTCCTCGACGACGGCCTCCCGGCGGCCGAGGATGCGGTTGACGAGGGTGGACTTGCCGACGTTGGGCCGGCCGACCACGGCCACGACGGGCAGCGGCCCGCCGTCGGTGTCGGCTCCGGACTCGGCGCCGCCACGCTCCAGGAGCGCGCGGTCCTCCTCGCTCAGCTCGAACTCGTCCAGCCCTGCGCGCAGGGCACGCTCGACCGAGGCGTCATCGCTCTCGATGGCGTCGATGGTCTCGGGGTGCTCGCTCACGGCAGGGTCCTCTTCATGGTGGTTCTCGGGGTGGGGATCATCCATTGTCCCGCATCGACAGGGGTGCCTCGTCCGGCAGGCCGATCCCCATGGTCACGCTGACCTGCGCGACGTGGTCGGCGAGCTGCTCCCGCAGCTGCTCGGTGGCCACGCGCAGGCGCTCGCGGCCCGGCATACCGGCCGGGGTCTGCAGCCGGAACGGCTCACCGAACACCACGGCGACCGGCGACCGCAGCGGCGGCAGGGTGCCCGTGCCGCGGCCGGTGCGGCGGGTGCCCAGGCACGCCACGGGCACCACGCGGGCCCCGGACTGCAGGGCCAGCCAGGTCGCGCCCTGCTGCACGGAGGCGACGTCGCCCCGACCGCGGGTGCCCTCGGGAAAGACGCCCACCGCTCCCCCGCGGCGCAGCACCGCCAGCGCGCTGCCCAGCGCCTCGCGGTCACCGATGCTGCGGTCGACCGGGATCTGGGCCACGACCCGCAGCGCCCGGCCGAGGACGCCGGTGAACAGCTCGCGCTTGACCATGAAGTGCGCGGGACGGGGTCCGACGGAGAAGACGAGCGGCCCGTCCAGGAAGCCCAGGTGGTTGGACACGAGCACGACCGGCTCGTCCCGGGGCACCCGCTCGGCGCCGACCACCTGCACCCGCCACAGGCTGCGCAGGAGCAGCCGCCCGAACCGCCAGCCGGCGGCGACGCCCCGAGCCGATGGGGCGTCAGGCACGGGTGCCGACGGTGGCCGCGACGACCTCCAGCACCGCCTCGACCGACTGCTCGAAGTCCAGGTCGGAGGTGTCCACCGTCGTGACGCCCTCGGCGGCCTCCATGAACGAGGAGACCGTCGAGTCCTTGCGGTCCCGGTGCACCACCTGGGCATGGGTCGCGGCCACGGCCTCGGCCTCGGCGTGCCCATGCAGCTCCGTGGCGCGGCGGCGCAGGCGCGCCTCCTCACTGGCGTAGAGGAGCACGCGCACGTCGGCGTCGGGCGCGACGACCGTGGTGATGTCGCGGCCCTCGGCCACGACGCCCCCGACCCGGTCGCGGCACGCGGCGATGATCTCGCGCTGGCGGCGACGCAGCTCGGCGCGCACCTCGAGGTTCGTGGCCACGGCCGAGACCTGCTCGGAGATGCGCGACTCGCGGATCGCGGCGCCCACGTCGGTGCCGTCCACGGCCACGCCGGGGGCCTGCGGCTCGGTGACCATGGTCAGCGGCAGCTCGCGCGCGGCCTGCGCCACGGCGGCCTCGTCGTGCAGGTCCAGGCCCCGCTCCAGGCACCACCAGGTGAGGGCGCGGAACATGGCGCCGGTGTCGAGGAAGGCCAGCCCGAGGCGCGTGGCGACGGCGCGGGACACGCTGGACTTACCGGAGCCGGAGGGGCCGTCGATCGCGATGACGAGGGGGGCGGAGGGCGTGCTCATTGGCCGGAGCCTATCGGTCGTACCGTGACAGGCATGGCCCTGGCCGTGTGCCTGCTGCTCGACCCGCCCGGAGACCGGGCGGTGCGCCGGCTGTGGCAGCGCATCGAGGACCAGGGCGTGCCCAGCATGGCCTCTCATACCCACCGCCACCACCTGCCGCACCTGTCGTATGCCGTGCTGCGGCACGGTGAGCCCGAGCACGTCTGCGAGGTGCTGGCCGAGCTGCCTCCGGGCGACCCGGTGCGCCTGCGCTTCGACGCCCTCGGCACGTTCCGGCGCGGCCGGGTGTGGCTGCTGCCCGCGCTGACCAGCGAGGTGCTGCGCCGACAGGAGCGGGTGGCCACGGCGCTCGCCGGGTTCGACCTGCACCGCGCCTACCTGCCCGGCTCGTGGGTGCCGCACTGCACGCTGGCCCCGCGGGTCCGGCTCGACCAGGTCCCGGCGGTGGCCGCCGTGGTCTTCGAGGTGCTGCCGCTGGCCACCCGGGCCTCGCGTGCGGCCCTGGTCGACAGCGGCACCGGCCAGGTGTGGCCACTCCCCCACCTCCCCTGAGGTCGTCGCGCCGGACGGGCCCCGCGCCGAGCCCGACGCCACGCGCCGCGCCCACCCAGCCCACCCACCCGCCGAGCTGGACGGTGGTGCCCCTTCAGCGCCGCTGAAGGGGCACCAGAGTCCAGCTCGGCGCAAGAACGGTGGGTCGTTGCCGCGGGGTCAGTCGTGGACGCGCCAGCCCAGGGCGGCCAGCGCCGTGGTCAGCGGCTCCTGCGCCGCCGGCAGCACCGACAGCTCGGCCAGGCCGACCGGCTGGCCCAGGCCGTGCTCGAGGTGCAGGTCCTCCAGGTTGATCCCCGCCTGGCCGACGTCGTGCAGCAGCCGGGCCAGGGCGCCGGGCTCGTCGGGCACGACCACCGCGACCGTGGCGTAGGTCGTCGGCGCGGCACCGTGCTTGCCAGGGATCCGGGCGTGGCCGGTGTTGCCCTCGGCGACGGCGCGAGCCAGCACCGCGCGTGCCCCGACCCCGCGCTCCGGGACACCGGCGATGCGCCCAGCCGCGGCGCCGGCTCCCGCGCCGGCCGACGTCTCACCCGCCTCGTCACCGGCGCCGAGCGCCTCCAGAGCGCCGAGCACGCCGTCGAGGTCGGCCCGGAGCGCCAGGAGCACGGCGCGCACGGCCGGGGCGTTGGCCGCCAGGATCTGGGTCCACATCGCCGGGTCGCTCGCGGCGATGCGGGTCACGTCGCGGATGCCCTGACCGGAGAGGGCCACGGCGCTCGCGGGCAGGTCGCGCAGCCGGCCGGCGACCAGTGACGCGGCCACCTGGGGCACGTGGGAGACCGCGGCGACCGCCGCGTCGTGCTCCTCGGGCGACATCTGGGTCACCGCCGCCCCGACCGCCTCGCCGAGGGACCGCACCGCGGCCACCGCACCCGGGTCGGCCTGCGGGCCGGGCGCCACGACCCACGCCCGGCCGTCGAACAGGTCCGCCTGGGCGGCGATCGCCCCGGAGCGCTCGCGTCCGGCCATCGGGTGGGATCCCACGTAGCGGCCCAGGTCGGCGCCGGTCGCCGCCAGTGCCGCCAGCACCGAGCTCTTGACCGAGGCCACGTCGGTGACGACCGCGTGGGGCCAGCGCTTGAGCTCCTCGGCGACGACGCGCGCCACGACGTCCGGTGGTGCCGCCACCACGACCAGGTCCGGCTCGTCGGTCACCTCCGAGGCGAGCCGCCCGGCGCCCAGGTCGCGCGCCAGGGCGGCTGCTGTCGGCGAGGCGTCCTCCAGCGCGACGCGGTAGCCGCCGGCGGTCAGCGCCAGCCCGAGGCTGGCCCCGATCAGCCCGGTCCCGACGATGCGGACGCTGCGCCCGTCCCGGTGCCCCTCCCCCGGAGCAGGGGTGGTCACTGGGCCAGGTCCCGGCGCAGGGCCGCGGCACCGCGCAGGTAGACGTGGGTGATCTCCTGACGCGTCAGGGGCGTCGTCACGTGGGCCATCAGCCGGATCACGCGCGGCATGGCCCCGGCGACGTCGAGCTCCTGGGTGCACATCAGCGGCACGTCGCCCATGCCGAGCTCGCGCGCGGCCACGGCGGGGAACTCGCTGTGCACGTCGGGGGTGGCGGTGAACACGATCGAGATGACGTCGTCGGTGGTCAGGTCGTTGGCCTCCATCACGGCGGTCACCAGCTCGCGAGTCGACGAGAGCACGTGGTCTCGCTGGTCGACGTCGAGCTGGATCGCGCCGCGGACCGCGCGCACCGCGCGGACCGGGCCGGTCGGCATACCGGTGTCAGTCACGGGAGCAACCGTATCCACGCGCCCGCGGCGCCCGCCGTCAGAGTCCAGCAGCTGAGTACAGCTTGCCGACCTCGTCGCGCGAGAGCGCCCGGATGCGCCCCGGCTTGAGGTCGCCGAGGTGGATCGGGCCGACGTCGGTGCGGACCAGCGTGATGACCGGGTGGCCGACGGCCTCGAGCAGGCGGCGCACCACGTGCTTGCGCCCCTCGTGCAGGATCACCTCGACCAGCGCCTTGCCCGGCGCGGAGTCGACGAGCTTGAACGAGTCGACCTTGACCGGGCCGTCCTCGAGGTCGATGCCGGCGCGCAGCCGCTTGCCCACGTCGCGGGCGACCGGGCCGGGCACCTGGGCGAGGTAGGTCTTGGGCACGCCGTATGCCGGGTGCTGCAGCCGGTGCGCGAGGTCACCGTCGTTGGTCAGCAGGAGCAGGCCCTCGGTGTCGGCGTCGAGCCGCCCGACGTGGAACAGCCGCTCCTTGCGGTTCATGACGTAGTCGCCGACCGAGGGCCGGCCGAGGTCGTCGCTCATCGTGGACACGACGCCCAGCGGCTTGTTGAACGCGAGGTAGAGGCGCGACTCGTCGAGCTGGACCCGCTCGCCGTCGACGTGGACGGTCTGGCGCACCGGGTCGACCCGGACGCCGAGCTCGGTCACGACCTGGCCGTCGACCTCGACCCGGCCGGCGGCGATGAGGTTCTCGCAGGTGCGGCGGCTGCCCACGCCGGCCGCGGCCAGCAGCTTCTGCAGGCGCACGCCGTCGGGGTCGTGCACGTCGACCGGCGCCGGGGCGGGCCGCTGCGGCAGGCGGGTGGGCTGGCTGGGCTTGGTGGTGCCGGAGCTGCCGCGGCGGGGTGCGCCGGAGCCACGACCGGTGCC
>NZ_DASVZH010000204.1:0-16454 GCF_036391795.1 Oryzihumus sp.
TGCGTGACCCGCTCCCGCTCGTGCGCGCGCTGCGCTCGGTCGGGCTCCCCATCGGCGCCACCATCGGCCGCGCCTCAGCCACCACCCGCGCGCTTGCCGCCGCCGAGGTCGTCCTCGGCATCGCCGCCATCGCCCGGCCGGCCGCCCTCACCGCCGGCCTCGTCGCGGTGGCCTACCTCGCCTTCACCGGCTTCGTCGGCCTGGCCCTCGCCCGCGGCGGCGTCATCGCGTCCTGCGGCTGCTTCGGCAAGCCCGACACCCCGCCGACACGGGCCCACCTGCTCGTCACCGCGCTGCTGGCCGGCGCCGCCGCGGCGACCGCCGTCGCGCCACCGACCGGGCTGCTCACCGCCCAGCCCGGGCAGCTCGTCACCGCCGGGTACGCCGTGCTGGTCGCCTTCCTGGCCTGGCTCGTCATCGCGGTCCTGCCCACCACCACCCCCGCCGCGGTCCGCGGTCCGCGGTCCGCCCCGCAGGAAGGATGAGCCGATGCTCGCCGCCGTGATCGCCGAGGGCGTCGCCATCGCCCTGCTGGGGCTGCTGGTGCTCGGGCTGCTGCGCAGCCACGCCCTCATCATCAAGGCGCTGCACGAGCTCGGCGCCGGCCTCGAGCTCGAGGACAGGGACCAGGACGCCAAGCAGCACAACGGTTCCGGCCCGGTCCCCGTCCAGCTCCAGCAGGGCGTCGTGCCCAACACCCGCCCGCCGAGCACGACGGCCGCCGACGTCGTGGGCACCACCCTGCACGACGAGGAGGTGAGCGTCGCCGTCTCGGCGACCGGCCGGCGTACCCTCCTGGCCTTCCTGTCCAGCGGCTGCGCCGTCTGCGCGACGTTCTGGGAGGAGCTCTCCCGCGGCCACGTCGCGGTGCCCGGTGACGCCAGCCTGCTCGTGGTCGCCAAGGGCCCGGAGGAGGAGAGCGTCACCCGCCTGCGCCAGCTCGCCGGCGACGGCCTCGACGTGGTGCAGTCCTCGGGCGCGTGGACCGACTACGGGGTCCCCGGCTCGCCCTACTTCGTCTACGTCGAGGACGGGCTCATCACCGGCGAGGGCTCCTCGACGACGTGGGCGCAGGTCGCCGACCTCATGGGCCAGGCCGTCGACGACACCGCCGAGGCGCGGCGCAAGGCCGGCCGCACCGGACCGGGACCGGTCGGCACGCACGCGCACGACCGCGACGACCTGGCCCGCATCGACCGCGAGCTGCTCGGCGCCGGCATCCACCCCGGCCACGCCAGCATGTACGCACCGCCCGACGAGGCCGACCGCGCATGAGCCCGTCTGTGGTCGCGCTTGCCGTGGGGCTGCCCATGGCCGCGGTCGCCGCCGTGCGCGCGACCTGGTCACCTTGAGGCGAGTCGATGCTCTCGAGCATCAGCCCGTTCGGTGAACGGGCCCGCGCCTCCCGCTGGTGGGTGACGGTCGTCGCCTACCTGCTCGGCTCCCTGATCGGGGGTCTCACCCTCGGCCTTCTGGCCGCCGGACTCGGCTCGCTGCTGCCCGCCGGCGTCCGCGAGTCGCCAGCAACCGCAACGGTGCTGGCCGTCCTGCTCGTGGCCGGCCTGCTCCTGGACCGCGGGGTCGCCGGTCGCCGGCTGCCCAGCTGGCGTCGGCAGGTCGACGAGAACTGGATGTCTGGCTACCGCGGCTGGGTGTACGGCGTGGGCTTCGGCACCCAGCTGGGCTTCGGCGTGGTCACGATCGTCACCAGCTCCACGGTCTACGCCACCGTGCTGCTCGCCGCCTGGTCCGGAGACGTGCGCGCCGGGGTGGCGATCGGCGCCGTCTTCGGCCTGGTCCGGGCGCTGCCGGTGCCGCTGCTGGCCCGGGTCCACGTGCGCGAGGACCTCTACCGCGTCTTCGGCGCCCTCGAGCGCTGGGGCCGCCCGGCCGACCGGCTGGCGCAGGGCGCCCTCGTCGTCGCGGCTGCTGCGCTGGCCGGCGCGGCGGGGCTGTCATGAGCGGGCTGTCATGAGGGGGTCGTCGTGAGCGGTGTCGTCACGAGAGGGGAGCTAGGGCCATGAGGCTGTCCAACCACGGCCTGTCGGTGACCGTCGGCGACGGCTGGGACCACCGCATCTTCCGCCGCACCCCGGCGGTGGGGGAGCGGACCCTGCCGATCCTGCACGCGAGCACCCGGCCGCTGCCGGCCGACCGCGGCGACTTCGGCAGCGGCGTGGTCGACCTGCTCGGCGCCGGCGACATCTTCATCTCGCTCGTCGAGTTCGAGCCGGAGCTCGCCGGCTACGGCCTGTATGCCGCGCAGGGCATGCCGCGCCTGGCCCCTTCGCAGTTCTCCCCGTCACGGCTGCAGCGCGTCTTCGGCGACCGCAGCGCCGCGCAGCACTTCTTCACCGAGCGCGGCCGGGCCTTCTGCCTCTTCGTCGTCCTGGGCAGCCACGCCCGACGGATGGCCGTGGTGCCCCGCGCGGCCCGCAAGGTGAGCCAGCTCAACGTCGACCGCGGATGGAGCCTGATGTGAGCACGCAGACCGCGCCGCAGGACGCCGGGACACCGGCCGGCAGCCAGAGCTCTACCACCCTGGATGCCGCGCAGACCGCGCTCGTCCTGGCCACCACGGCCTCCGGTCCCGCCGCCCGGCTCGTCGGGCGCGCCTCCCGGGCCCTGGGCCGGTTCAGCCGGCGCGGCTTCCTCGTCCGCACCGCCGTCGTCGGCTCGGCGCTGGTCGCCCACCCCAAGGACTACGTGCTCAGGGCGCAGGACGCCTACGCCACCATCTGCGGCCCCGGCAACACCTTCTCCGCGGGCTGGACCGTCTTCTGCTGCACCGTGAACAACGGCGTCAACGCCTGCCCGCCGGGCACGTTCAGCGCCGGCTGGTGGAAGGCCGCCGACTCCTCCTGGTGCTGCGGCGGCTACCGCTACATCGTCGACTGCAACGCCACCTGCTCCTCGTGCAGCACCGGCTGCTCGGGTGACCACATCTGCGACAGCCGCTGCTGGTCCTGCAGGTGCGGCGCCGGCCCCAGCACCACCTGCGACCAGCGCCGCCACTGCTGCAACGCCTTCCGCTACGGCCAGTGCAACACCCAGGTGAAGTGCAGCGGTGGTGTGGCGTGCCGCGTGGTGAGCTGCGTGCCGCCGTACAAGTGGGCGCAGTGCTCCACCACCACCCTCGTCGACAACCGGACCTCCGAGCACGGCGCACCCTGCCTGCAGGGGTGCGGCGCGATCCTGACCCGCTACAACGCCATGGGCGCCAACGGCTCCTACCTCGGTGGCTCGACCGGCCCCGAGCGGGCGGTGGGGGACAACAAGGGCAGGTACGTCACCTACCAGCACGGCTCGATCTACTGGACCAAGGCCACCGGCGCCCGCGCGATCTACGGCCTGGCCCGCGACACCTGGTCCCGCGTCGGTGGCCCGCGCGGGGTGCTGGGCTACCCCACGGGGGAGCGGGTCACGCACTCCGACGGCTCCTTCACCCAGGCCTTCGAGCACGGCCTGGTCGCCGACACCAGCCGCACCAAGGCCTCGGTGGTCTACGGCTGGGCCTACACGGTCTGGGCGCAGCACGGCCGGGAGGGCGGCGTCCTGGGCTACCCGAACGGCGACCGGGCCACCCGCCCCGACGGCACGTGGAGCCAGCTCTTCGAGCACGGGCTGCTCTGCGACACCCCGCACACCGTGACCTCCGTCGTCTACGGCTGGGCCTACACGGTGTGGGTGCAGCACGGCCGGGAGAACGGCGTGCTCGGCTTCCCCAACGGCGACCGGGTCACGCAGCAGGACGGCTCGTGGGCGCAGACGTTCGCCAAGGGCGTGCTCTGCGACAGCCCGCACACCAGCACGTCCGTGGTCTTCGGCGACGCCCTGAGCAAGTGGGTCGCGCTGGGCCGGGAGAAGGGCGAGCTCGGCTACCCCAAGGCCGACCGCACCACGAAGACCGACGGCTCGTGGATCCAGCTCTTCGACGGCGGTGCCGCCTGTGACAGCCCCGCCACGAGTCCGGCGGTGGTGCGCCAGCCGGTCTACACGGCCTGGGGGCAGCACGGCCGGGAGACGGGCGCGTTGGGCTACCCGAGCGCCGACCGGGTCTCCGGTGGCGACAGCCGGGGTGTGGGACAGCAGTTCGCCGGCGGCGAGGTGTGGGCGCTCACCGGCGGCGCGGCCTACGTCGTCACCGGTCGGGTGCTGGCCCAGTGGAAGGCCGACGGCGCCGAGACCGGCACCTGGGGCTACCCGGTCGGCGACGTGGTCACCGACGCCGACGGCACCGAGCACGGCGCGTTCGAGCACGGCACCATCACCGTGCCGCCTGCCGGCTGACCCAGGGCCGCGTCCCAGAGGCGGCCGTAGCCCCGGGTGCTCGGCAGCACCGTCTGTATCAAGCGCGCCGCCTCGCGCGCCTCCGCTCCCTGCCGCACGGCATACCGCAGCGCGACGCTGGGGGTGCGCTGCTCGGCGTGGACACAGTGCAGCAGCACCCGTCGGCCTTCCGCGCGCAGCAGCTCCACCGCGGCCGCCGCGTCGTCGAGCACGAAGTCCAGGTGGGCGTTGTCCGAGGGCAGGTTGCTGTCGACCAGCCACACCTCCACGTGGTCGCGGGGCGCGACGCCCGCGGCCGGGGCCTCGGCGGTGCCGAGTCGGCACAGCGAGACCACCGCGTCGACGCCGAGCTCGGCGGTGCGGCCCAGGTCGGCCAGGGTGCCGAGCAGCACGCCCGGGTCGTGCGGGTGCGGCACGGCACGGGCCGGCTCGCGGCCGGTGGCCATACGCTCGACCAGGGGCCATGACCCCTGCGGCACCCCGCCTCGTGCGGTCCGGACGCCGAGCGACACCAGGTCCCGGGCGCGCATCCCCGGCCAGCCGTGGACCTCGCGCCGCCAGCGGGCGGGCACCGCCGAGGCGCCGTAGCGCGCCCCCAGCAGTGCGCCGGCGATGGCCGCCACGGTGTCGGTGTCGTCCCCGGCGTGGACGGCTGCGACCAGCGCTCGCTGCAGGTGTGCCGGGGAGCCGTCGCCGTCGTCGGTGGAGCTGACCGCCGCCCACGCGGCCTGCAGCGCCCTGACGGTGAAACCGTTGGGGGAGAACGCCTTTGGCTCCGCGCCGGTCGCCTCGTCGATCCACGCCGCCCACTGGCCACGGCGCACTGCGGGCAGCAGGTCGAGCCCGGAGACCAGGTCGAACCGGCCCTCCAGCACGGCCACCCGCACCGCCTCTGACCACAGGACGCACGAGTCCTCGGCCAGCGGGTCGGCGTGAGTGAGCTCCGCGAGGGCGCGGGCCGTGGTGGCGGTGGCCTCCCGCGAGCCCAGCCGGGTCAGGCCCACCACGCCGGTGCGCATCAGGGCGCCGTTGCCGGCGGTGCGCCCGGTCCGTGCGTGCAGCCGCTCCGAGGCCTCGCGCAGCCGACGCGCGGCCGGGCCGTCCCAGCGGCCGGCCTCGGTCAGCACGAGCCGGGTCTGGGTGCCGACGTCACTGGCGCCGAGGCGCAGCCACCCCTCGAACGCGGCGGCGACCTCGTCCTGCGCGGTGGGGGAGGTGAGGTCGCCGCGGGCGGCAACCCGCGCGATACACAGCGACATCTGCGTGTCGTCGCTCCACTCGCCGGGGGCGTAGGGCCCCAGGCCGCCGCCGACCATCCGCGGCTCACCGGCCGGGGGAGCGGCGAACTCGTAGGGCACCCCGAGCGCGTCCCCGCAGGCCTGCGTCAGCAGCACTCCCGCCGCCCGGTCACACTGTCCCGTCGTCAGCTCCATGCCGACCTCCTCCCTCTATGTCGTCAGCATGACGATAAATTGATCGGGTGACTAACGTCAAGGTGACGATTAGAGTGCCGGCATGGCCTACGACCCGGACGCCTTCCCGCCCTTCGCCGTGACGGCGGACCTCGTCGTCCTCACCTTGCGCGAGCAGGCCCTGCACGCGCTGCTCGTGCGTCGTGGTGGCAAGCCGTATGCCGGCCGGTGGGCGCTGCCGGGCGGCTTCGTCCAGGTCGACGAGGACCTCGAGGACGCGGCCTACCGCGAGCTCGCGGAGGAGGCCGGGGTCGGCCGGGGCGACGTGGTGCTGGACCAGCTGCGGACCTACGGCGCGCCGCGCCGCGACCCGCGGATGCGCGTGGTCACCGTGGCCTGGCTGGCGTTGGGTGCCGACCTGCCCGACCCGCGTGCCGGCAGCGACGCCGCCGACGCCCGCTGGTGGCCGGTGGCCGAGCTGCTCGCCGACCCGAAGCGGCTGGCCTTCGACCACGCGCAGATCCTGGCCGACGGGGTGGAGCGGGCCCGGGCCAAGCTGGAGTACTCCACCCTCGCGACGGCGTTCTGCCCGGCCGAGTTCACCGTCGGGGAGCTGCGTGCCGTCTACGAGGCGGTCTGGGGCGCGCCGCTGGACCCGCGCAACTTCCACCGCAAGGTCACCGGTGCCCAGGGTTTCCTGGTCGAGACGGGGGAGCGGACCACCCGAGGCGGCGGCCGTCCGGCGATGCTCCACCGCGCCGGCCGGGCCAGTGCGCTGACCCCGCCGATCCTGCGCCCGACCGCCTGAGCAGGCTGCGCGCCGCGGCCCCGGGCCCGCTGAGTCAGCCGGTGTTCTCGGCCTGGCGGATGCCGCGGATGACCGAGACCACGTCGAGGTCGTTGCGCTCGCGCCACTCCGTCAGGCGCTTGAGGTCCCTGGCGAGCTCGCGCCGCCCGTGCCCGGCGCGGGTGTGGTGCCAGCGCAGGGCGTCCCGCGCGTAGTCGATGTAGGCGATCGGGCGCGCGGCCCGGATCGCGTCGAGCGCCTCGACCGGGTCCCAGCCCTGGGCCAGCAGCACGGCGAAGCCCAGCGACGGGCCGCGGTTGATGCCCATGTGGCAGTGGGTCAGGACGACGTGGGCCGGGTCGGCCTCCCATGCCTCCAGGGCCCAGCCGACACCCGTGTCGAACCACTCCGCCGCCACCCGCTGCCCGTCGTCGTCCATGCCGTGGTGCAGGTAGCGGACCTGGGGCGCGTAGGCGGCCACGAAGTCCTCGTCGCTCCACTCCACCCGCACGTCGATGATGTGGCTGACCCGGAGATCGACGAGCTCCTGCAGCTGGGCGCGGGCCACGTGCTCACGCCAGTCGAGGTCACCGCCGACGGCGAGGCGGTCGGTCACGAAGCTGATGTTGGCGGGGTTCGGTGGCACGAGGGCTCCCGGTCGGGGACGAGGGTCGTCCCCCCAGTGTGGTCCCCATGCTGGTTCCCGTCAGGTCCCGCCCCCTGATCGGGCCCGGACACGGCGCTGCCGGCCTGCTCGGGTGAGCGGGCCGGCAGCGACCGGGTGGCGAGCTGGTGTCAGCCGCCGAGAGCCGTCTTGACGACCGCGACGTCGGCCTTCGCCGCAGCCAGGGCGACGTCGCCGGGGGCGAGGGCGGTGTGGGCCGCCTGGACCGCGGCGACCAGGTCGGTGTGCGACGCGGTCGGGCTCACCGCGAGGATCGTCGTGACCGCGGTGGCGGCGTTGGTGGCGTTGGCCGACAGTGCGGCCACCTGCGTGGCCAGGTCTGCGAGGGCCGCGGTCGCGGCGGTGGTGTCGGTGCCGGCGGTGGCCGCGGCGAGCTTGACCTGCAGGTCCGCAGCCTCCTGGGTCAGCGCCGCCGGGGCCGCCTCCTGGGCGTCGGCCAGCCGGACCACGGCGTCCTGAGCGCCGGCCACCTGCGAGGTCCGCACGGCCGCCACGACGAGGTTGTGCAGGCTGGTCCGGCTCGTGGCCGTCCCCACTGCGGCGGTGTCGGCGGCGAGGGCGTCCAGCGCCTGCTGCGTGGCGGCGGTCAGGGCGGCCCGGTCGGTGGTGTTGAGCTTCGTGTTGGCCTTCTCCCTGGCCAGCAGCCGGGTGAGCGAACGGGTCTGGGCCGCGATGGCTGCGGTCGTGCCCTTGCGCTGCCCGGCGAGCGGGTCGGCCTTGCCGTGCCCGTGGCTCTTGGTCGTGGCGTGCGCGTGGCTCGTGGCCTTGCCCTGCGCATGGTGGCCGCCCGCGGTGTGCGGCGCGGCCAGGGCGGTTGCGGGAACGGTGACCGAGGCCAGGCCGGCGAGGGCGGCAGCGGCGCACAGGGAGGTGAGGCGCATGGAGGGGACCTTTCGGCAGGACGACCGTGGGCGCTGGACGGCCCCGCCGGTCGCAGGTGGGTGTGCTCGGCCGGATCTGGCGGCCTCAGGATCGAAGGCCGTCGATGTCCGTCCGCCGATGACGGTAGGGAGGCAGCGAGCCGGCCCGGGACACGGTTTACCCAACGCAGACCAACTGGTGCCGAGGTCCTTGCCCACCGTTCAGGTGGTGTGCAGGCGCAGCCCAGCCGTCGTGTGGTCGGGGTCTCCGGTCAGGCCAGCGTCGCCACCGTGTGGATCAGCAGGCCGGCCAGGCCGCCGACGATGGTGCCGTTGATCCGGATGAACTGCAGGTCACGTCCGACGTGCAGCTCGATCCGCTCGGCCGCCTCCTTGCCGTCCCAGCGCTGGATGGTCGTGGAGATGATCGCCGTGATCTCGTGGCCGTAGGTGTTGACCAGGTGGGCCAGCGCGTCACCGGCATACGCGTCGAGCCGCGCCCGCAGCGCCTCGTCCACGGCCACGCGCTCGCCGAGCCGGGCGACCTCCTCGGTGAGCCGCCGTCGCAGCAGCCCGTGCTCGTCGCGCAGGGCCGCCGACAGCGACGTACGCAACGTGCGCCACACTGCCACGACCGACTCGCCGACCTGCGGGTGGGTGAGCAGCCGCACCTTGAGCGCCTCGGCCCGCTCCATCGTCCCCTCGTCGTGCTGCAGGTCCTCGGCCAGCTGGGCCAGCAGGTCGTCCAGTGCCTGCCGCACCCGGTGGTCAGGGTCGTCGCGCACGTCGGCAAGCCACGCCACGACCTCCCGGTGCACCCGGCCGGCCACCCGGTCGTCGACCCACTGCGGGGTCCACCAGGGCGCGCGCTCCTCCACGATGCCGATGACGGTGCCCGCGTTGTCGACCAGCCAGTCGTGCGCCTCGGCGACGGCGAGGTCGACCAGCCCGTGGTGCGAGCCGTCGGCCACCACCCCCTCGAGCAGGTGCCCGAGCACGGCGCTGACCGGCTCCTCGACCAGGCTGGGCAGCACCGCCTGCTCGACCACCGCGCGCACGTCCGCCACGTCCACCCGGGCCAGCGCCCGGTCCACGAGGACCGACCCCTCCGCGACGACCCGGGCGCTGTGCTCGGGCTCGCTGAGCCAGCGCCCGACCCGCCGGGTCACGTCCGCCGCCGCGTAGCGCTCCCGCGCCGCCTCGGCGGTGAGGAAGTGGGTGCTGACGAACTCCTCCAGGCTCTGGCCGAGTGCGTCCTTGCGGTTGGGGATGATCGCGGTGTGCGGCACCGGCAGGCCCAGCGGGTGCCGGAACAGCGCGGTCACCGCGAACCAGTCGGCCAGCGCACCGACCATCGCCGCCTCGGCGGTGGCGTTGACGTAGCCCCACGCCCCGCCCCGGTGCAGGGTCGCCACGAACACCGCCGCGGCGAGGACCAGCAGCCCCAGCGCCAGCAGCCGCATCCGCCGCAGCGCGCGTCGCCGGTTCAGTTCGGCAGCCTCGGGAGCCAGGGTCGTCATGCCCCGATCCTGCCCGACGCCGGGTCTGCCCGCCGCGCGCCCACGCGCCCGGAACGGGTATGCCGGGTGCCTCACCCGAGGTGCGGCACCCGGCATACCGGCCATCTTTGCCGCACCTTTGCCTGCCGTTGACTAACCCGGCGCCAGGAGCCTCGTTGACCCCGTGACCGCCGACGGCGGCCGAACGTCACTGCAACGAAAGGCTCCTCGTGACCTTCACCAGGAACGACTCCGCCATGCCCCGACGCTGGCGGGCCCGGGCGCTCGCGTCGCTCGGCGCCTCCGTCCTCGCAGCAGGGCTGCTCCCGGTCGCCGCGAATGCCGCCACCGCGCCGGCCCCCGGCGGCCCCGGCGACGCGCTGGACCACCCTTACCGCCACGGCGTGGTGCAGACGCTCGGCGCGAGCGTGCCGAACCTGGGGCTGAACAACCTGGCGTACGGCGGCGGCACCGGTGGGGTCGGCGTCACGACGGGTGCACCGAAGGTCTACCTGGTCTTCTGGGGTTCGCAGTGGGGGACCCCGGGCACGGACGCCCAGGGCAACACCACGCTCACCGGCGACCCCCAGGGCACCGCCCCCATCCTGCAGGGGTTCTTCAAGGGCCTCGGCACCGGCAGCGAGACCTGGTCGGGGGTCATGACCCAGTACTGCGAGGGCGTCACCCAGGGCAGCACCACGTGTTCGGCCGGGTCGGCGCACGTGGGCTACCCGACCGGCGGTGCGCTGGCGGGTGTCTGGGCCGACACCTCAGCCGCTGCTCCGGCGCAGGCCACCGGCAACCAGATCGGCGCCGAGGCGGTCAAGGCCGCCGGCCACTTCGGCAACACCACCGCGGCCTCGAACCGCAACGTGCAGTACGTCGTGCTCTCGCCCACCGGGACGAAGCCGGACGGCTTCAACACGCCCACCTCGCAGTTCTGTGCGTGGCACGACTACACCGGTGACGCCACGCTGTCCGGTGGCGCCGTCAGCTCGCCGTACGGCCCGCTGGCCTTCACCAACGAGCCCTACGTCACCGACATGGGCTCGAGCTGTGGTGCCAACTTCGTCAACTCCGGCCCGAGCGGCGTCACCGACGGCGTCACCATCGTCGAGGGTCACGAGTACGCCGAGACGATCACCGACCAGTTCCCGGCCGGCGGCTGGACCGACCTGACCGGCTACGAGAACGGCGACAAGTGCGCCTGGATCTCCTCCGGCCAGGGCGCCGCAGCCAACATCACCCTGACCACCGGCAGCTACCCGGTGCAGTCCACCTGGGCCAACGACTTCAACAGCGGGCAGGGCGGCTGCGAGATCAGCCATCCGACGGTGAGCTGACGCACCGGCCAGTAGACCTCACAGATGGAGGGCCCGGTTCTCGGTCCGGGCCCTCCGTCGTGCCGAGACCTTGGGGCCTCAGGACGCGGGGGCGGCCCTGGTGACCCAAGAACTCATGAGCAGGCGCCAAACAGGTATCGTGCGCCTGAGCCTGCCGAGCTTGCTCGCCCGAGTCGATCGTGCTCGAGGTTGTCGAACATCTCCGGCCTACGTGATCTGGGACACTGCGCGGCCCGGCAAGCCAACCCTCTTGGCGGTCCACCGAGTTGGTGCAGCCACCTTGGTGCTGGCCGCGGTAGTGGCGCGGCATACTCGATGCTGCCCTCCCCCAGAGGGCGGTGGAGAGTCGGTGGTTATGGCTGTCTCCGAACTCGGCGCGCATCGACCGCGTGTCCCGAGCGCGTGTCGCGGTCGCGAAGGTGCGGAGCCGAGGTCTTTGCCTGGAGCGCGGCCGAGCATTCGTGTGCGTCACGCGGGCACTGCCGTGTTCGGCTGCGGGGGGCAACCTGCCCGGCCCGCGCGGAGCAACATCCGTGCTGCCACTGACGTTGCCGGACTCAGACCCTCCCGGCCCGGTCGGCGCGGCAGGGGCTGTCATTTCCGGAGTCGGTCGGCTCGACCGCCATGGCCTCGTCTCCGGACTTCACCACTTCCGACACCTAGACGGTCCGATGGCTGTCGCGGTGTCGACGCACCCAATGCATCAACGCCTCCGGGATGAGCAGGACGATGGCTGCCCCGGCCATGAGGACGATCAGCGCGAGCATCAAGCCGACCGAGGCGACGACGATCCCATCCACAAACGCCATCACGACCACCCGTTGCCCTTGCCCCGTGCCACCACCAGGTGATCAGGCTCCCGCGGTGCCACCTCACGGGCGTCCTCCCGGCGGGATGATGTTCCGGCCCGACGCGGGTCAGGCCGTGCCGCGGCGGTGTCGATGGTGGTGCCGCCGACGCCCGGGCAGGCCACGGACCGGAAGGTCAGCAGCACCCTCGCCAGATCCTTCGCTTTGCACGGCGACCGCCCATCCATACCGGACCGCCAGCGGGTCAGCGCTCGGCCCGTGGGCCACGACGCTGAGCAGGACGGTGACCGCGATGACCCCCCGACGGCCGAGTCGGCCGCGGCCCCGACCTGCTGGGCGGGGCGCCGACGCTGAACCCAAGCGCGGATCCTGAGCGTCTGCTGGAAGTCCCGGCGACCCCTGCCCGCACGGGCGACGGAAGGGCACGGCCCGCCCCGACGGCCGGACTGCGGCTCGACGGTAAGCGTCAACTCGCGACAGCGCAGTCCGCCAAGCCGATCTGTCCTCGACCGGCGGGGACCATCGTCTGCGCTCGGCGACGGGAGCCCATCCCTGTTGGCGGCGGGTCAGGCCTGGAGGGTGACATCGTGGGCGCCGGCAGGGTCCCGCCGCCGCGGAGCACGACGTCCGGGGTGGGCTTGCGCGTGCCCGGGCAGGGTGGGGTCGGGTTGGGCTTGCGGTAAGCGCGGAGACTAACACCGCGAAACGCATCGGTGCTGTGCCGGACCGGAGGCAGCGACCGCGGACGATCTATCAGTTGTTCTGCCGCCCAAGTCACGATCTACTTACTGCAGGCGCGCTCGGCGAAGCAGGCCCACCCGGGACAGGACTCGACACCGAGGTGACATCAATGCGCACTCTGAACAGCACCGCCTTCATTTCCGTTGACGGTGTCGTCGAGGCCCCGGGGGGAGAGCCCGGCTACAGGAACTCTGGATGGACCTTCAAGGACGTCGAGTTCCTCCCCGAGGCGTACGAGATCAAGACCCGGGAGCAGAAAGAAGCGACCGCGATGCTGCTGGGCAGGGTCAGCTACCAGGCGTTCAGTCCCGTCTGGCCGGCCATGAACGAATTCGCCGACTACAAGCTGATGCCGAAGTACGTCGTCTCCGGTTCGCTCACCGAAAGCGAGCTCGTTCCGAACTGGGGCGAGACGACGATCATCCGCTCGCTTGACGATGTCGCTGCCTTGAAGGAGACCACGGGCGGCCCGATCATCGTCCACGGCAGCGCCACCTTGAACCAAGGCCTCTCGGACGCCGGACTCATAGACCGATACCACCTACTCG
Source organism: Oryzihumus sp. (assembly GCF_036391795.1). GTDB lineage: Bacteria > Actinomycetota > Actinomycetes > Actinomycetales > Dermatophilaceae > Oryzihumus. The sequence continues at coordinate 12,975 of NZ_DASVZH010000204.1, forward strand.
TCTTCCCGCTGTTGCTCGGAGCAGGCAAGCGTCTGTTCAGCGCCACCGACAAGGACGCCCAGAAGTTGAACCTTGTGGAACACGCGGTCTACGCCAACGGCATCCAGCTAAACGTCTTCGACGTCGTCCGCTGAAGTGGGGGCGGTGAAACCTGGAGCCGCGTCAGCCGAGTCGGTGGGGAAGTCTCGCCTGCTGAGAACCCGGAGGCGCTGCTGTGCTCGTGCGCTCGGAGCTCGTGGCACCCACGACCACCTGAGCTCGCGGCGACCGTCGACGGTCCCCCGGGAGCAGCCTGGCCGCGACCCCGCCCGTTTTCCCCAGGAGCTGGCGCCCCCCGACGTGACGGAGGTCAGCTCGTCCATCGGGGCGGTGGGTGCGTGACGCAAGACTGCGGTCACGGTCAAAGGCGAACGGCTACAGCTCGCCCCATTCACAGGGCCTGACACCGGGAAGCCCACGTCCCTCTGGCCCTCGCGCCGATGCGGCAGCGGCAGCCTTGAGCCAGAGAAGAACCCCGCCTGGATGGGTGGATGAACCCGCCCCAACTCCCCTTGACCAGCGTGATGAGGCGCAGGCGGACGCTTGCCAGTGGCCGTAGGTCCTTACCGCACGTTGAGTGCCAGAGGAGCGTGGACGGATGGGCGGTGCCCGCCTGGGGCCGCCTCAACGGAGGAGTTCGCCATGTATGCACGCACCACCATCATCCAGGGGGACCCGGCCAGGATCGACGCCGGGATCGCGCACGTCCGTGACCAGATCTTCCCGGCAGTCACCGCGATGACGGGGGGCGCCGGGATGTCGCTGCTGGTGCAGCGCGCCAATGGCCGCTGCATCGCCACGACCGCCTGGGAGTCGGAGGCTGCGCTGAAGGCCAGCGCCGAGCCGGTACGCGCCCTGCGTGCCTCCGCGGAGCAAGTATTCGGGGCGGGCACCAGCGTGGTGGACGCGTGGGAAGTCGCGGCGATGCACCGCGACCACCCCACCGGCGAAGGGGCCTGCGCAGTGGTCACCTGGCTGCGCGCTGACCCCAGCAACACGGACCGAGCCATAGACGTCTACAAGATGGCTGTCCTGCCGAAGTACGAGGAGCTCGATGGGTTCTGCAGCGCCAGCATGCTCATCAACCGCCAGACCGGGCGGCGAGTAGGGACAATCATCTTCGACAGCAGCCAGGCTCTGGCGGCCGGCCGTGACGCCATAGCGCGTATCCGCGAGGCCGGGGTCCAAGAAAGCGGGTCGACGGTCGAGGACGTCGCTGAGATGGAGCTCGCGTTCGCGCATCTGCATGTCCCCGAGATGGCCTGACCCGGGCCTTGGCGGCCAATCGGAAGCCGTCGCTGCTCCCCGCCCCTCCTGATCCGCTTGTCCTCTGCCAGGAATGGCGGGGCAGACTGCTGCGCCCAGAAAGGCTGGACACGCGCCTTTGGGTGAGAGTCTTCGCTGAACTCGATGGTCACCGGTTGACCGCTGGCCCCGGTTGACCGCTGTGCCCGGCGCTCGAAACGGTCACGGCCGCAACAAGGAGTAGCCGCTGCGGTGCCTACCGCAGGCGGAGTTAGCAGCCCGAAAGTGACCGGGACGGAGGCCAGGACGGCGACGTGGGGCCAGGGGGTCGTGCGGTAGCCGATCACGAGACCTGCGACGGCCAGACGCTGGTCTCGGAGCCGGCGGCACAGGCGCGCCGGCCGGCGGGGCTCGAGCGAACACCACATCCATGAGGCGGACGCGCTCGTCGCTCAAACCAATCGTCGCTCGGCACTCAGAGAACCCGGAAAGGCGCCGAGGTTGGGCCACCCCATTTGCACGCGTCGGGGGCCCGGCCTACGCAATGGATGACCAGACGGCCATCAAGGTTGTCGACGACACTGTTGAGGTCGTCTCCGAGGGAAAGTGGAGGCTGTTCCCTTGAATGCCCCGGTCGGTGCGCGGCGTCGCGCAGCGTCCCGCTCCTGACGCTGCCGGGACGGGACGCCCGACCATGCCGCCGGTAGGAACACGCGGAACTGCCGCTGTCCGTAAGGGAAAGCCTTGAAGGCCCCTGCTGGGTTGTCGTGGACGCCTGGACCCATTTGAGACATGCTGCGCGCATGCTTGAGCGCTTCCTCGGGATCTACGAGGTGACGGATGGGCCACCTCTGGCCCCGATCGCATCCTCGACGCCTAACGCCCTTCGCGAAGGCGCCGGTGGGCGCACGTTCAGTGATGGCCTCTACCGCGTCCACACGCCTGAGTCGGCTCGTCTGGCGTCGGACCTCATCGACGTCGCCTACCCCGACGCTCCCAGTCACGGTCAGCCGTTCGGCTTTGACTGGCTGGGTCGGCAGTTCTGCACGGTCCACGGCGAAGAAGACCCCACTGCACTCCTTTTCGAACCGGGGACTGGCGAATGGCTTGAGATCCCGATCCCATTCAGCGCCCTGCACGACGAGGAGCTCGTCGACTATGCAGACGCCGCCCTCGCTCGGGACTTCTTCGCAGCATTCCTGCCCACGGTCGGCGAACCGCTGCTGTTCTCGCAGTGCGCCGGCTACGTGACTCCACTGTTCCTCGGCGGCCTCGATGGCATTGCCAACCTTGAGGTCACCGACCTCGAGAGCTACTGGCACGTCGCCGGACAGCTGCGCCTTCAAACGCTGAACCTCCAACCCGGGACCGGGATAGGAAGAATTGAGCTTTCCTGAAGGGCGTCGTCGAACGTACTGACATGCCGCGGTGAGTGCGGTGATACTGCCGCGGGTTGGTGCCTTGGTAGGGCCGCCTTGCCGGATCTGGTTCCCTTCCGTGTCGAGAGTGGCTCCAGTTTGACGGGTCCGCACTGGCAGGATCGCTGGCGTGGCAACCGTGGAGTTTCCGATTGCGCTTCGGGCGCGTGCTGAGTTCAGGACGACGCTCTTCGGTCGCAAGAAGCAGGTGTTCCGCTACGACGCTCTCTTCGACGACGGTCGCGTCGCACAGGACGTGGACGCCGGTGCCGCTCTGGAGAGCGGCCGGTTCCCCGCCGATGCCTGGGCGACCCGCCGCGCCGCTGAAGCTGCCTGCCCAGGCGTCGGAGTCGGCCCATGGGTCGAGTACGCCACTGGACGCCTCCTCGATGGTCCGGCCGCAGGTTGACTCTCGCTGCAAGGAGCGGTGAGCTGCATTCAGTTGGCCACAGCTGCGACGCCTGCTGCGCCCCCACTTAGTCTGAGCTGCGTGGACAAGCCGGTTCAGTGGATGACTGTCGATGAGCTGCGCGACGAGGCCGACCGTACCCGCCCGGCGTGGGAACATCAGCGGGTCGACGTAGGGGCGTTCCTCGAGACGGGGGAGCTGCCCGAGATGTCGCCGGCGGCGCGTCGGCACCAAGTGGTGCTCGACGAGCTGTCGCGGCGGGCCTCGCAGGAGCCCGCGGCGGGCTAGCGCTGGGTCGCAGGTGGGCCAGGTCGACCAGGGCACCGCACGGGAGGCAGATGCCGCGCTCGTCGCGCCCCGGCCACTCCC
>NZ_DASVZH010000205.1:0-2162 GCF_036391795.1 Oryzihumus sp.
GAGCGCGTGGAGCAGACCACCGAGGTCTGAGCCGTCCCGCCTTCGTGTTAGCCCCTCGCGGGCGGTCCCCATATGTCAGGATTGCTCCGCCGCCGTTTCCATTCGACGGATGGCGTTCATTGCGTGTCACACGCAGGCGAGGGGATTTCTTTCGTGGAGCTGCAGGACTATGTCCGCGTCATCCGCAAGCGGTGGCGGATCATCGCCGCAGCCACCCTGGTGGTCATTGCCGGAGCCGCCGCGGTCACGGTCGTGAGTCCTCCGACCTACGAGGCGCAGACGCAGCTGTTCGTCTCCACCTCGGGCACCGCCGACGCCACGCAGCTGCTCCAGGGCAGCAACTTCACCCAGCAGCGCGTGAAGTCCTACGCCGACGTGATCACCAGCCCGCGGGTGCTCAACCCCGTGATCGACCAGCTCCACCTCAAGGTCACCGCCGACGACCTGGCCAAGAACATCACCGCGACCGTCCCGCTGGACACGGTGCTGATCCAGGTCGCGGTGGACGACCGCAACGCCGAGCAGGCGGCGCGCATCGCCGACGCCCTCGGCAAGCAGTTCACCACGACGGTCAGCGAGATCGAGACGGTCTCGGCCAGCGCCCCCAGCCCGGTCAAGGTCTCGGTGATGCAGCAGCCGACCGTCCCGCTCTCCCCCGTCAGCCCCAAGCCCGTGCGCAACATCGGCCTGGGCCTCGTGCTCGGCCTGCTCGTCGGCGTCGGTCTGGCCCTGCTGCGGGACCTGCTCGACACCACGATCAAGAACGAGCAGGACGTCGCGCAGGTCACCAAGTCCGCGGTCATCGGCGGCATCGCCTACGACGCCGACGCCCCGAAGCGGCCGCTCATCGTGCAGGCCGACCCGCACAGCCCCCGCGCCGAGGCGTTCCGGGCGCTGCGCACCAACCTGCAGTTCGTCGACGCCGCCAACCAGCCGCGCTCGATCGTCTTCACCTCCTCCCTGCCGGGCGAGGGCAAGACCACGACGACGGCCAACCTCGCGATCACCCTGGCAGCCGCCGGCTCGCGGGTCTGCGTGGTCGAGGGCGACCTGCGCCGCCCGCGGATGCTCGACTACATGGGCATGGAGGGCGCGGTCGGCCTGACCAACGTGCTGATCGGGCAGGCCCACCTCGACGACGTGCTCCAGCGGTTCGCCAACACCGAGGTGTGGGTGCTCGGCTGCGGCCCGATCCCGCCCAACCCCAGCGAGCTGCTCGGCTCCACCGCCATGCTCGAGGTGGTGCGCCAGCTCGAGGCCAAGTTCGACTACGTCATCATCGACGCGCCGCCGCTGCTCCCGGTGACCGACGCCGCCGTGCTCTCTACGGTCACCGGCGGCACCGTCGTGGTGGTCGGCACGGGCAGCACGACCCGCGAGCAGCTGTCCCGCTCGATCCAGAGCGTCGAGGCGGTCAACGGCCAGGTGCTCGGCGTGGTGCTCAACAAGCTGCCGGAGAAGGGTGGCGACGGCTACTACTACTACCGCGACGGCTACGCCCCGATCAGCGACCCGGACCGCCAGCTCGACCTGCGCAGCAGCCGCGGCCACCAGGACCGCACCCACGTCTGAGCGCCGCCTGAGCCCCACGTGGTGCCCGTAACGCCGCGTTCGGCGCCGATTCCGGGCTCGGTTCGCGGCCTGACGGGCGCCAAGTCAGGTTGAGGGTGGGCGGCACCCCCGGTATGCCGGGTGCTCACCCCACCGGGTGCGCCGGCTGGTCACCTCAGGGGGTGACGATGACCTCCTGGGCCGCGGCCAGCCCGGCCACGGTCAGCGTCGCGTCGACGGGGATGTTGCGCTTGACCAGCGCCAGGGCGATCGGGCCGTCCTCGAAGTGCCGGGCGATCGTCGTCACGAACCCGACGTCACGGCCGTCGACCGACACCGCCGCGCCACGCTCGGGCAGGGTGTGGCCGGAGCCGTCGACGTGCAGGAACACCAGCCGGCGCGGCGGGCGGCCCAGGTTGTGCACGCGCGCGACCGTCTCCTGCCCGCGGTAGCAGCCCTTGTGCAGGTGCACGGCGGTGCGCAACCAGTCGACCTCGTGCGGGATGGTGCGGTGGTCGGTCTCGAAGCCCAGCCGCGGCCGCCACGCCTCGACGCGCAGCGCCTCCGCGGCCCACACGCCCGCGAGCGGCCGGTCCGCGACGGCGGCCTCG
>NZ_DASVZH010000206.1:0-23934 GCF_036391795.1 Oryzihumus sp.
CTGCCCAGCGTCGACGAGATCGTCACAGCTGCACCGCGGATTCCTGCTCACGCCTCGATACTTGACCCAGCTGTTAGTAAGCCGTAACTTACGGTAAGTGGAGACTAACTACGGGGGAGTGCTCTCGGCACTCGCGGACCCGACCCGGCGCGCCATCTATGAGCGAGTGGCGCAGTCCCCGTGCGCGGTCGGCGAGCTGGCGCGCGAACTTCCGGTCAGCCGCCCCGCGGTCTCCCAGCACCTCAAAGTGCTCAAGGAGGCAGGGCTGGTTCACGACCAGCCGGCGGGGACCCGACGGATCTACACCCTCGACCCCACCGGACTCCGGGCTATTCGCGAGTACTTCGAACAGTTCTGGTCCCGCTCCCTGGCAGCCTTCGCTGCTGCCGCCAGCAACCCACCCAAGGAGGAATCATGACCACCCAAACGCAGACAACGTCGGTGACCACGGAGATCGACGTCGAGGCACCGCTCGAGCATGCCTTCGCCGTTTTCACCGACGGCATCGGGACATGGTGGAACCCCAGCCACCACCTCCTCGACGGGGAGCTCACCAAGATGGTGTTCGACCCACACGTCGGAGGCAGCATCACCGACCACTACGCGGACGGACGCGAGTGCCGCTGGTCGCGGGTCCTGGCCTACGAACCACCAACCCGCGTGGTGTTCAGCTGGGACATCAACCTGCGGTGGCAACTGGAGACCGACCTGACGAAGACCAGTGAGGTCGAGGTGGCCTTCACGGCCCTTGACCCCGGGCGGACCCATGTCGTCCTTACCCACCGGCACCTTGACAGGCATGGCGACGGCTGGCCCAGCATGCGCGACGCGGTCGCCAGCGGCTGGAGCCTCGATGCGTACGCCGAAGCGGTGAAGCCCTGAACCTCATCCCCTGCCTGGCAGACGCACGAGTTCCGAACGGACAGTCGACGTCCCTTGGTCGCCATCGTCGCTGCCGGGTGGGGGCCTCCAACCTGGTGCTCGCAGCAGCGTCACGTGGCAGGCCAGGGCGGCCGCCTCGATTGGTCGAGTCTTGCTCGGCAAGAGGACCCGCCTTCGCGGCTGCACCCGAAGCCCTCTCCCGAGGGACCGCCAAGCCTCACGCCACAGCTCCTCCGCACGGAGCACCCCTCCGTCCCCCTGTCCCTTTGGCCCCTAGGTCGTCACCCCTACCTCACCCCTGACAGTCCGTCGATCCACTGTCGATCCACAGCATCCGCACCCCGCGGCGAGAACGGTTCTACTGGGCCACGGTGTTGTGCACCTTCGCCTTGGGTGCGGCGGCCGGTGACAGACGGCCTCGACCATGCACCTTGGGTATTTCGCCTCCGGGGTGCTCTTCGCGGCCGTGATCGCCGTCCCCGCCCTGACGACGCCGCCGACGTTGGTCCCGAGGACGGCTAGAACCACGGCCGTGTCCCGGCTCCTGCTCGCCTGCCCGCCACTTCTATGGTGGCCGAACACACGGTGACCTCGCAGAAGCTGCACTCGTCCGGCCCTGTCATGCGCACTCCTGAGGTCCCTTGGCTCACCCTCTGTCCAAGCGCCCGGCCCCAGGCGGGGGTGTTCTTACGCTTTTGGCAGGTGCTCACATCGTTGTCCCGAAGGCCTCCTCGAGGTCGGCTCCGAGGCGATGGGCAAGCACGCGCACGTCGGTACGTTGCCGCAGGGCTCCGGGGGCCGGTCCTCGGGTCCGGCGGGCCGTGGCTACGGCTGACGGCCCAGGAGCCCAACGAGGCGGTCGATGGCAGGCGCGCTGTCCTCGACGGTTACTGGCGGCGCGAACGGCGAGCGCCCGGCAGGGACTTGCGCCAGAAGCGCGGCGGAGACTTCGCGGGCCCTTTCGGCGACGGCGGGGTTGCAGACGTAGTGCTGCCCGGTGGCCTTGGCCACGTCCCAGCCGTGGACGAGCGCCTCCACCGTCGCGATCTTCGTGGCGACCTCGGCGGGCACGGTGCCGAATGGGATGGTCACCATGCGATCCGGGCTGGCCGCGCTTGCTGCCTCGAGCAGCCGCGCGGAGGCCGCTTTGTACGTCTCCACGGTGTCCGTCGAGCCGTTGGGCCCGCCGTCCTGCGGCTCTTCCAAGGATGCTCCGAAGGCCTCGCCGAATGTGACGAGCATGCGAAGCAGGTGGTCGCGGACTTGGGCGACCGACCAGTCTTCGCATGGCGTGCTGAGCCCGAGTTGTTTCGCGTGCAGCTGGCTGAGCACCTTTCCGGTGGCCTCTATCGATTGCGCGAGGTCCGCTGTGCGCGCGTTGGTCATGTTCTCCCCCTTCTGCTCGGTACAGCCCGCTCAGCATCGCACCTTCCCGACGGCGGGGGCGGGAATCGCGCGAAGGTTCCGACGCGGCCAGCTGCGAGTTGTGTGCCGCTTGCTGGGTTGTCGCAGGCGACCCCCGACTGGCTGATCGCCGACAACGGTGACGCGCTGCCGGCCTCCGTCGTTGAGGAGATCACGCGCGCCGGCGGTCTGGTGGCGTCTGATGCCGGGGTCATGGTGGCCGCCGACCTCTGGCTCTTTCGGGCGTTCCGCAGGGCGGGTGGCTCTGAGCGCCCATCAGCGCGTGCCTCTGACATCGGCCAGAGCCGTCCGGGGGCTCTGCTGTTGAAGGGTGCTTACCGGTCAGCGCGGGTTTCGTGCCTGCACGACGATCGCGAGCCAGAACCCGACGGCCGCGGCCAGACCGATCAGCGCAAGCGCTCCGTGCCTGAACCCCGGCACGGTGACAACGAGAGCGACGTTGATCGGTGCGGCTACGGCGACGGCCACTAGCAGCCAGTGGCCTGCCCGTCTGGGTGCGGCGCTCACCGTTCCTTTGTACTCCGGAAGGCGTCACCGCGGCTCAGCTGCGGCCGATCAGAGCCTCGGCGCAAGCCTGAATGCCGTGGCCTGACTGGAGGGCGGCTGGGATGCCAGAGGAGCCAGCATCGGGTGATAGTTCCCTCGGCTAGCATGCAACCGGCGTGCGGAGCTCGACGTGTGAGAGGGCGGTGGTGGGCATGTCAGCCGAACCTCCCAGTACCACCGCGGTCCGGAGCCTGCTGCCGGCACGGTAGACACCTCTGATCCGCCGCCCAGCGCCCCTGGGGTCCCTCGCACGGGAGACCGGTGCGTTGATCTTGCCTGGAGCCGTCTTGACCGACTCTTTCCCGCCGAAGAGGCACAGTCCCGCCGTCGATGCGCTGCGTCGTCGGTCGGCGGCCCGTGCCGGGCGCCTGACGACCAACCGCGCGGTGCGCCAGGCGATCGTCAGCGTGGCCGGGCTGGTGGGCGCTCCGGTGCTGAACCAGGCCGAGCAGCAGGTGGGCAAGGTCATCGACGTGGTGGCGCGTATCCACGGCGATGACCGCTACCCGCCGGTGACCGGGATCCTCGTGCGTGTTGGCCGACGCTCCAGCTTCTTGGATGCCGACAAGATCGGCCACGTCGATCACCGGTTGGTGCACCTGAAGACGGCCCAGATGGACCTGCGCGACTTCACCCGACGCCCAGGGGAGGTGCTGCTGGCCAAGGACGTCCTGGATCACCAGCTGGTCGACGTCGACGGGCGCCAGGTCATCCGCGCGGCCGACCTGTACCTCGCCCCAGCCGACGGCCGCATCCGCCTGGTGGGCCTGGATGTCAGCATGGCGAGCCTGGTCCGCAGGCTCGGTCCACGCGCTCTGCGAGGCCGGCCCACGCCGGAGCGGGTCATCGACTGGGACGCGGTGGCGCCCTTCGGGGAGGAGCTCATCACCGGGCCGGCCACGGTGCAGCTGCGGGCAGGTCACGAGGACCTGCAGCGGCTGCGGCCGGGGGAGCTGGCCGACCTGCTCGAGGACCTCGGCCGCCCGGCTCGGCAGGAGCTGTTGGCCACCCTCGACCCGGCCACGGTGGCCGACGCGCTCGAGGAGATGGACCCCGACGAGCTCGAGGCCCTGCTGCGCGAGGCGGACCCGGCCCGGGCGGCGGTCCTCGTTGCCGCGATGGAGCCGGACGAGGCCGTCGATGCGCTGCGCGATCTGAGTGAGGCCGAGCGCGCCGACATCCTTTCCCGGATTCCGCCCGAGCAGGCTCAGGCGTTGGCGCGGCTGTTGACCTACCGAGAGAACACGGCCGGGGGGTTCATGACCACGGTCTTGGTCACGGCGAGCCTTACCCACACCGTGGGAGAGGTGGAGCGGATCGTGGCTGGCTTCCGGGAGCACCGCGACGAGGTCGACGCCGTGCTGATCCTCGACGAGGGCCGGCTGCTGGCCGACCTGCCGCTGTTCGACCTCGTGGCGCACCCCGACGACCAGCTCATCGGTGACGTGCTGATCGAGGAAGGACATCCGGAGCCCCTCACCGTGGCGCCCGATGCCAGCGTCGCCGACGTCGCCGAGCGGCTCGTGGAGAACCGTCGATCTTCCCTGCTGGTCGTCGACGAGACCGGGGCCCCCCTGGGGCGGATCCTGGCCGATGACGTGGTCGATGCCCTACTGCCCGAACGCGGTCGGTTGCACTTCCCGAGGTTGCTGCAGTGACTGCCCGGGACCGCGCGCCCGTCCCCGCCGGGGCCGGTACGGCCGACTCGAACGTCATCGGGCATGCCGGCCCTGTGTCCCACCCTCCTGAGCCGCCGGAGCGCCCGAGCTGGTGGCGCCGGGTCCCGGGCACCCGGCGGCTACTGGCGTACATGGCGATCGCGGGGCCGGGCATCATCGCCGCGAATGCCGGCAATGACGCTGCTGGTATCGCCACGTACTCCAGCGCGGGCAGCCAGTTCGTCTACCGCACCCTGTTCTTCATGGTGCTGGTCACCGTCGCGCTGGTCCTCGTGCAGGAGATGTCGGTGCGGCTCGGAGCGTTCACCGGCAAGGGGCTGGCCGCGCTGATTCGTGAGCAGTTCAGCCTGCGGCTCACGGCGCTGGCGTTGTTCTGCGTCCTGCTGGCCAACACCGGCCTGGTGGTCAGCGAGTTCGCCGGGATCGGGGCCGCGTTCGAGCTCTTCGGCGTCAACCGTTACCTCGTCATCCCGCCGGCTGCTGTGGCGATCTGGGCGCTGGTGCTGTTCGGGTCATACCGATACGCCGAACGCATCTTCCTCGTCCTGTCGCTGGCCTTTCTCGCCTACCCCATCGCCGCGATCCTCGGGCACCCCGACTGGGGGCAGGTCGGCGCGAACCTGGCGTGGCCCCACTTCGTGCTCTCCAAGGACTTCCTGCTGCTGGGTGTCGCGCTCATCGGGACCACCGTCAGCCCGTACATGCAGCTGTACGCCGCAGCCGGTGTCGTCGACCGCGGCGCAGGCCCCGACCGCTACCGTGACGCCCGCCTGGACGCCGTCTCCGGCGCAATCTTCGCCTGCATCATCAGCGTCACGATCATCGTTGCCACCGGCGCGACCATCGGCGGACGCGGACCCCTGGACTCAGCCAAGGAAGCCGCCGAGGCGCTGCGTCCCGTCGCCGGCAACGGTGCCGAACTGCTCTTCGCCGTCGGACTGCTGGGGGCCAGCGCCCTGGCCGGTGCCGTCGTACCGCTGTCCAGCAGTTACGCCATCAGCGAGGCAGTTGGCGTCGAACGATCCGTGTCCCGACGATTCCGCGAAGCACCGGTGTTCCTAGGGCTGTTTACCTTCCAGATCTTCCTCGGCGCGGCCGTCGCCCTCACGCCGGTCAACCTGATCAGCCTGCTGATCGGCACCCAGGTCCTGCAAGGCATCGTCACCCCTGTCGTGCTGGTCTACATCCTCGTCCTGGCCAACCGGCGCGACCTCCTGGGCGACGCCGTCAACAAGCCTCTCTTCCGCGTGGTCGCGACCCTTGCCGTCGCGGCCATCAGCGCCATGTCCCTGTTGCTCCTCGGGCAGACCGTGCTCGGCCTCCTCGGGGTCGGCACTTAAGCCGTGCTCCGGGTCCTGGCCGCGGGGTCGTGGGGTCTCGCTCTTCGCGAGGTGCGCGCGAACCACACATCAGGGATGTCGTAGACCGGTCGGCCGACGTTTCTGGAGGCCGCCCTCGCTGAGGAGCTGACTGTCGAGCTGACAGGTGCCCTGGGATGACATCCAGCCCCGGTGAGGTGGGTGAACGGGCGACGCGCCGAGGGGGACCGCCCTTCGGGCGTACCCGAACGGCGACGTGAAGTCGACGGCGTGCTGATCCCGCTGACTACCCCGGAAGCCGATCCTGCAGGCGAACTTGTCGTTGCCTCGGATTCTGCTGAAAGCGCCTACGACGCGTGGCGACCCACGCGATACTCCATTGGCGCACGGGACCGATCGCAGCAGGGAGCGTTCATGGCACTGCGGTTCAACAGCCCGCCCAACTGGCCGACGCCGCCGTCCCCGGAATGGCGACCCGCTCCGGGGTGGCAGCCGGGCGAGGACTGGCCGCCGGCTCCAAAGGGGTGGCAGCTCAGGGTGGAGCCAGAGGGTGCTCGTCCTGTTCCCTGGGTCCGCCAGCACCTGATTGCCCTCACCGCCGCCGGAGGGCTCTTCACGTTCCTGCTCACCCTTGTCGTCATGGGGACGGTCGCTGGGCCGCTGCCGCACACGACGAACGTGTCAGCGCCGGCCGCACTGAGTGCCGGCCCGCCGGCCGCTTCCCCTTCATTGACGACGCGAAGGGCCACACGGGCGCCGGCCGTGTCGTCGGTGACCTCTGCGCCCAAGTCGGTTGCCACAGCCAAGCCGGCGAGGCGTTCGGCACCGAGTCCCGCGGTCTCCGTGGTGGCCAGCCTCACGGACGTCAAAGGCGCCGCGCATGAGGGATGCGTGACGTTTGAGTCCGCCGTTGCGCCAGTCATCCGACAGAACGTCAAGGCACACGACCTCGCACCGATAATCCGAATCGGCATGGGCCAGCCGGCCAGAGGCGGAGCCGCCGAACCGAACGCTCCCTGGTTCCTCGTGGACAACCACTTCATGATGGCGGCCGGCAGCGACGCGACCTACCAGCCGCTGGCGGATGCCTGGTCACAACTGGCGACGGACATCACCGGCCTCGACCCGACAGGAGACCTGTCCGGGCTGACAACCGACGCGCAGGCCGTCACCCAACAGTGCGGGGTACTGCACGCCCTGTGGTGACTACGCCGTTGGGGCCATCGTCGCTCCCCGACACCCCTGGTGCAGAGCCGGCTACTCGGATCCAGCGTCAGTGCCCGTGTACGGCCTGGGGTCTCACGGCTCAGCGCTGGAGCATCAGCTCCATGGCCCACTCAGGCTGGCGGGTGTCGCCGACGGGGCCGTACTCCTCGACCCACGGCTTGAGGTCCAGGATGGGAGTGCCGTGAATGGCGTCCAGGCCGGCCACCTTCACGTCCAGACCGTCGATGCTCATGATCCTGCACCGGGACACACCGATCCGGTTGGGACGTGCCCTGCACCGGTGGGCGAACACCCCGACCAGCGGCCAGTCCTCGCGCCCGTGGGGCCGGTCGGCGGTGGTCACCACCATGGCGGGGTCGACCTGGTCGAACACGTAGACGACCTCGAGGTGGGTGAAGTCCTCCAGCCCGGCGACCACGTCGGTCGTGAACTGGGTGCCGTCCAGCCGGATGACGGCGGTGGTCTGTTCCCACTCGCCGTCGTCGGGGTCGGACAGGCCGCCGATGACCTGACCGACCGACGTGACTGCATACATTCGTGCGCTCACTGCGGAGCTCGCCTCCTTGGATGAGTGGCCAGCCTCCCTGAACCGCGTTCGCCGTCATAGGACGCTGGTCACGCAGGAAGCCGGCGCGGCCCGAGCGCAACAGCGTGCCGCCTCGCGCACGTCACCGATGGGTGCCACAGTCCGTTCATCGCACGTGGACAGCCTTGGGAGAAGTCGTGAGTGAGTACCCGGAGTTCCCGCACCAGGCCCCGCCGACCGGTCCGTACCAGCCGCAGCCTGAGAACGGGCTCGGCCTGGCCGCGATGATCGTGGGTATCGCCAGCTTCGTCATGCTGGCCCCGCTCAGCTCCACGGCAGCCATCATCCTGGGCATCATGGGCCTCGGGCGGGCCAGGCAGGGGCGTGCCACCAACCGTGGTCAGGCGCTTGCCGGGCTCATCTGCGGGATCGTCACGCTCGTCCTGGGCCTGGTCGGCCTCATGATCCTGATCGCGGTCCTCTCAGCACGGCACGGCAGCTCGACTCACTGACGTCTTCGTCCCGAGCACCAGCCGGCGGCCATTCACGACGGGCGAGCCGCCTTTCAGCCGCGCAACAGACCGACCCTAGCCAGGTGTGCTCCATCGCTAGTTGGTGGAGAGCCGCTGTCCACCGTTCGCGGCACCCTTCCTCGTCGTTTCGGCTTACGCCTCAAGGAATGTCTCCCCGCAGAATGGACGGCATCCACGAAGACTGGGCCGCGGCTAGGAGTAGCCAAAATGAGCATCAAACGCAGAACCATCATGGTCGGCGTCATCACCGCAGCAGGTGCATTCGGCCTGGCACCCATCGCCAACGCCGCCCCCATCGGAACCACCACGGTCACGATTGCCGCCCGGCCCAACCCGGCAACCTCGACAGCCCCGGTCGGTCTGTCCTCGAAGGTCAAGCCGACGATCTGGGTCACCCACCCGACCGGGACAGTCTGCTTCTACAGCGGCACGTCAACGACCGCGCTCGCCTGTGGGACGTTGAAGCTGTCGTCCAACAACATCATGGTCACTCACGTGAAGGTGACCCTCGCGGCGGGAACCTACTCGATCGTCGCGAAGTACTCCGGCGACAACAACTACCTCCCCAACAGCTCCAAGACCATCACCCTTGTCGTGACCTGAGGCCAACCGGTCTCACGACCTGCGCCAATCACTGCCTCATCACGGCCGGACCCGCACCGGCTGAGCCCTGAGGTGCGAGCGATGTTTGCACGGATGTGAACTGACCACCGACAAGGAGCCCTTGGCCGATGGGTATAGCGCCCTTCGAGTTGAGGTGAGGTGGGGCATCCGCCTGAACACAAGGCCCTTCGAAGAGGTGGAGGGCTTTGGAGGCGGTGAACTCTCTGCGGTTGCAGGTGTGCCTCAGGGGGCGGGCTCTCCGCGAGACCATGTCCGGAGGAGGGACGCCGCCAGGCGTTGTGGTTCGACCCGATGTGGTGGGTCGAAGTGGTGGCGCCCCTCGAACACTTCGAGCTGGAAGTCGGGGAAGACCGTGCCCAGCCGATCGGCTACCTCGCCGTAGTCATCGGGATTGCTCAGGCTGCCCAAGGCGAAGTAGACCGGCTGGGTGAACCGGGTCAGGGCCTCGCGGTCCAGGTCGTAGGTGGCGAAGGTCCGCAAGAACGCCCGGATGCCGGCGGGCCGCTTGGCCATCCACGGCGGCGGGGGTTGGCCGCCCGGAGGTGGCCCCAGGGTCACTTCCGGGCGCACCCCGAGGCGCATGAATGCACCCATGAACTCCTGGGGTGGCAGTTGTTCCAGCTGTGAGTACTGCTGCCACAGTTCGCGGTGGGCGGGGCTCCAGCCCCAGTTGCCGGCCCAAGCCGGCTCCAGCAGGGTCAGGCTGTGCAGGCGCTGCGGGTGATGGGCGGTGAACGCCAGTCCTGCTGCGCCGCCGCCGGAGTAACCCACGAGGTGGAAGCGCTCCCAGCCTCGGGCGTCGGCCTCGCGCAGCACACCGTCGACCTCGGTGTCGAGGCTGTAGTCCGCCGGAGGCTCGTCTGTGGCGTACAGCTCCAGGTCCTTGGCCACGGCGCTGATCCGGTCACCCAGCTCGGCCAGCAGGGCACCGTAGGCCAGGTCGGCCGGCAACACGCTCCCGGGGAGGAGGAGCACCCGGAACTGTTCCATGGCAACTACGGTGACACCCGAGGGCTTGGCTCGCCTCGTCCGTGCGGGGGAGGCGTCGTCCTGCCGGCTCGCAGCAATGGCAGGCCCGACGCGCGGCTTGCGCTTGCCTGATCGGATTGTCGGCCCCTTCGCCGCAACGCCACAGGCCCCCGCCGTTCCGGCGGGGGCCTGTGGCGTGTAGCGGATCGGGTCAGCCGCGCGTGGGCAGGTCGGTCAGCGTCCGGGTGCCCTCGATCCGAACGGCCTGCAGCTGGCGCGGGTCCAGGCCGAGCAGTCGCAGGATGGTGGGCGCGATCTGGGTGGTCTCCACGGGGCTCGTCACGCGGGCACCGTGACCGCCGGGGCCGGACACCACGAGGGCCACATCACGGTCCTGGGGGTCGGCGCCGCCGTGCTCGGCGATCTTGGACGTGCCACCGGTGTAAACCACGCCGTGCTGGACGATGCCGACGATGTCGGGGTGCGCAGCCTCGTTCACCCCGGTCCCGAAGAACCGTGCGGCGTCCGTGCCGGCGTACGCGGCCGTGAGCCCGGAGGAGGTCAGGGTGCGGGGGGCGCCGTTGATGTCGTGGCCGGTGACCGGGTGGGAGAGCAGCCAGTCGCGGACGAACGTGGCGGCTGCCTCTGAGCGGTCGCTCAGCCACAGCTGCATGATGTCGTCGTCGGTGCTGAAGGACACGAGGTCGCCGGTGCCCGGGTGGTCGGCGGCCCACGCCTTGTTGATCCCGTCGATGATCGGGGCGTCGGGTACGCGGGTGAGCTCGGCCGGCTTGGTCGGGGACTGCCCGTGCTTGGCTGACAGCATGACCATGGTCGAACCGCTCAGGTGCTGCGCGGCGATCTCGTGCTCCAGCTGCCCGACCGAGGCGTTGACGAAGTCCAGCGCCCTGGCCAGGACCGGGCCGGGGGTGACGCCGTCGGCGAGGTAGCCGCCGGGCTGGCCGCCGGAGGTCGGCAGCTTCTGCGCCGTCGAGACGGACTGGAAGTTCATGCCGAAGACGGCCGGGACGCCCGCGCGCTGGCGACGGGAGTGGTCGAAGCCGTCGATCTCGTTCAGGACCGCGCGCACCTTGTAGCCGTCGTACTGCCGGGTGGCGGCGTTGTCCTGGGTCCAGTCGGTGCCACTGGCGTAACCCGTGGCGTCGCTGTTGATCTCCGGGGTGAAGAGGTCGTCCAGACCGTTGCCCGATGGGCCGTTCAGAATCTCGTAGGCCGGGTGCTTGTCCGACCAGGCGGTGCGCAGCCCGGCCTTCTTGGCCACCTCGAACACCGTGTTGACCTTGAGCGCCTGGTGCGGCAGGACCGGCCTACAGGTGCGCGGGTCGACCGGGAGCGTGGCCGGGTTGAGCAGGGTCTGCGGGCGCCCGGTCATCTGCAGGATGTCTCCGGGCAGGTTCTTCAGGCCCTGACCGGCGTCCAGGCGGCTCTGGTCCTTGTCGGCGGCCTCGGTGAACGCGACCTCGGCGCCGGGCTTGGCGCCCGTGCAGTTCTTGGTGCCGGCCGGGAGCAGGGCGTGGTTCCACGTGTCGTCGTAGTAGATCCCCGTGGTGCGCGGGTTCCCACCGGTGAGCTGGCCGATCATGCCGGGGAAGGAGTCCGAGGGCACCGGTGTCTGCGCGTGGGTGTAGCTCGTGCCGGTGCCGACGAGGCGGGCGAGCGCCGAGGAGGGGTGGGCGCGCACGTAGCGGTCGAGGTCGCTCTGGTGTAGCCCGTCGACCGAGAGCAGCAGGACGTGGCGGGTGCCGGAGCGCTGGCCGGACGCGGTCCGGGTGGCGGCGTGGGCCACACCCGTCCCGACGGCGACGACGGCGGCGAGGGTCGCCGCGGCGAAGGTAGCGGTACGCCTGGAAGTGGTCATGGCCGAAGTCAGTCGATCCACGGCGACGGCTGGTGCTCGCACGGGCGAACGTGGGGCGACGGTTCGTCGACGACTTGGTGCCACATAGCCGGGCTGTGAGCCTGCTGTGGTAGTGGAGTGAGCTCGTCCCGCCCGGGCGGCGGTGACTGCCTGGCCTCACGCCCACCCCAAGCATGCTTCATCCCCCGTGACGTGTTGTCGCCGTGCGCCTGGGCAGCGACCTCAGCCGGCAGCGTGCGCGCGGTGACTTCGGACTCTGGTGACCCCCGGGTGCCGTCACGCCGTGCTGACCCGAACCCTTGCGGGCTCACCCGCGCGTCACCGGTGCTGATTCCTGCTGAAGTCGGCGGCCGTGATGTCCCCGCGCTCCTGCGCCCGGGCGGCGACGAGCCATATTGCCTGCTCCGCGTCCAAGGGCTCGATGTCGCTGACGGTCACCTCGCCCTTGGCCAAGGCGAGCACGATCGGGTTGAGCAGTGCCAGCTCGGCTTCGTCGCGCTGTCTCAGGGCGCGGCGAATGCGGCTGGGAAGGTCCAGCGTCGTGGCGGTGGGCTCAGCGCTACTGCCCCGGTCGTCGGAGGCCATGGCTGTCGGGTTCACGGACTCAACCGTGGACCTCCTGGGTAAGCGCCCTTCGACATGGGGATGAACGAGACCCAGCGCGATGGTGTTCGTTGGGGGCCTTCCTCATGTCCAGGCCCGTCTGGTCTGTCACGCATGTGTGTGACCCGTACAGCTCAGCACCCGTGCACACCAGGACCGCATGCGACCCGGAGTCGACGGCCGTCAAAGGGGGTCGCACCACCATGGGCGCGACCCCCTTTGACGACGGGTCCCGAGGGTGCCGTTCCTAGTTGGGGGCTCCGATCGGGGTTCCGGAGTTCTGGACGGCGTAGCCGGTGTACGTGCCGGATCCGCCCAGGTCCGGGGCGTCATGGCTGTAGGCGATGTGGGCCCAGCCGGACTGGTCGGTGTCGATTCCGAAGTCGTCGTAGAGCTGGCGCCCGGTCGTGCAGTTCAGGCCGCCCTCGCAGACGGGACCGCGGTGGACGGGCATGAGCTTCGACGGGCTGCGCCACCCGGAGGTCTTCCCGGTGAGGTTCTGAGTGAAGTAGACAGACCACGTCGGGCTGGCGGTCTTGTCCGGCGTGCCGTAGTAGACGAGGTCGACCCCGGAGTTGGTCGCGACAAGCCAGGGCTCGATGGCCTGGGTGGTGTTCTTGCTCACCGGGCCGGAGCACGACCATGTCTTGCCGTGGTCGCGCGAGGTGGCCGTGAAGACGTTCTTGTCATTGGACGCCGCGTACCACAGGGTGCCGTTGGGTGCGACAGAGACGTTGGGGAACTGGTGGTCCAGGCTGCCGCCCCAGGAGGTGGAGCACGCGATCGGGTTGTCGGTCCAGGTGTGGCCGCCGTCGCTGGACACCGCCAGGAACGCCTCGTTGTTGCTCGACCCGGACGAGTCGCTCGGGGCGACGAAGGACTGGTAGGCGTCGAAGGGGGACGCGGCGGTGCCGGTGCCGCTGTTGTGGTCGATGACCAGGTTGCCCAGTTCGTTGGCCCCGGCCTTGTAGTCGGTGGCCGGGATGGCCTGGGAGATCTGCGTATAGGTCTGCCCGCCGTTGTCGGAGCGGAGAACGTCGATGTTGTCGGTGGCGATGTCGTGATAGGTCAGCAGCGAGGTGTCTGCGCCGTAGGCGGCGATCCACTCGCGGTCGTCGACGGGGAGTCCGCCTTGGACCGGGGTCTGGGTCCAGGTCTTGCCGTTGTCGGTGGAGGTGGCGACGTTGACCGAGGCGAGGTTGAGGCTGCTGGTATAGATGCGGCGGGTACCGGCCGCGGACTTCAGCGGGGCGAAGGCGGTGTCGATGTCGCCACCGGAGGCGCCCACCCCGCTGACGGCGTTGGGTTGGCCGTCGTACGTCAGGGCACAGGGGGAGGCGCTGTTGGTCCCGCCCACCTGGGTGCCGGTCCAGTACTGGCTGCCGCCGCCCAGGCCATCCTCGCTGCCGAGGCCAACGAGGTTGTCCTTGGAGACGTGAATGGCCGGCTCGCCCGCCTGGTTGGTACCGCAGCCGGCCTGCCCGACGGTGGCGCCCTGAAGCTCCCCGTAGGCGAAGCCGCCCGCCGTGCCGCCGGTCGCGGCCAGGGCCGAGCCGGCGGCGGCCAGGCCCAGCGTGAGGGCTGCGGCCGTAGCGGCCAGCACCCCTGATCGTTTCCCAAACCGCAGACTTCCCATCGAGGTTCCTCTCCGAGGTTGTCGGTCTGCTGCGCGCCGGTCAGGAGTCCCGGCCTCGTGCCCGGCTCCATTCGTCCGGGGCGCAGCGTGTAGCCCGTGAGACGCGGCCACGTCCAGCAGGCCACGTCTGGCCAACGAGGCGCACCCCTTTGGGGTGACGGCTGCGGCCCAGGGAGATCGGGCTGCGGCAGGTAGTGGTCGATGACAAAGGGCCGGAACCCCCGCGCGGGGGTTCCGGCCCGTTGTTCCTGTCGTGCAGTGCCCCGTCGTCAGCGGCCCAACGGCTGACCCGATCTGGGGTCGAGGAACAGCTTGGGGGAGCGGTTCACGTCGGTGCCGTTGAAGGCGAACATGTTCGTCAAGGTGCCGGCCTTGTCGTCGAAGGAGGAGTTGCCCACCCGGCCGGTGTGCCAGTTGTCCTCGACGAAGCGCAGGATCGAGCTCTGGTCCGTGACGGTGTGGTCGACGAAGTTGGCCTTGGCCCACGGCGAGATGACGAGCAACGGCAGGCGCGGGCCGTAGCCGCACCGGTCCTGGTAGCCGCCGGCCACGCGGTCGGCGCGCGTGCCGCAGCTGGCGTCCCCGGTCAGGGCGTCGTGCGCCGGGTCCGTGGACTGGTTGACGATCGGACCCATCTGGTGGTCGTACCAGCCGTCGGAGTCGTCGTAGGCGATGACGACTGCTGTGTCCTTCCAGTCCGGCGTGCGCTGGAGGTGGTTGATGGTGTCAACAACGAAGCGCTGCTCGTCCAGCGGCGTGGAGTAGCCGGCGTGGCCGTCCTGATAGGCCGCCGCCTTGAGGAAGCTGACCGCCGGCAGCTGGTGCGCACCCACCGCCGACCAGAAGTCCTTCAGGTCGTACTGGTGGTTGGCTGGGCCGTCGTGGCCGATCTCGGCGGCGGAGGCCGGGCGGGTGTGCTTGAGGTTGGCCGTGCTCGGGAAGAACTGGAACGGCTCGTGGTGCGGGATGTAGTCCTTGCTGCTTACGCCCGCGACGTCGGAATGCGTCGCGCTGCAGTCGTCGAAACCGCCCTGGAACCAGCCCCAGCTGACCTTCTTCGCGTTGAGCAGGTCGCCGATGTTCTTGTTCCGGTCGTCCACCGAGGCGGAGGTGTCACGGGTGTCGCAGACGTCGCCGGTCGGCTGGGGGTCTCCGATGACGGTGCCGCTGCTCGCGGGCACCGTCTCGCCGTCGGCGCTGAACCCGTGGGTCTGGCCGGAGACCAGGTTGAGCGCGCCGGGCGTGGAGGGGCCGAAGGTCGTGCCGTAGGAGTTGTCGCTCATGGCGAAGTGCTGGGCGTAGTTCCACATGCCGGTGACGGTGTTGCCGTCGTAGTAGCCCATGACCAGGCCCTTGCCCTTGCCGTAGTCGGTGCAGCTGCCCGCACCGCGGCCGACGGTCTCGACGAACCGGTCCATCAGGCCGGAGTCGAAGGCCTTCTGCTCCGCGGTGTAGCTGTGGTCCTGGTCGCAGGTCTGGGCCTGTGACCGGGCGAGACGGAAGGGCTGGACGGAGTTGGGGTTGTTGGGCGCCATGAGCCCCGGGCCGAGCCCGTTGACGGTCGGAGTGTTAGGCGTAGGGGTAAAACGTGGCTCGCCAGCAGGGTTGGCGGCCTTGGGGTAGGTCGCGAAGTAGTGGTCGAACGAGACGTTCTCCTGGTAGATGACCACCAGGTGCTTGATCGGCGTCGTGGTGGATGCGACAACCGGCGCGGCGGCGGTGCCGGGGGTGTGGCCGGTGGCCATCGCGGGCACCGCCGCGGCGACCAGGGCCAGCGAGCCGGCGGCCGCGGCCAGGGGGACGCGCAGTCCCCGGCGCTGTCGGGTGGACGTCATGCGAGCTCCTCGAGTCAGGCGGCCGCGTCAGCCTGCGACCAGCAGCGATGCTCACACCTGAGACCCACTGGATGTTTCGTCCGTCATGTCGCGGAGGTGAACCTCGACCGAACTCTCGTGGGGCGCGGGAGCCGGGTACTACGGCGTCAGGGGTCGGCCGCCACGGGAGGGTTAGGGTCGGGACGTACGGGTGCGCCTGAGCCCGGACGCCGACTCGCTGGCCTGCCTCACCCGGCGCGGATGACCACCCGGATCCGGGCCACGGGGCTCAGCCATGACTCGAGGAGGTGGACACCGATGATCCGGTGGTCACGTTGGCCCGTCGTCGCCGGATGGGCCGCCTCGGCGACGCTGGTCGTGGCCCTGCTGGTGCTTCTCAGCGGAGTCCCGGTGGGACCGGGCGGCGGGGCTGGGGCGTCGAGGCCGCTGCCCAGTGCGAACCTCAGCGTGCTCGTGGGTGCATCAGGGCTGCGCTGGGCCGACGTGAGCCCTGGGACTACCCCGACATTGGCGCGTCTGACCCAAACGGCCGCTGTCGCCAGCCTTTCGGTCGCGGGGCAGGGATCCTCACGTTGCATCGGGGGTGGGTGGGCGACCCTGTCCGCCGGCGTCGTGTCCGGCCCGGGCCCGGCCGTGTGCCCACCCGCGCCGGCGCAGGTGGGCGCCGCTCAGGTGGTGCCTGGCTGGGGAACGTACCTGTCCAGCGCCCGACGCGGTCCGTTTCATGCCCAGCCGGGGCTGCTCGGGCAGGCCCTTCACGATGGTGACGTTGCGGTTGCCACGGTCGGTGGCTACGCCGCGGTAGGGGGCGCTGACCGGTCAGGGCATCCGGTTGGGTCCGACGTTCTCGCCGTGGACGATGCCTCCTTGGCCCGGCAGGTCGCGGCCGCGGTGCGCCGGCTGCACGGACAGCGCACTGAGGGACGTGCACGACGAGCGGCGATGCTGATCGACCTTGGGTCCTTGACTGCACAAGACCCCTTTGAGCGGGCCCGTCAGGCGCGTGCTCTGGACGGTCGTGCTGCCTCGGTGGTGTCGGCGCTGCCCCGGACGGCGAGCGTGGTGCTGTCCTCCCTGGCAGAGCCCGGACCGACACCGCACCTGCAGGTGCTGGCGGTACACCTGCCGCAGCCGGTCCCCGGCGCGGTCCTGAGCAGCGCGTCTACCCGGCAACCCGGCCTGGCTCAGCTCACAGACGTGCCGGCCACGCTCCTGGCCATCCTGGGCGTGCACGAGCCGACCGGCTTCTCCGGCCGTCCGCTCACCATGGCCAGGTCTTCGACGCCCAGCCGGCAGGCCGGCTCCTCGGAGATGGCCGCTGCGGACCGCGCCGCAACCACGGTGATGGCCACCGTGCCCTGGTTCTTCACCGGTGTCGTCCTCGCCCAGCTGCTCATCCTGATCGGCGTCGGTTGGGGCCTCCAGCGGCACAGTCAGCACCTCAGCAGGAACGCAGCCGTGCGCCTTCGCCGAGTCGGCCACGGAACCGCTTTGGTGGGGGCCGCGGTGCCCGCCGGCACGTTCCTGGCCAACCTGGCGCCGTGGTGGACCACCGCCCACCCCTCGGTCACGCTCACCGTCGCGGCATGCACCGCCTCCTGCGTGGTCGCGATCGCGGCCGCGCGGGGCCCCTGGCGGAGGCACCCGTGGGGTCCGGCAGCCGCGGTGGCGGCGTTCACCTGCGTGCTGCTGATCATCGACTTCCTCACGGGTTCTCGTCTGCAGGTCGACAGTCTGCTGGGGCTGCAACCCCTGATCGGCGGCCGCTATTACGGGGTGGGCAACGTGGCCCTGGGGGTGCAGGTCACCGCCGCGCTGCTCCTGGCAGCTGCCCTGGCCTCACCGGCGGTCGGAAGGGGGTATCGCGGCCTGCCCGTCGTGGTCGTTGCCCTCGTCGCGCTGCCGCTGATCGTCGTGGACTCAGGCCCCACCTGGGGCGCCAAGTTCGGTGCGATCCCGGTTCTCGTCCCGGCCTTCGCCGTGCTGGCGCTGCGGCTGGGCCGGCTCAGGGTCACCGCACTGAAGGCGGCGGTCATCGCGGGGCTGTCGGTGCTGCTGCTTGCCGCCGCCTGCCTCGTGGACTACCTGCGCCCCGCGCCGCAACGCGGCCACCTGGGCCAGTTCGTCCAGACGTTGCTGGACGGTCAGGCCGGGCCGATCGTGGCCCGTAAGGCCGGCCAGGACCTCGACCTGCTGCTGACTGCCCCCTTGGCCTTCCTCATCCCGGTGGGTCTGGTCGCCGTCAGCGTGGTGGTTCACGACCCAGGCCGGTGGCACCTGCCCGCACTGGCGCGCACCCAGGTGCGACTCCCCACCCTGCGTCCTGCCCTGGGAGCGCTGCTCGTGGCGCTGTGCGTGGGGCTTGTCGGTAACGACACCGGAGTAGCCATCCCGGCAGTCTCCGCCCTGGTCGTGCTACCAGTGTTGGCGGCATTGACCCTGCACCCCGGCGCGCAGCCCGAGGCAGAGCGGCAATGACCACCTCTACCATGCCCAGAACCCGGCGGTCCCTGCGCATTCGACCGTTGGTGGATTAGCCCTGCTCGTCGCCACGGCCGTTGCCGCCCGTCTGGGACTGGGAGGGCGCCTTACCGGATTGCCGATGACCGCGCGTTGCTGTTCAGGCGCGGGCGCCCCGCATCGCAACCAGCAGCGCCGTACCCAGATGTTCGTGGGCGAACGGAGGCAGCTCCTCGGGCCGGAACCAGCGGATCTCGTCATGTTCGTCGGGAGCGACGTTCGTCGGCGTTCCCTGCCACGCGCCGACAAACCAGGCGCTGAGGCGTACGGGCTCCCCTTCGCGGCCTATGTCCAGGCGGCACAGATGAATCGCCGAGCCTCCTGCTATCTGCACGCCGAGTTCCTCGTGCATCTCCCTCGTGAGCGCAGCCAGCTCTGTCTCGCCTGTCTCGACGTGTCCGCCGGGCAGATCCCACGCACCCGGGTAGGCGAGGCGGTTCGGACTCCGGTGGACGAGGAGGACTTGACCTTCGCGAACCAGCGCCGCAACAACCACCTCGGGCATGGGTGGATTAGAGCACGGCCATCCGACCAACCAGACGTCCTGAACTGCCGCTGTCCGCGCGATCATGCCGAGAGTCGTCTGCCTTGACTGGCACGTCTGCTATCCGCAACGTGACGCACTCCTCCGAGGCAGCGCGGGAATGGGTACTGCTCGAGGAGAGGATCGACCTGCCTCGCGCGTGCCTGGTCGACCGGCAACCTCGGGCCACAACGAGTCCCAGAGGCGAAGCTGAGAACGGCCGAAACCCTGGTAGGCATCCAATCTTGATTGCCGGGGCAACACGCGTCTGGTGTTGCGTGAGGATCGCGGCACGGCGTGGACAATTGGTAGCGGTCGAAGCTGGGAGAGGGCAGGGGATTGACAGGCAAGGTGGTGCGCGCCGCGCTGGGCGTGCTGGTCGTCGTGTGCGCCGCGGGATGTTCGACCGGTTCGGGACCGGCGCACCCGGCGGCACAGCCCGCAAGCAGCGGCAAGGGGCCGGCCGTGGTCGGCGGCGCCGCGCGGCAGCGCCCGTGGGTGGTGCCGACCCTTCCGATGGACTGCTCCCGGCAGAACCTCGACATTCAGCAGATCACACCGGTCCCCGGCCCGGTCCAGGGCGCAGCTGTGGTCATCGTCCGCTGCGGCGACCTGATAGGTTCACCGCCGTCCTCAGCGTTCCTCCTGACGCGGTCCAGCTCGACCGCGAAGCCCGTGGTGGCGCAACGCTTGCTCTCCGATGACGAGCAAGCGATCGCCGTGCATGTCACCTCGAACGCCGAGCAGGTGGTGCTGCGCGCTCAGACATGGTCAGCGGATGCGCCGCGGTGCTGTCCTGACCGGTGGCTGGTGCGTGGGTTCCGGTGGCTGGGGCAGCGGCTGGTGCCGTCTGCGCGCCAGTCGGGTCCGGCTGGATCCAGTCCCGCCTGACGGCCGCCCGCGCCGGGGTGTCGGGCGGGGGTCCGCCGCCGAGACGTTGGTCCTCGGCGCGCGCGCCCGTCACGGGCCGTCGACGAGTTGGCTGCGCGAGGGCTGTGGACTTACGAGAGCTGAAGCGCAAGGCCTGCCACTGCTGGCCGTGTTCCTGTGCATCGGATGACCACCGGCGCGTGCATCCGGCCAACTTCGGCTCTCGGTCGTACGGTGGCCGCCCGCCGGACCGTTGGCCAGGCGGATCGTTCGAAGGTGAAGAGAGGTGCTGGTGCCCACGCGGTACGAAGTGTCGCGCGAGGGCGGCGGCTCACGAGCAGGCAGCCGCGCTGCGGAAGGGGTCCCCGGAGTGGTCGTTCGGGTTCGGATGTGGCTGCGCGAGCGCACCGCGTCGCCGACGTTCACCTACCACCTCATCCTCGGCGTGCTTGTCAGTCTGCTGTGTCTCGGCTTGGTGATGGTGTTGTCGGCATCCAGCGTGACGTCATACGGCGCGACGCACTCGTCGTTCACGGTCTTCTTCAACCAGGCACGGTTCGCAGGGCTCGGCGTGGTCGCGGCGTTCGTCGCGAGTCGGTTCACGGTCCGGCTGTGGAAGCGGATCGCGCGCCTGTCCCTGATCGTGACGATCGTGCTCGAGCTACTCGTGTACTCGCCCCTGGGTGTGCGCATCCAGGGCAACCGCA
This sequence comes from Oryzihumus sp., assembly GCF_036391795.1. Lineage (GTDB taxonomy): Bacteria > Actinomycetota > Actinomycetes > Actinomycetales > Dermatophilaceae > Oryzihumus. Next base: position 20,304 of record NZ_DASVZH010000206.1, read on the forward strand.
ACTGGATCCACGTGGCGGGGCAGAGCATCCAGCCATCGGAGTTCATCAAGGTCGGCCTGATCCTCTTCGGCGCCGTGACCCTGGCCCAGCAGCGCCGCCGGCTTCACCTCCTCAAGGACGCCCTCGTGCCCTTCGTGCTCCCCGGCGCCACGATCCCCCTCGTGATGGTCGTCGGCGGCCACGACCTCGGCACCGGCTTGGTCATGCTGGGCATCGTGGCGACCATGCTGTGGGCCGCCGGCGTGCCAGCGCGCCTGTTCACGTTGACCGGTGCCGGCTTCGCAGGAGGCGCAGCGGTCATGGCCATCACCAGCCCGAACCGGATGCGCCGCATCCACACCTGGCTCGGTGGGACGTGCACCGACCCCACCGGCACCTGCTGGCAGTCCATCCATGGCCAGTACGCGCTCGCGGACGGCGGATGGTGGGGCGTGGGGCTGGGAGCCTCGCGGGAGAAGTGGTACTGGCTCCCTGAGGCGCACAACGACTTCATCTTCGCGATCATCGGCGAGGAGCTGGGTGTCCCCGGCACCCTGGTCGTGCTCGTCCTGTTCTCCGCATTGGCGTACGCGTGCTACCGGCTTGTGACGCGTCTGGATGACCCGTTCGTGCGGATCGCCAGCGCCGGCGTGATGGCGTGGGTGGTTGGTCAGGCCATCATCAACGTCGGATCGGTCATTGGGTTGTTGCCGGTCATCGGGGTTCCGTTGCCGCTGGTGTCCGCCGGTGGGTCGGCGCTGGTGACGACGATGTTCGCGTTCGGGATGCTGTTGTCGTTCGCGCGGACCGAACCTCGGTGCGTTGACGCGCTGGAGGCAGGCGCGAGGACGTGGGTGGGTCGCAGGCTGAACCGGATCAACCGATTGGACCCGTCTGCGCGGTCACGAGGTCATGAGCGTTCTGCATCGTGCTGAGGGGCCTTGGTGCGCCAACCCGGTGGGCGCCTCAGGTGACTGCCAGCGGAGACTCCAGGACCTCGGGGTAGCGTCGTGGAGTTGGAGCGCCGCGCGTGAGGAGATCGACCAGTGACACGTCCTCGCCCTGATCGAGCGCGTCCGGCGGCGATCCTGACGTTTCTCGCTGCTGCCCTGAGTGCGCTGGTGTCGCTGGCTCCTGCCGCTTCGGCCTCCACCGGCCAGCCTATCGGCGGCCCGCAGCTTGGATCACCAGGCCTGGTCGTCGACCCCGCCGCGCCAGCCCTGCCGCAGGGAATCACGGCGAAGGGGTGGCTCCTCGCCGACGCGGACACTGGGGACGTCCTCGCGGCCCGTGACCCGCACGGAGGGTTCACGCCCGCCTCAACCCTGAAGCTGTTGACCGCCGTCACTGAGCTTCCCCGCCTGGACCCCGGACGTCTGGTGCGTCCTGACCCTGCAGACCTGATCGTGGACGGCAACAAGGCCCCGCTGGATCCAGGGACGTCCTATCCGGTGAAGGACCTGTTCGCCTACCTGATCCTGCGCAGCGCCAACGACGCCGCCAACGTCATCGCCCACCTGGACGGCAGCCGCGCCGACACCCTGGCCCGGATGAACGCCCAAGCCCGCCGGCTCCACGCTGACGACACCAGAGCAATGACGCCGAACGGTCTCGACGCCCCCAGCCAGCAGTCCTCGGCCTACGACCTCGCGCTCATCGGCAGGGCCGCACTCGCCCTCCCCGAACTGGCGCGGCTGGCCGGCACTTCCAGAATGGTCGTGACCGGCGATGGCGGCCGGCCGAGGACGATCGTTGCCGAGAACAAGCTTCTCGAGCGTTATCCAGGGGCGATCGGCATGAAGACCGGCTACACGGTGCGCTCCGGGGGCACCTTCGTCGGAGTCGCACGAAGGGGCGGTCACACCCTGATCCTGACGTTGCTGCACGCCACGCCGCATTACTACCCGGAGGCGGAGCACCTCCTGGACTGGGGCTTCGCGGCGCTCGGGCACGTGCACCCGATCGGCACGCTCGTGAGCCCCCAAGCCGCCCGGGCGGTGGCAGCCGGACGCGCCCCTCTGGCGGCCTCGGCCACGGCCGTGCCTGCGCCTGCTCTCCCGAGATGGGCGACCGTTGTGGCTTGGTTCCTGGGAGGGTTTGCAGCCTTGCTCGTGGGGCTGCGGGTCCGGGCCGTGCGACGCCGTCGGGCGCACCAGAGACGGGCGCGCCACCGCGCCCGCCGACCGCGCTCACGTTGACCGCTCGACCGGTGATCCAGCGGCTGCGCGGGCTGCGCAGGGATCGATCATCTGCCTGGGTGGAGGCCTCGCGGTGGACGACCCGAAAGCTCGGGTACGCGGTGCTCAGGTGGTGCAGGAGCCGGTTGACCTGATCGCCCCGTGACTGGTGTGGTCACCAGTGCCGGGTGTCAGCTCCTGCAGGAGGGGCGCTGAACCACCGAGGTTTACGAGCCGAGGCCGCCCCCAGGACGGCACACAGGAGCAGGACCTCAGCTGGTTTGTTGGAAGCCGGCTCCGTCCCAGCGCCAGGCCAGTTGTCGGTGAATGTCAGGGCAGCAGTTGGGTACGCCGGGGGAGGACCGGGCGCCCCAGGTGATGATCCGTCGCCCGGCGACGCGCACCGAGGCGGCCTGCCACTGCTGGCCGTTCAGCAGGGTGTCCAGCAGTTGCGGTCGGTCGGACAGCGGCGCTGGGCTGAACACATACAGCTGGCTGGGCATTGTTCCCGTAGTCGTGTCGCAACGAGCCAGCACCACGGCATCGGGGACCCCGTCGCCGGAGACGTCTTGCGTGACCACCCGCAGGACCGTGTTGGGAAGCCCGCCGCACGAGGGGCTGCGAGTGATGGCTCGCCACGGCATCGCAGCCAGCTCCTGCGCGACCCCGTCCGAGCCCAGTCGCTCCGGGTTCGTGCGGCTCTCCTGATTGGTTGAGCTCGGGATGACAACGGCGCGCCCACCGGCTGACGGAGCCGGCCGAACAGGGGAAGGTTGACCCCCCGCAGCGCCCAGGATGATGAGTAACGCCCCCGCGCAGGAGATCCAGATGCGGTGGCCAGTCGAACCGCAGGCGGCCTCGACACTCACGCTGTCCCCTTTACCACCGATGCCTCGACCTCACTTGTCAGGCCCGTCGCAAGCCTTCCAGCCAATGGCGAGGACCGCATCCGGGCGGCGATGGCCACCCCACATCGACCTGGCCATGGTGGCCGCCGCGTCCTCCTGCCGACGTCGAAACCGCACACGCTTCAGCCACGCGGACGGCCGCGCCCCAGCCGGGCGTCGCCCTGTCGAGGCGCCCAGGGGTACCACGGACCCGGCAGTGCAGCGGTGGAGTCCTGACTGGGTGCGTCCCATCTCCCGGGGCCCCGGTGTCCGCTCATGCCGATGATCGTGCGTACGACCTGTCCGTCGCGGGAATACGATTGACGGCGTGCCCGCATCCCTTGAGGAGTGGTGGCCTCGGTTGCCGCAGGCGACCCGCGACTGGCTGATCGCCAACAACGGCGACGCACTGACGGCTTCAGTCGTTGAGGAGATCACGCGCGCCGGCGGTCAGGTGGCGTCTGATGCTTGGTGGGTCGGCCAGAGCGGTCCGACGGGCTTCTACCTGTCGGACGAGGCTGTCGACTGGATCGAAGAGGTCGCCAACGGGGAGGTCCCCGGGCCCCGACGCGACAGGTGAGTCAACCG
>NZ_DASVZH010000207.1:0-3797 GCF_036391795.1 Oryzihumus sp.
TGACCAGGTCACCCGCCCCACCGGACCGGTAGGACGGCGCCCACTCCAGCACCCACCCCGCCGCCGTCGCACACGAGGAGGCCACCTCGCCCCGCTCCAGAGCCTCCCCAAGCACGGCCACCTTGGCCGCCTCGACCCTGCAGGCCAACGCATCCAACAAGCCCATCGCCGGACCCAGGTCCGCGCCCTGGCACTGGTGCAGCACCTGCTCGATCCCGGCCAAGGACTCCCGCGCGGCGTCCACCACGGCCAACCGGTCCGCGAAAGAGGCCCCCGCGGCGGGCACGCCACCGGAGCCGCTGGCCGCGGCCCCCTGACGACGATCCCCCTGGTGCATGATTCGAACATACATTCGACCACCGACAGGCCACTCCAGTCATCGCACGGTCGCGCCACGCGCGGCTGGCACACAGGAAACCACCCGGCCCGCGCCACGACCCGGCCCGGGGCCGCCTCGAGCCCGACCCAACCACCCGGCATACCGGGCAGCGGATGAGAGGCTGCGGGGCATGGGAGTCCGGATGACGCGGCAAGAGTTCGAGGACGCCGTGGGCGACGCGCTCGACGAGGTCCCCGCCGAGCTGCTCGACCTGATGGACAACGTCGTCTTCCTCGTCGAGGACGAACCCCCGGAGCACGACCCTGACCTGCTCGGGGTCTACGACGGCACTCCCCTGACCGAGCGCGGGGACGCGTGGGCCATGGGGTCGCTCCCGGACCGGATCACACTGTTCCAGGGCCCGTTGCAGCGCATGTGCGGGGACCGGGAGGAACTGCTCGAGGAGATCGCCGTGACCGTGGTCCACGAGATCGCGCACCACTTCGGGATCGACGACGAGCGGCTCCACGAGCTCGGCTGGGACTGAGCGGGATCAAGGGTCACCCGCTTCACGGGCGGCCTCGGCCAACCACGCGGCCACCTGCTCGTCGAGGTCCTCGGCGGAGTGCACCTCGAGTTGGTGCATCCAGTGTCGGGGGCTGACCTGCACGACCTGCTTGAACCGGGCCGAGTCCACGGGGCGTCCCAGGGCGATCGAGACGACCAGGTCCGCGTCAGGGTGCACGAGGTACTGCCCGGGACGCCACAGGTACGCAAAGCCCCGGCGCGTTGGAAGGTGACCTGGCTTCGACCCACCCGCTCCTCGGCGCCTCCGGACAGGTCGAGGAGCGTCCGCAGGCGTTCCAGCACCGCCGGTCCGATGGTCAGGTCGGCCACGAACTGCCGCGCCGGTCAGGCGCTTCCATGGCGTCAGCGTAGGCAGGCACACGGCATACGGGGCCGGGACACGGCAGCGGGGCCTCGCCCCGGAAGGGTGCGGCCCGGCCTGGCGGCCCGGCCCGCTGTGCGGACCGGAACCGGTCAGACCAGGGCGCTCTGGGCCTTCCACTGGCTGAAGGAGTACATCCAGATGCCGTAGCCCTCGGTCGGCTGGAACGGCCGCTTGGACCCGGTGAAGTTCACGACGTCGCCGACCTTGGAGTGCTCGAACATCCACTGCGCATCGGCCGGGGCCATGTTGGTGCAGCCGTGAGAGACGTTGGAATTGCCCTGGGCGCCGACCGACCACGGGGCCGAGTGGATGAACTCGCCGGTCCAGGTCAGGCGCATCGCCCACTTGGTGTCGATCTTGTAGTAGCCCGGCTTGCCCTTGGGGATGCCGATCGTGGTCGAGTCCATGGTGACGTCGCCGTCGCGGGAGATGATGACCTTGGTGCCGTAGCGGGTCTCGGTCTTGGGCCCGGGGCGCCCGGTGCTGACCTTGAACGTGCGCAGCACGGCGCCGTTCTGGCGCACCGTCATGGTGTGGGCGTTCATGTCGACGGTGCTGACCATCGCGGAGCCGACGGTGAAGCTCGTGCTGTCGTCGGCCGCCACCCACTTGCCGTCACCGGTCTGCACGCCGTGCAGCGGCGCCGTCACCGTCACGTGGGTGCCGGGGAGCCAGTAGCTCTGGGGCCGCCACATCAGCTGGCGGTTGTCCAGCCACCCCCAGGCGCCCACCTGCTTGGGGCTGACCGAGATCTTCATCAGCTTCTCGACCTGCGCCCGCTCGGCCTTGGTCATGACCGGGGAGTCGAACTGCACGCTCACCGGCATGCCCACGCCGACGGTGCCACCGCCGGGGATCAGCCCGTAGGTCGCGGTCACCGCCGGCTTCAGGGTGGAGAACGAGGAGGTCACCGTGGACGGTGTGCCGTCCTGCCCGGTCGCCTTCGCGGTCAGCGTGTATGCCGTGCCGGGAGTGAGCCGGCCGCTCGCCTTCCAGGTGCCGTCGGCACCGACCGCGCCGTTCACCGTCTCGCCGTCGGCGGCCGTGAGCGTGACGCTGCCGAGCGTGCCGGACTCGGCCCGGACGGTCACCGGGGCGGTCGGCAGGACGCCCGTGGCGGCGTCGGAGGGGCTGATCGACAGCTGCGCCGGGGTGGCCTGCTGGGTGGTGCTCGTCGCACCGCCGGCCGTGGCCAAGGCATGTGTCCCGGCTCCCCTGGCTGACGTGCCCGAGGCGCCACCTGCGGGGCCGCAGGCCGACACCAGGGCCGCGCCGGAGAGCAGGGCCGCCGCGAGGGCAGCACGACGCCGCATTGTCGAGATCACCACGTTGACCGACTCCCACCCGAAGGACGAACTTCGCAGGGGCCCCAGCGAGGGCACCCATCCATGAGGACGCACGGGACGCGCGGGTGGTTGACGACGGAGCCGCCGACCGCGGTCACGGTCGTACAACGATCCCGGCGCGGTCCCCCCGTGAACGTCCCGGAACCGTCCGAGAGCCGTGGCCCCCCGTTGGGGAGACCACGGCTCTCGGACGGTTGTTGGCGCCAGCCTACCCGGTCCGTCGGTGCGAACCGGGCAGATCGGGCCAGAAAGGTCAGACCGCGCGCTCCCCGCGGAAGTACTCGAAGACCCAACCCACGAGGGCGAACGAGCCGAAGACGACGCCGATCACCACGAGCCACCAGCCGACGGCCAGCCCCAGGAAGGTCAGGGCAGCCGAGGCGGCCAGCGGCAGCGGCCACCAGCTGTGCGGGCTGAAGAAGCCGTAGTCACCCTCGGCAGCCTCGACCGGCGCGAACGGGTCGTCCTCGGGACGGTCGTCCAGCTTGCGGCCGGTCCACCAGAGGTAGAACCCGATCAGGGCGGACAGGCCGGCGGTCAGCATCAGGGCCACCGGCCCGACCGGCTCGTTCCAGTGGGTGAAGAAGCCGTAGATCAGCCCGAGGGGGGCGAAGATGAACGTCCCCGCGCCGAACAGCCAGGTCTCGACCTTCATCAGTGCTTGTCCTCCGAGTGGTGGTGCAGGTCGGGCTCGCCCAGAAGGGAGTCGAGAATGTTCTTGTCAGCCTGCGGCGAGTCGTAGGCCGCGACCTCGGGGTGGTGCAGGTCGAAGGCCGGACGCTCCGAGCGGATCCGCGGGATCGTCTCAAAGTTGTGCCGCGGCGGCGGGCAGGAGGTCGCCCACTCCAGCGAGGCGCCGTAGCCCCACGGGTCGTCGGTCTCCACCAGCGGCGCGGTGCGCCAGGTCTTCCAGACGTTGTAGAGGAACGGCAGCGTGGAGGCGCCGAGCAGCAGCGCGCCCGCGCTGGACACGTCGTTCATCCACTGGAAGCCGTCCTCGGGCAGGTAGTCGGCGTAGCGACGCGGCATGCCCTTGACGCCCAGCCAGTGCTGGATGAGGAAGGTGGTGTGGAAGCCGATGAACAGCATCCAGAAGTGGACCTTGCCCCAGCGCTCGTCGAGCATCCGGCCGGTGAGCTTGGGCCACCAGAAGTAGAAACCGGCGAACATCGCGAACACG
>NZ_DASVZH010000208.1:0-21959 GCF_036391795.1 Oryzihumus sp.
GTCGTGGTGCTGGGGGGCCTGGCCACCGCCGCGGCGCTGACCCGTCCCGTGGCCGCCCCGGCGGATGCGCTCCCGGGAATGACCGCAGTCGTGGTCGGCCTGGGCGTGCTGGTGCTGCTGTTCCGGCTGGTCGCCGGAGGCGCGGCCCGCAGCGGGCTGGCACTCACGGCATACCCGACCGCCGGCGACAGCCGGCGCACCTTCCTCCTCGGCGCCACCGGGGTGGCGGTGGGAGCCGTCGGTGTCGCCGCCCTGGGCCAGAAGCTGGCCGGCTCCGGCGGCAGCGGGGTCACGGCACTGCCCGCGCCCCGGGGCCCGGCCCCCGCCTTCCCAGCGGGCCTTGAGAGGACGGTCGACGGCATCTCGCCACTGCGCACCTCCAACGCCGCGTTCTACCGGGTCGACACCAACCTCGTCGTGCCGAGGGTGAGCGCCGACCGCTGGCGGCTGCGGGTCACCGGGATGGTCGACCACGAGCTGACCTTCAGCTACCGCGACCTGCTGGCGATGCCGCTCATCGAGCGCGACATCACGATGACGTGCGTCAGCAACGAGGTCGGCGGCGGCTACGTCGGGGCGGCCCGCTGGCTCGGCGTGCGCCTGTCCGACCTGCTCGAGCGGGCCGGCGTCCACGGGGACGCGGACCAGCTGCTGAGCACCGCGGTCGACGGGTTCACCATCGGCACCCCGATGACGGTCGTCCGCGACGGGCGCGACGCCCTGGTGGCGGTCGGCATGAACGGCGCGCCGCTGCCGGACAAGCACGGCTTCCCGGCCCGTCTCGTCACCCCGGGGCTGTACGGCTTCGTCGGTGCCACCAAGTGGCTGACGCAGCTCACCGCCACGACGTACGCGAAGGACCAGGCCTACTGGACCCGGCGCAACTGGGCGACCGACGCCCCGATCAAGACGTCGGCCCGCATCGACACCCCGCGACCGCTGTCGACCATCCAGGCCGGCACGACCGCCATCGGTGGCGTGGCCTGGGCGCAGCACCGCGGTGTCGCCGGTGTCGAGGTCAGCATCGACGGCGGTCGGTGGCAGAGGGCCACGCTCGGGCCCGACGTGGGCCTCGACTACTGGCGCCAGTGGTACCTGCCGTGGAAGGCCACCTCCGGCCGTCACCAGCTGCGCGCCCGCGCCATCGACCGCAGCGGTGCGGTGCAGACCGACCAGCGCGCCACGCCGTTCCCCAGCGGCTCCAGCGGCATCCAGGAAGTCATCGTCCTGGTCGGCTGAGCCGTGACGAGATCAGTGAAAACTCTTGCGAATCAAACCAATCCAACCGCAGGTCAGCGCCGAACTACTGGTGCAAGCAGGACATCGGAACCTAGGAGATCACTCATGACAATCCGTCGCGCCGGCGCCATCGCCGGCCTCGCCCTCGCCCTCCCGCTCGGCCTGGCCGCCTGTGGCAACAGCGGCACCGACGCGGCCAGCAGCTCCTCGTCCTCGACGTCCTCCGACTCGATGACCTCGAGCCCCTCGGACACGATGTCCTCGTCCTCCAGCGACGCCTCGGCCATGGTCTTCGGCGCCAGCTGCTCGGCGGTGCCGAAGGACGGCAAGGGCAGCTTCAACGGCATGGCCACCGACCCGGTCGCCACGGCCGCGAGCAACAACCCGCTGCTGTCCACGCTGGTCACCGCCGTCAAGAAGGCCGGCCTGGTCGACACGCTGAACTCCGCGCAGGGCATCACCGTCTTCGCCCCGACCAACGACGCCTTCGGCAAGCTCGACAAGGCCACCCTCGACAAGGCGCTGTCCGACCCCAAGGGCCTGCTGACCAAGGTGCTGACCAACCACGTCGTGGCCGGCAAGCTCACCCCCGAGCAGCTGGCGGGCACGCACAAGACGCTGGGTGGCGGCTCGATCACGGTGGCCGGCTCCGGCCAGACCTTCACTGTCGACGGCAACGCCAAGGTCATCTGCGGCAACGTGCCGACGGCCAACGCGACGGTCTACATCATCGACAACGTGCTGGTCCCCAAGGCCTGAGCGGTTTGCAGGGGTAGAGCATCATGGTCCACATGGCACTGGTCCCTCCGGTCGATCCGTCGCTCGGGGGTTCCGGTGTGCCCGCCGGCGGCCCGGGCGAGGCCCGGTCCGCCGACCTCGCGGAGATGCTCAAGGGGTGCTCGCTCGGGGACGAGAAGGCCTTCACCCGGCTGTATGACGCGACCTCCGCCCGTCTGTTCGGCCTCGTCCTGCGCGTGGTCCGTGACCGCGCGCAGGCCGAGGAGGTCACCCAGGACGTGTTCCTGGAGATCTGGCGGATGAGCGCCCGGTTCGACGCAGACCGCGGGTCGGCGCTGTCCTGGATGCTCACCATCGCCCACCGCAAGGCGGTCGACCGGGTCCGGTCGGCCGAGGCCGCGGGACGACGCGATGCGGCGTACGAGGCCCGCAACCAGTCCCCCGCCTACGACGCCACCAGCGAGGAGGCCCATCGCCGCCTGGACGCCCAACGCGTGCGCCGGGCACTGGACACGCTCACCGAGGCCCAGCGAGGAGCGCTCGAGCTGGCCTACTTCGGGGGCTACACACATCGGGAGGTGGCAGCCATGCTGGAACTACCTGTCGGCACGGCCAAGACCCGCATCCGCGATGGCCTGATCCGTCTGCGCGACACGCTAGGACTCGAGTCATGAACGACGACATCCACGGCCTGTCCGGCGCCTACGCCGTCGACGCGGTCGAGGGCGAGGAGCGGGTCGCGTTCGAGAAGCACCTCGCCGTGTGCAGCCAGTGTCGCGACGAGGTCGCCACCCTGCGCGCCGCCGCCGGCGAGCTCGCCGGCCTGACCGAGGTCACGCCTCCGCCGTCCCTGCGCGCCGCCGTGCTGCGGGACATCTCCTCCGTGCGCCCCCTGCCGCCGGTCGTCGACCAGCCCGAGGGCGCCCTCCAGCTCGCCGAGCCCGCCGTGGTCATGGTGCCGGTGCCCGAGCCCCCGGTGACCGAGGCCAAGGAGCCCGTCAACCCGGCGCCGGACGTCCCGGCCGCCTCCGCCGCGGCCCCCGACGAGCTCGCGCAGCGGCGGGGCCGTCGCCTCGCCACGCCGGCCCGGTGGCTGATCGGGGTCGCTGCCGCGGCCCTGCTCGCCCTGGCCGTGGTGTGGCAGCCGTGGCAGCACTCCGGCACCCCGCTCGACGCCACCCAGCGCGTCCTGGCCGCCGCCGACGCCCAGCGCTTCGCCAAGACCCTCGACGGGGCCCGGGCGACCATCGTGCGCTCGCCGAGCCTGCGCAAGGCGGTCATCGTCGCCGACAACATGCCCGCGGCACCGGCCGGCCACGTCTACGAGGTCTGGCTGCAGCACAAGGACGGAACCATGGTCAAGGCCGGCCTCATGCCCGAGGGCAGCCAGAAGCAGGTGAGCATGGTGCTCGACGGCGATGCCGCCCAGGCGGTCGCCGCGGGCATCACCGTCGAGCCCGCCGGTGGCTCCGACAAGCCGACCACCGCCCCGATCGCGCTGTTCCCCTTCGCCTGACCCGACGGCGTCTGAACCCGCGCCTGATCCCGCCGAGCTGGACGTTGGTGCCGCTTCGGCGCCGCTGAAGGGGCACCAACGTCCAGCCCGGCGCGTGAGTGGGCGCGTGGCTCGGCGGGTGGAGCTCAGGGCAGGTCGCGGCGCAGGCGGGGGATGACCTCGGTGGCGACCTGCTCGAGCACGGCGGGCCGACCGGCATACACGCCCTCGGGCCGCGGCCAGTGGCTGATCACGTCGGTGAAGCCCAGCTCGGCGGCACGGCCGACCAGGTCCTCGAACGCGCCGGCGCTCTCCATCGAGAACTGCGGCGAGGAGTCGAGGTTGAGATAGCGGGCGAACCCCGTGCCGTCACGGCCGGCGTCGGCCAGGGTCTGCGTGAGCCGCTCCGAGAGGGCAGCCACGGCGGCGAACCACTCGTCCAGCGAGTCCGCGTTCGGGCCAGTGGTGACCCAGCCGGCGCCGAACCGTGCCGCCAGCCGCAGCGAGCGGGGCCCGTTGGCGGCCATCACGAACGGGATCCGCGGCTGCTGCACGCACCCGGGCAGGCTGCGGGCGTCCCGGGCCCGGAAGTACTCGCCGTCGTGGTCGACGTGGTCCTGCGTGAGCACCCGGTCGAGCAGGGTCACGAACTCCTCGAACCGGTCGACCCGCTGCTTCACGCTCAGCCCCGGGTCGCCGAGGATGCGCGAGTCGAGGTCACCGCCGGTGCCCAGGCCGGCGATGACGCGGCCACCGGAGACGTCGTCGAGGGCGAGCAGGTCGCGCATGAACGTCACCGGGTGGCGGTAGTTCGGCGAGGCGACGAACGTGCCGAGCCGGACCCGCTCGGTGACCATCGCCGCGGCGGTCAGTGTCGGCGTCGTGCCGAACCACGGCTCGTCCGGCAGCCCCGCCCACGTGAGGTGGTCGTAGGTCCAGGCGTGGTCGAAGCCCCATTCGTCGGCCTGCCGCCACCTCGCCGCGGCGTCGCTCCACCGGTGCTCGGGCAGGATCGTCAGACCGAAACGCATGGGCCCCAGTGTGCCCGGCGGCTCAGGCGCCGCCGACGAGTGGGAGCAGGTGGGACAGGTCTGCCCGCTGGCCGCTGGCGCGGACGCTGCCGCCGGACTCCGCCTCAGCCCAGCCCAGCTCGCCGGTCACCAGCGCCAGCCAGGTCGGCGCGTCGGTCTCGATGACGTTCGGCGGGGTGCCGCGGGTGTGCGTCGGCCCCTCGATGCACTGCACCGCCCCGTATGGCGGGACGCGGACCTCCAGCGTCCGCCCCGGTGCGCGGGCGGCCAGCTCCTCCAGGGTGAACCGGACCGCGGTGGCCACGGTGGCGCGGTCCGCGGCGGAGGGGTCGGCGCGCCATACCTCCAGCGCCTGCAGTCCGTCGGGGGGTGGGATGCGACGACGAGGTGGCATGCGCGCATCGTCGCATTTGCATCGGGTCCGCCTCGCCACGGATGCTGTCGGGTTGTGAAGGCCACGACGATCCACGCCCCGTTCGACATCCGACTCTCCGACGTGCCCGAGCCCACCCTGCTCGCACCGACCGACGCCATCGTGCGCGTCACCGCCTCGTGCATCTGCGGCTCCGACCTGTGGCCCTACCGCGGCGAGAACCCGATCACCGAGGGCTCGCGGATCGGCCACGAGTTCGTCGGCATCGTCGAGGAGGTCGGCGCGTCGGTCACCTCGGTCGCGCCGGGTGACTTCGTCATCGCGCCGTTCATGTACTCCGACAACACCTGCCCGCACTGCCAGAACGGCATCCAGTCCGCCTGCTCGACCGGCGGCTTCTGGGGCGGGCCCGACCGCGACGGCGGCCTGGTCGACGGCGGACAGGGCGAGGTCGTCCGCGTGCCGCTGGCCGACGGCACCCTGGTCGCGACCCCCGAGGTCCCCGACGAGTCGATGGTCGCCTCGCTGCTGACCCTGTCCGACGTCATGGGCACCGGCTGGCACGCCGCGGTCGCCGCGCAGGTCTCGGCGGGCGACACGGTCGTCGTCGTGGGTGACGGCGCCGTCGGCCTGTCCGGCGTCCTCGCCGCCCACCGCATGGGCGCCGACCGCGTCGTGGCCATGTCCCGGCACGCCGCCCGCCAGACCATTGCGCGCGAGTTCGGCGCCACCGACGTCATCGCCGAGCGCGGCGAGGAGGGCATCGCCGCGGTGCTCGAGCTGACCAAGGGCGTCGGCGCGGACGCGGTGCTGGAGTGCGTCGGCACCGACCAGGCCATGAAGACCGCGATCGCGGTGGCCCGCCCGGGCGCCACCGTCGGCTACGTCGGCGTGCCGCACGGCATCGAGCTGCCGCTGCGCGACATGTTCGTGCGCAACGTCGGCCTCGCCGGTGGCATCGCCCCGGTGCGCGAGTACCTCCCGCAGCTGCGCGACGACGTGCTCTCCGGCGCGATCAACCCCGGCCTCGTCTTCGACCTCGAGATCCCGCTCTCCGAGGTCGCCGAGGGCTACGCCGCGATGCACGAGCGGCGCGCCATCAAGACGATGCTGCGCCCGTGACCTCGAGCCTGTGACTCACGGCACCGAACGCACGAGTTCCGTCGTCTGGGGGCTCAACGGGCCACCATTCGACGGAACTGGTGCGCTCGGTCGGGTCTGCGGGGCGACGTGACCGCTGAGGAACACGTCGGGTTCGTCCCGGACGACGACGGGCGCGGCGGCGTGACCGTCATGCTCGGCGACACCCCGCAGTCGCACGTCGACCCCGCCGACCCGACGCACCTCGTCTTCGACTACGTGCAGTACTTCGCGTGCGTGCTGCAGACGCTGCCGCCCGGACCGCTCGGCGTGACCCACGTCGGCGGCGGCGGGCTGACCCTGGCCCGCTGGGTCGACGCCGAGCGCCCCGGCTCCCCGCAGATCGTGCTCGAGCCGCACACCACGCTGACGGAGGCGGTGCGCCGCGAGCTCCCCCTCCCCCGGCGGCACCGCATCCGGGTGCGGCCGCTGGACGGCCGCACCGGGGTCGGGCAGCTCGCCGACGCCAGCGCGGACGTGGTGGTCCTCGATGCGTATGCCGCGGGCCGGGTCCCGGCCGAGCTCACCACGAGCGAGTTCCTGGCCGACGTGGCCCGGGTGCTCAAGCCCAGCGGCCTGCTGCTGGCCAACCTCGCGGACGAGCCCGGGATGCGCTACGTCGCCAGGGTGGCCGCCGCGGCCCGGGCGAGCCTGCCGCACCTGGCCCTGGTCGCCAGCGTCGAGGTGCTCAAGGGCCGGCGGTTCGGCAACACGGTGCTGGTCGCCGGACGCGCGCCGCTCGACGAGGACGAGCTGCTGCGCCGGGTGCGCCGGATGCCGTTCCCGGCCGGCGTGCGCGGGGCGGCCGAGCTGGCGCGGATGGTCCAGACGACCCGCCCGTTCACCGACGCCGACCCCGGGATGTCCCCTCCCCCGCCACCGGCGAAGGGATGGCGGGTCCGCTAGCCCGCCACACGGCATACCGGCGTCTGCGGCACCGGACACGCCTTGACCCGCGAAACCGGCCCCGATCGGGGCCGAAACGCGGGCCGAGCGGTGTTCGGTCGTGGACGTGGGGTTGGTCAGAGGCGGCCGCCGGCGCTCTCCCCGCCGCCGATGCGCTGCACGAGGTAGACCGGCACGAACGAGGCGACGATGAGCACGGCCGCCACGACGTTGACCACCGGCGCCTGGTTGGGGCGGAACAGGTTGCCGAAGATCCACAGGGGCAGGGTCTGCACGCCGGGGCTGGCGGTGAACGTGGTCACGATGATCTCGTCGAAGGACAGGGCGAACGCCAGCAGCCCGCCGGCCAGCAGCGCCGAACGGATCACCGGCAGGGTGACCAGCCGGAACGTCTGGAAGATGCCGGCACCGAGGTCGGCCGACGCCTCCTCCAGCGACGTGCCGGTGCGGCGGAGCCGGGCGAGGACGTTGTTGTAGACCACGACGATGCAGAACGTCGCGTGGCCGATGATCACCGTGGTCAGGCTGAGCCCGCCGAGCAGGGAGCGGAAGGCGTTGTTCAGCGCGATACCGGTGACGATGCCCGGCAGGGCGATCGGCAGCAGCACCAGGAACGAGACCGACTCGCGGCCGAAGAAGCGGAACCGCTGCACCGCGAACGCCGCCATCGTCCCCAGCACCAGGGCGATCGCCGTGGCGCCGAGGCCGGCCCGGATGCTCGTGCCCACCGCCCGCAGGACGCCCTCGCTGGCCGCGGCGCGCTGCCACCACTCGAGGGTGAACCCCGAGGGCGGCCAGCCGAAGGTGCGCGAGGTGTTGAAGCTGTTGACCAGCACCACGAGCAGCGGCACGTAGATCACGGCGAGCCCGAGCACCACGGCGACGCGCAGCAGGGTCCGGGCACGGGTGGACAGGATCACGGCACGCCCCTCACAGGTTGTCCAGCGCGCCGGTGCGGCGGACCAGCAGCAGGTAGATGACCATGGCCAGCACCGGGAACGTCGCGGCCGCGGCGGCGAACGGCAGGTTGTTGGCGGTCACGATGTTGTCGTAGATGACGTTGGCGAACAGCTGGGTCGCACCGCCGACGATCTTGACGGTGATGTAGTCGCCCAGGCTGAGCGAGAAGGTGAAGATCGACCCGGCCACCAGCGCCGGGAACAGCAGCGGCAGGACGATCGCGCGGAACGTCCGCCCGGCCGGGGCCCCGAGGTCGCTCGAGGCCTCCAGCAGGGAGTCGGGCACCCGCTCCAGGCCGGCGTAGACCGGCAGGATCATGAACGGCAGCCACAGGTAGGCCAGGGTCAGCGTCGTGGCGAAGAGGCCGTAGCCGGGTCCGTGGAGGCCGAACGGGCCGAGGGCCCAGTTGATCGCCCCGTTGTCGCCGAGCATGATCCGCCACGAGTACGCCTTGACCAGGTAGCTGGCCCACAGCGGCGTCAGGATGGCCACGACCATGACCTGACGCGTGCGCCGGCCGGCGACCTTGGCCATGTAGAACGCGATCGGCAGCGCGATGAGCGCGTCGACCACGGTCACCGCGGCCGCCACGCCCAGGCTGCGCAGCGCGATGTGGCGGTAGACCGAGTCCGTCAGCAGCGTCTGGAAGTTCTCCCAGGTGAACTGCCGGATGATGTCGCCGGTGAAGGTGTCGGTCGTCCAGACCGCGGTGACGAACATGGCCGCGAGCGACCCGAGGTAGGCGACCACCAGCCACAGCCCCGGCAGGGAGAGCAGCCCTCCCAGCCGGAGCCACGGGTGCTGGTGGAGCACCCGGGAGACGGAACGACCCGGCACGCGGTCAGCCCTTGATCTCGGTCCAGGCCTGGGTCCACTTGCTGTAGTCGACGCAGGTCACGTTGGTGCGCCCGTCCAGGCAGGCCTTCGTCGGCGTGGTCCAGTAGTAGATGTTGTCCGAGTAGGCCTTGTCCGCGGCGTGGTACGTCGCGCAGTGCTCCTGCATGCCGGGCTGGGTGCACGCCCCGGACTGGGCCGGCGCCTCACCGAACCAGGCCGCGACCTGGGCGTTGACCTTGGGCGAGACGATGTAGTTCATCCACTCGTAGGAGCAGTTAGGGTGCTTGGACTTCGAGGAGACCATCCACGTGTCCGACCAGCCGGTGGAGTTCTCGGTCGGCACGATCGCCTTGACCTTGACCTTCTTGTCGGCCTGGATGAGGTTCGTGATGACCTGCCAGGTCGTGCCGATCACCGAGGTGCCGGACTCGAAGGCCTGGACCTCCTTGGTGTAGTCGGCCCAGTACTCCCCGATGATCGGGCGCTGGGCCTTGAGCAGGTCCACCGCCGCCTTGAACTGCGTGTCATCCAGCGCGAACGGGTTCTTGATCCCCAGGTCGGGCTTGGTCTTCATGAGGTACAGCGCGGCGTCGGCGATGTAGATCGGCGAGTCGTAGGCCGTGATCTTGCCCTTGTACGGCGACTTCGGGTCGAAGACCGCACCCCAGGACGTCGGCGGGGTCTTGACCACGCTCTCGTTCCACATCAGCAGGTTGGCGCCCCAGCCGTGCGGGATGCCGTACATCTGGCGCTTGCCGTTGACCTCGACCGAGTTCCAGTCCCGGTCCTTGAGGAACGGGAAGATCGTCGCGTAGTTGGGCACCAGCGCGGTGTTCACGGGGGCGACGTCGCCGGCGTAGATCATCCGCAGCGTGGCGTCGCCGGAGGCGGAGACCACGTCGTAGTCCCCGGTGTGCATCAGGGTGACCATCTCGTCGGAGGTGTTGGCGACCTTGACGTTGACCTGGCACCCGGTGGCCTTCTGGAACGGGTGCACCCAGTCCTGGGTGGGGTCGTTGGAGCCGTCCTCAGCGTAGCCCGCCCAGGCCACGACGTTGAGCTGGCCCTCGCCGGGCCCGACCTTCTGGGCCATGGCGACCTTGGGCGGGGGCTGACGGGTGGAGCCGCCGGCGCTGCTGCCACCACTGGTGGACGAGCCGCACGCCGCCAGCGCGAGCGCACCGACGGCGGCGACGGCCGCCGCGAGCGGTCGGGGCTTGAACATGGTGACCTCCAAGGTGTTCCGGGTGGTGACGGGAGGGGTCAGGCCACGCCGACGCGGTGGGCGTGGTCCTGGTGCCAGACGAGGCGGACCGGGCGGCCGAGCCAGTCGTCGAGCTGGGTGTGTGCGGTCGCCAGGTTGGGCTGGGTGGCCACCAGGGAGGTGCCGGCCGGGGTGTCCACGAGCAGCCGGATGGCCGAACCCAGGTAGACCACCTCGCGCACGGTGCCGTCGACGGTCCGCTCGGTCGGGCCGGCCCCGGTGGAGGGGTCGACCACGCGCACCCGCTCCGGGCGGATGCTCCAGGTGCCCGGCTGGCCGAACAGGCGCTCGGCCGCGGAGCCGTCGACGAGGTTGGTCGTGCCGACGAACCCGGCGACGAACGGGGTCCTCGGCTGCTCGTAGACCTCGGTGGCGGTGCCGACCTGCTCGACCAGGCCGTTGTTGAAGACGGCGATCCGGTCACTCATGGTCAGCGCCTCCTCCTGGTCGTGGGTGACGAAGACGAACGTGATGCCGACGTCGCGCTGGATCGCCTTGAGCTCGACCTGCATCTGCTGGCGCAGCTTGAGGTCGAGCGCGCCGAGGGGCTCGTCGAGCAGGAGCACCTTGGGCTCGTTGACCAGGGCACGGGCGAGCGCCACGCGCTGGCGCTGGCCACCAGAGAGCTGGGACGGGCGCCGCGCGCCGAAGCCGGGCAGCTGCACCCGCTCGAGCGCCTCGTTGGCCCGCCGGTGCCGCTCCGCGCGGCCCACGCCCTTGACCCGCAGACCGTAGGCGACGTTCTGCTCCAGCGACATGTGCGGGAAGAGCGCGTAGTCCTGGAAGACCGTGTTGACGTCACGGTCGAACGGCGGCACCCGCGTCACGTCCTGGCCAGCGAGCACGATCCGACCGCCAGTCGGCGCCTCGAACCCGGCGATCATCCGCAGCACCGTGGTCTTGCCCGAGCCGGACGGGCCGAGCATCGAGAAGAACTCGCCGTCGGCGATGTCGAGGTCCACCCCGCGCACCGCGTCCACCTCGCCGAAGGACTTGCGCACCGCCTCGAGACGGATGGCTGGGGCGGCCACCGCCGACCGGGTCTGCTGTCCGGGCGTCGCTGGTTGCGCCATCGGTGAGCTCCTGTGCGAGGTGGGGGACACGCGGGAACCGGTCCACAGGGTCTGGACGTGGCGCTTAACGTATGACTTCATAGGTCATTGCACAAGGGTCGAAAGGGCGAGTGACCACACCGTGACCCGCGACCGGTCGCCTACCCTTCGGGGGACCGCGGCGAGGTGAGGAGGACGCAACGTGCCGGAGGCCATGCACCTGAGCCAGCGCGCCCGCAGCGCCGTCTTCGCCCCCCTCGTCCAGGAGAGCCGCGCCGAGATCGTCGCCCGGCGCCTGTCCGACGCCATCGCGCTCGGCCTGCTGCCCGACGCCGCCCAGCTCCCCAGCGAGGCCGACCTGGCCGCCCGCTTCGGCGTCGCCACGGTCACCGTGCGCGAGGCGCTGACCACGCTGCGTCACCGCGGGCTGGTGGAGACCCGCCGCGGTCGGGGAGGCGGCAGCTTCGTCACCGCCCCAGCCGACCCGGCCGCCTCGGCCCTGCTGGCCCGGTTGGAGGAGGTGTCCCCGCGCGACCTGCGCGACCTCGGCGACCACTACGCCGCCCTGTCCGGCTCGGCGGCCCGCCTCGCCGCCGAACGGGCCGCCCCCGACGACCTCGCCCGGCTCGAGGAGGCCATGAAGGACCTCGACAACGCCACCACCGCCCGCGAGCGCCGACGGGCCGAGGGCCAGTTCCACGTCGAGGTCGCCGCCGCCGCCCAGTCCCCCCGCCTGACCCGCGAGGAGATCCGGCTGCAGACCGAGGTCGGCCCGCTGCTGTGGCTCGCGCTCGACGACGGCGACGCCCACGCGTCGGCCTGCACCGCGCACCGCACGCTCACCCGGGCGATCAGCCGCGGCCACGCCGACCGGGCACGGGCCCTGGCCGAGGCGCACGTCGCCGACGCGGTCGGCCTGGCCCTCAGCCTGCGACGTCAGGCACGAGGACGACGCGCATGAGCGTCGCCGGACCTACCGTGGAGACCATGAGCCTCGCCCCGACGGCCGCTCACGGCCCCGCTCACGCCGCCGGCGCGCTCCTCGCCTGGGCCGAGGACCACTTCGCCGGCCTCGCGCCGCTCCAGGCCGCGACCCGGCGGGCCCTCGCCGAGGAGCCGACGAGGGCCGGTATGGCGCGCCTGGTCGCCCCCGTGGCCACCCGGCTGCTCGCCGACACCGACCTCGCCGTGGTGGGTGCCGGCTTCGTGGCCGCACCCGCGGCCCTGGACGACACGGCGTACTGGCTGGAGTGGTGGACCGCCGACGAGCCGGGCGAGACACCGCAGCGGCTGGTCGTCGAGACCGACCCGGCCGGCGACACCTTCCGCGACTGGACGACCCTGCCGTGGTTCGCGGTGCCGGCGACGACCGGGCGACGGCACATCACCGGGCCGTACGTCGACTACCTGTGCACCGACGAGTACACCCTGACCTTCACCACGCCGGTGCACCGCGGCGAGACGCTGGCCGGGGTCGTCGGCTGTGACGTCTACGTGCGCCATGTCGAGCAGCTGGCCGAGGGCTGGCTCGACCTCGTCGACGGGCCTGCGGCCTTCGTCAGCCGCGAGGGCCGGGTGCTGGTCTCCTCCGCCCCCGGTGTGGTGACCGGCGACCTGCTGCGCTCGCTGCCGCTGGCCCGGCTGTGGGAGGGCGCCACGGTGCCCGGCCTGCACCTCACGGCGTGCGGCGACCTCCCGTTCGGCCTGGTCGTGGGCGAGGCGCTGGCCGCGGGGCTGCACCCGTGAGGGACCGGGCGTGAAGTTCCTGGTGCTCTGGCGGATCGACCTGGCCCTGGTCTCCGGCGAGCTGGCCCGGGCCATCGGCCGGATGCCGGCCTACGGGCAGCGGCTGGAGGCGCAGGGCAAGGTCCTCGCCCGCTACCACGTCGTCGGCAGCCACGGCGGCGCGTGGGTCTACGACGTCGACTCGCACGAGGAGTTCGAGCAGCTCCTCGGCCTCGCACCGGTGTTCAACTACGCCACCTACGAGGTCCACGCCCTCGCCGACATGGACGCGGCGCCGCCGGAGGACGCCACTCCCGTCTGACCGTCATTCGCTGATTGACGGACTCCCCGAGCGGGTCGAGACTGAAATGTCCCCAGGGGAAGACGGGCGGGGAGTTGGTCATGGGTGCACCCGGCGACCTCGGTTCGAACCGGCACATGGTCGTGAGCCAGCGGCTCCGGCTCCGCCGGCGGGCCCTCGGCCTGACCCAGAAGCAGGTGGTCAGCCGACTGGCCCGGCTCGGCGTCATGACCACCAACAAGGCGGTCAGCAGCCTGGAGCACGGCACCGGGCTCGACCTGGCCAAGCTGCCCGAGCTGGCCCAGGTCCTGGACTGCTCGGTCACCTGGCTGCTCGGCCTGACCGAGGATCCCGGCAGCTGGTCCCCGGACACCGCGGCCTACCCGCGACCCGAGGCTGCGCCACCGGTGGCGGTCGGCAGCGTCAGGGCGGCCGCCCCCCGCTCGTGGATCCTCGGGCCACTGCCTCCGGAGGGCTGAGCCATGACCGGGCGGCCACGCGCCGGGACCACCTGGATGGCGGGCCTCGCGCTGCTGGCGCTGGTCGCGGCCGGCTGCGGTGGCAACGCCTCGGGCCGCGCGGCCCCGGCCTCGACCAGGCTGACGCTCTACACCTGTGTCACCGACGCGACCCAGAAGGCGGTGGTGGCCGGCTTCACCCGCAGCCACCCCGGGGTCACGGTGCAGGTGTTCCGCGCACCGACCGGGCAGCTCAACGCGCGCGTCGCCGGCGACGTGCGCTCCGGCGGGCTCCGGGCGGACGTCGTCTGGGCCTGTGACCCGCTGACCATGCAGGGCTACGTGCGCCAGCACCTCGTCGGCGGCTGGACCCCGGCCGGCGCCGCCGCGCTGCCGGCCGCCTACCGCACCGCCGACGCGGTGGGCGCCGCACTGCTCTACGTCGTCGCGGTGCACCGCCACGGCACGCCGGCGCCGGAGGCGTGGGGGGACCTCACCGGTCCGGCGTTCCGCAAGGCGGTCGCCCTGCCGGACCCCGCGTTCGCCGCATCCGCCCTCGGCGCGGTCGGCTGGTTCGTCCAGACCCCCTCCCTCGGCCCCGGCTTCCTGAGGGCCCTGCACGCCAACGGGGCGGTCACCGTCAAGACCCCCGACGACGTCACGACCGGGGTGGCCCAGGGCATCTACCGAGCGGGGGTCACCATCTCCAGCTCGGCCAACGCGGCGAAGAAGGCCGGCTCCCCGCTGGACGTGGTCTGGCCCCGGCCCGGCGCCATCGCGGTCTGGGGGCCGGTGGCGGTGTCCCGGACCTCGGCCCACCCGGCCACGGCGCGGGCCTTCGTGGAGTACCTCGTGAGCGAGCCGGGCCAGCGCGCCCTGGCCGCGACCGGTGCCTACCCGACCCGGCCCGGCGTCAGCGGTCCGCCGCTGCCGGCCGGTGCCGGGGTCGTCTCGCCGGACTGGACCGCCCTCGCTGGCCGGACCGCGGCACTGCTGGCGGCCTACAGGGCGGCCCTCGGCGGATGAGCCCCACCGGCCGGCTCCGCACCCCGTCGGCCCCGGGCGGCCTGGCCGCGCTGGTCCTGCTGGCCGTGCTGGCCCTCGTCGTGCTGCCCCTCGCCCGCCTCGCGCAGACCGTGGCACAGGGCGGCCGCGAGGCCCTCACCGCCATGGCCCGCTCCCCCGACCTGACCGCCACCGTCGGGCGGACGCTGCTGCTCGCCGTCCTGGTCACCGTGGTCGCCACCCCGGTCGGCACCGCCGCGGCGCTCGGCCTGACCCACACGACGGTGCCGGCCCGACGGTTCTGGCAGGTCGCGATGGTGCTGCCCGTGCTGTTGCCCCCGTTCGTCCTGGGTTACAGCTGGACCCAGGCCTACGGCCGTGCCGGCCTGACCGACGAGCTGCTGGGCCTGCACTGGCCGGCGCTGCTCGGCGCGCCGGGTGTCGTGGTCGTCCTCGTCGTCACCGCCGTGCCGATCGTCTACGTCGTCACCGCTGCGGGGCTGGCCTCGGGGGCGGAGCCCGACCTGGCCCGCGCCGCCCGGGCGAGCGGGGCGGGGGAGCTGACCACGCTGCGCACGGTCACCCTGCCGCTCCTGCGCCCCAGCATCGGCGCCGCGGCGGTGCTGGTCTTCGTCGTCACGCTGGAGAGCTTCGCCGTCCCCCAGGTGATGGGCACCCCGGCCTCGTTCACGACGGTGACCACCCGGATCTACTCCGACCTCGCCCTGGGCGCCGACCCCGCGGCCTTCACCGAGGCGATCGCGCTGGCGCTGCTGCTGGTCGTGCTCGCTGCTGCGGTCCTCGCACCGGCCGACCTCGTCCTGGCGCCCCGCCTGCGGGCCCGTCGCCAGGGCACTGCTGCGGCTCCCGACCCACCCCCGCCGGGGTCCCGGACGGCCGGACGCGTGGTCGCCGCGGCGCTCGCCGGCTGGCTGCTGCTGGGCCTCGCGCTGCCGCTCCTGGCGCTGCTCGCCGCCTCGGTCACCCGTGCCGTCGGCCTCCCGCCGACACCGGCGAACTGGACCCTGGACCACTTCCGCTCGGTCACCGGCCCGGACACCCTGGCCGCGGTCGGGCGCAGCCTGCTCCTGGGCTGCACCGCCGCTACCGTCCTCACGCTGCTCGGCGGCGCCGTCGCCGTCCTGGAGCGCCGCCACGGCGGGCGACCCCTCGCCACCGTCGTCACGCTCACCCTGGTGCTGCCCGGCTCCACCGTCGCGGTCGCCCTGCTGATCACCTACGGGCGGTGGCTGGGGGGCACGCTCGCCCTGATCCTGCTGGCCTACCTGGCCAAGCTCTGGGCGTTCGCCCACCGGCCGCTCTCCGGAGCCGTCGACCGGCTGCCGGCCCAGCACGTGCGCGCGGCCCGCGCCTTCGGCGCCGGACCCCTGACGGCCGTGCGCACCGTGGCCCTGCGCCCCCTCGCCCCGGCCCTGCTCACCGCCTGGGTCATCTGCCTGGTGACCGCTCTGCACGAGGTGACGATGTCCAGCCTGCTCTACGGCCCGGGCAGCACCACGGTGGCCGTCGTGGTCCTCAACGCCGAGGAGCTCGGCGGCATCGGCGACACCGCCGCCCTGTCGGTGCTGCTGACGCTGCTGCTGCTCGTGCCCGGCCTGCTGGTGTGGCTGCTGGTGCGACACCTGCGTATGCCGTCTGCAGGCCTCCGCACGCCCGCGGACGCGGTGGGGGTGCACCGTGCGTGGTGAGCCGCCCCCGGGCCGGAGCACCCGCGGATGCAGCCTGGAGGTCCGCGACCTCGTGGTGGAGCACGACGGGGTCCCCGCGCTGCGGGGGGTCGACCTGCACGTCGCCACCGGGGAGGTGCTGGCGCTGCTGGGTCCGTCCGGGTCGGGCAAGTCGACCCTGCTGGACACCGTCGCCGGGTTCGTCCAGCCGTGCTCGGGCACGGTGCTTCTCGACGGGCGGGAGGTCGCCGGCTCGGGACGGACGCTGCCGCCGGAGCGCCGCGACGTCGCGGTGGTGTTCCAGCAGAACGCCCTGTGGCCGCACCTGAGCGCGGCGGACACCGTGGCCTACCCGCTGCGGCGCCGGGGCGTGCCCCGCGAGGTCGCGCGGCGCCAGGCGGCCGAGCTGCTGGAGCGGCTGCACGTGGGGCACCTGTCCGCGCGGCGCCCGGCGGAGCTCTCCGGCGGGGAGCAGCAGCGGGTGGGGCTGGCCCGGGCCCTGGCGCGCGGCGCCTCGCTGTACCTCTTCGACGAGCCCACGGCGCACCTGGACATGCACGTGCGGGACGTGTTCCTGCAGGAGATGGCCGAGCGACAGCGGGCGACGGGTGCGGCCGCGGTCTACTCCTCCCACGACGCCGCCGAGGCGCTGGCGCTGGCCGACCGGGTGGCCCTGCTCGACGCCGGCCGGGTGGTGCAGGTCGGGACCCCGCAGGAGGTGTACGACCGCCCGGTCCACGAGTGGGCGGCGCGGCTCACCGGTCCGGGCGCGGTGCTGGACCTGCCGGAGGGGCGGGTCCTCGTCCGGCCGGAGTGGGCGGCCGCGGGCGGCCCGGAGCCCGGACGGCTGGTGGCTCTCCGCTATCGCGGGCCGTGGACCGACCTGCTGGTGGAGACCGTCGGGGGCGTCCTGCTCCTGCGCGAGCCGGGGCACAGCGTGCGGTCGGTCGGCCAGCCGCTGCCCTGGCGGCTGCTGCACCGCTGGGTGCTGCCGGCTGCCGCCGACCGCACCGGGGCGACGCCTCAGCCGAGCACCGCCGCCGGACCGGGGTGAGCGACGCCGTCGTTGACGATCGCCAGGTGGTGCCGGGTCCAGTGCTGCACCGAGGCGAGCTGGCGGGCACTGAGGCGGTCGCAGACCCACTCCCAGTGCAGCGCCACCCAGTCGCCCGGCACCAGGTCGGGCGCCAGCATGACGCCGTCGAGGGCCCACACGGCGGTCTCCACCCCGGGCGGGCCGAGCTCGAGGCGGCGGCCGTCCCAGGTGAGCGCCCGCGACTGCACGACCGCCTGGTCACCGGTGACCGAGAGCACCTGGCCCCACCGGATCCGGCACCGGTCGAGGACGGTCAGCGCGGCCCGGTGCCGGCGGTCGTCGCCGAGCAGCCCGATCCAGGGGTAGATGCAGAACACGTGGAAGCTGTGCGTGGGCAGCCCGCCGGCCAGCACGCCCTCGGTGAGGCTGGCGAACCGCGGGCCGGCGCGGTGCCGGAACCGGTCCTCCATGGAGTCGCCGACGACGGCGGTGCCCACCCGCGGCAGCAGCCCGTTGCCGACCCAGTAGGCCTCGACGACCCGCGTGTCGAGCGGGTCGGGGATCCCGACGGACCCCGCGATGAGCTCGAGGTAGGGCCATGCGCCCTCGAACTGGCGGGCCATCAGCCGCATCTCCGTGTCGACCACGCCGGCACTGCCCATCTCGAGGAAGGCGGCGTTGTCGGCCGGCCCGCAGTAGCCGTGCGAGTTGGGCGGGAACGCGTACCTTGCGAACAGCACCGGGCCAGGCGCGCCGCGCAGCTCAGCCGTGGAGGACATCGAGCCCTCCCTCCTCGCCGAAGACCGCGAGTGCGTCCCGCGCCTCCTCCTCGGTCATCCGCTCCAGCGCGAAGCCGCTGTGGATGAGGATGTGCTCGCCCGGGGCGGGTGGCTGCTCCAGCAGCCCGACGTTGACCGACCGGACCACCCCGGCGACGTCGACGTCCGCCAGGTCGCCTCCGGCGTGGAGTCGCACGACCCGTCCGGGCACCCCCAGGCACACGGTCAGCCCCCCGGCCCGGCCGCGACCGTGACCGGGCCGCGCAACGTCACCGAGACGACGGTCAGCTCGTCCCCACCGGTGACCTCGACGTCCTCTCCACCGCAGGACGGGCACACCGCCCACGGGTCCATCGACTCGGTCACGTCACCGCAGGTCCGGCAGTCCACCGTCACCGGCACGACCTCGAGGTCGACCCGCGCGTCCGCGGCGACCGTGCCCGCGGCCACCATGGCGAAGGCCTGACGCAGCGAGTCGAGCACCACCCGCTGCCGGACCCCGGCCCGGACCGAGACGGCCGTCACGGTCCGGCCGTCGGCGCGCCGCAGCACCGCCTCGACGATGCCCTCACACAACCCGATCTCGTGCATCGGCTTCCCCTCACATCGCGCGGATCTTCAGGTAGCGCCGGATGTCGGGCATCGCGGCCCGGACGGCCACGCCGAGCCCGACGAGCAAACCCAGCCGGATGACCCATCGCATGGTCATCGCCTCCTCTCCGGTGCCTCCCGGTCCGTCCCGCCGGGCCCTGCGCCCACGGGTGCTCCGACCGGCGCCTCACCCTCGGCCGGCGCCAGCACGGCCTCCTCGACCAGCCGCAGGACCAGCGCGGCGGCGTCGTCCAGCACGGCGGTGACCGGCGCGGACAGGCCCATCCCGTCGTCGAGGGACGCGGGCTGGCAGCCGACCACGCGGACCCGGCCGAGCCGGCCGCCGAGGCGCGGCACCATGGCCAGCACCGCCTGCGGGGCCAGGTCGTGGGCGTCGAGCATCGAGACCGGCGGCGCCTCGGCAGCGGCCAGGTCGGGGTCGATGACGAACAGGGTCCCCGGCTCGGCCGCCCTGTCGACGGCGTCGACGAGGACGAGGCCGTCCCACCCGTCGACCAGCTCGTAGGCCAGGTGGATCCCGCCGATGCCGAAGTCCTTCGCGGTCACGCCCTCCGGCCAGGCGTGCCCCGCCAGCCGCCCCATCACGGCCGAGCCGAACCCGTCGTCCCCGCGGAAGATGTTGCCGACGCCGGCGACGAGCACCCGGTTCACGGCGCCGCCTCCAGCACCTCGACCTCGTCCGGCGAGAAGTACAGGTAGCGGCCGTGCGCGAGCACCAGGTCGTGGGCGGGGTCGTCCTCGATCACCACGGCCAGGTGGTCGGCCCCGTCGACGTCGTGGAAGACAGCGGCGACGGTGGCGGTGCGCCCGGCCAGGAACATGTCCTGGGCGTCGGCCGGGCGCGACCCGGGGCGCAGCAGGACCCGGCTGCCCCGGCGCACGCTGCGCCCGCCCACGTCGAGCTCGTCGGTCTCCGGGGACACTGCCGCGTCCCGCCCCGGGTCCCACCACGGCAGCTCCTCTGCGGTCGCCGTCTCGGCCGCCGGATCGCCCACCCCCGCCTGCCCGGTGACCTGCCGCAGGTAGCGGACCGCCCCGTGCAGCCGGTCCATGACGTCCGCGGGCATCCCGCTGACCTCATCGAGCAGCGCGGCGGCGCGGGCATCGGTACTGCGGGCAGTCCGCTGCTCCTCGTCGGTGAGGGTCAGGGCCCGCAGCGTGAGCAGCTCGTCGACCTCCGTCGCGTCGTAGAACGCGACCGGGCTCTCGGGCGCCACCTGCGGGTGGTCGTAGAGGATGATCGGCGAGGCCAGCACCATGTCGTTGCTCCCCGGGTCTCCCACGAGCACGGGGTAGGTCCCCTCGTGGTGACAGCTCGCAGCGTACGCGCGGGCCCACTCGGGCGGGTCCATCATCGACAGCAGCCGGCCGCCGTCCACCCGCACGAGCAGGTGCGCGGCGACCAGGGCCCGGCGCAGCGCCGCCTCCCGGCCCGGCTCGGGACCCGCCGGCTCCGCGGCCGTGGTGTTGTCCAGCCGAACCTCGAGCCGGGTCAGGCCGTACGGCCCCGGCAGCGGGTGCGCGGCGACCCGGAGCACCCCGGTGAGGGGCAGACGGGTGCGCCGCAGCCGGCCGACCGGCCGACCGGCCGGTCCGCGGAGCAGCTCGGTGTCCACCCCTGGGGGTATGGCGACCGGCAGCTCCCGCGGTCCGCTCGCCAGGTCGGCCAGGGACAGCTCGAGGTCCACCTCCCGCTCGACGGCCTCGTCCCACGGCAGCCACCTGCGGTCCTCCACGGCGAGCTCTGGCACGTCCACGAATGAGCCACCGCGCAGGGCCTGGACCTCACGACGCTGCACCTGCAGGAACCGCGCCCGCACCACGAGCCGCGGGTCGGGCCCCTCCAGCAGCAGGTCGGTGCGCGTCCCGGACCGCTCCGAGGGGTCGGCGGCCACGACACCGGGGGGCATGAGCACGCCGAACTGCCAGCGCACGCGGTTCTTCGGGTCGTCGGCCCGGTAGGGGTAGAGCAGGTAGCCCTCGTAGAGGACGGCGTCGGCGAGCGGGCGCACCTGCTCGAACGTGGTCACCGGTCCGCCTCCTTGAGCAACCACTCCACTGCCTCGTCCCAGGTGGTCAGGGCGTGGGTGGCCCGGTAGGCGTACAGGGCGTCGAAGGTCTCCCGCCCCAGCCGCAGCCAGGCGCTGCCCGGGAAGTGCAGGTCCATCGCCTCCCGCCACACCGCGACCGGCAGGGCGAAGGAGGCCTCCTTGTGCCACGGCACCGGCTCCACGCTGACCCCACCCGGCCCCCCGGTGAACACCGTCCCGGTGAACAGCAGCAGCAACGGCACCGACCCCTCCCGCAGCGCGTAGAGGTACTTGTGCGCGGCGACGTCGAAGTCGTAGCTGCACGGCACCGGCAGCACCACCTCGGTCGCGCCGGTGAAGCCGGGCACCATCTGGGTGGCGAACGCGAGCTGCAGCGGCTTGAGCGTCTCCCCCCAGCGGCGCCGCTCGCCGAAGAGGTCCACCAGGCCGGCGGCCTCGGTGTCGTCGTAACGCCGCCGCAGCGGCTCGACCCGGATCTGGACCCGCAGGGCCACGGCATACACCGGGGTGCCCGTCGTCTCAGTGACCCGCAGCCGCAGGTTCACCGTCGGTGCGGCGGCGTGGTGGTCGGCTTCAGCGCCGACGCAGGCGAGCTCGAGGTCGGCCACGTCAGCCGCCCGGGCTCGCGGCGCTGCGAGCGCGCAGCCGGTCGAAGAACCCCTCGATCTGTGCCCAGACCTCGGCGCCGCCGGCGAACCCGGTCCAGTGGCTGCGGACCAGCCCGACCAGCTCGTAGCAGGCGTCGATGGGCACGACGAAGCACTCGAACGTCCCCTCGTGCCGGCGCACCAGCGCGGCCTCCACGTCGACGGCCACCTCGGCCAGCGCGGGGTTGGCCGCCTCCACCTCGGCCCACGCGTCGAGGTCGAGCGTCGACTCGGTCGCCCCGCCCGGCCCCGGGTAGCAGCCGACGACGTGCCCCACCCCGCCCTGACGGAAGAAGAACGCCAGGTCCACCGGCACCTGCAGCCGGTCCCAGCCGGCCGGGGTGAGCGCGAACCCCGGCACCCGGCGCACCTGCGTCGGCACCGCCCGGTAACGCAGGCCGCCCGCGCCGCGGCCCGTGAAGAGCAGGTAGCAGCCCCGGCAGGTGCACAGCAGCCGGTGGTTCTCCAGGTCCGCGACGTGCCCGTGCCCGGCGCCGACCGGCTCGTCGCACATCTCCCACCGCTCGCCCGGCCGCGGCCGTTCCCGACGTCGGCCGACCCGCTGCAGCGGGTCCAGCGGTATGCCGGCCGGTCCCGGCCCGCCCGCCGGCCCGCCCGACGT
>NZ_DASVZH010000209.1:0-1845 GCF_036391795.1 Oryzihumus sp.
AAAGATGGGTTTCGCGGCCCAGACCTGACCCGTGCCCGCACCGCGACCGTGACGCAACTGACGCTTTCGTTGCGCGACCGTCCAAGGTCACGCCCACGACCCCCGGTGGAAGGCTCCCCTGCCAGGCGCACGCCGGGCCGATCACCCGACGGTCATCCACTCAGAACTGGGCGCATGCCGACCTTGTCACCGCTTGTCACCCTGTCAAGACCCGGTACCCGCCTGACGGTTTGACCCCGGTAGGTGCCTGACAGCTTGAACCGGGACTGTCAGGAACTTTGTGTAACGGGCGTGATCTGAGGGTCCGCGGCTGAAGGCCGTGGTCCAGAAAGGATCACTCCGATGACAACAACGACAGCGATGAGCTCGCCGGCCTCGGCGACGGAGGTGACGGCGGGGCGTAGCGTTCCGCCGGTGGGAGGCGACGACTCCGCGATGCGGGCGTGGGCTGAGGAACTGGTGGCCCGGGCCCGCGATGAGGGCGTCGAGTTGACCGGCGACGACGGATTGTTGACGGCGCTGGTGCGCCGGGTGTTGCAGACCGGCCTGGAGGTCGAGATGACCGACCATCTTGGCTACGAGCCGCACGCGGTGGAGGGTCGCGGGTCGGGCAACAGCCGCAACGGTTCCTATCCGAAGACGGTGACCACCGAGATTGGCAAGGTCGAGCTGCGGGTTCCCCGGGACCGCAACGCCACCTTCGAGCCGGTGACGGTCCCGAAGGGCCAGCGCCGCATGGATGGCCTGTCCGGCCAGATCATCTCGCTGTACGCCAAGGGCATGTCGACCGGCGACATCCAGGCGCATGTGGCCGAGATCTACGGGACTGACATCAGTCGGGACACGATCTCGAGGATCACCGACGCGATCGTCGAGGACATGGTGGCCTGGCAGAGTCGGCCGCTGGACCGGGTCTATCCGGTGCTGTTGATCGACGCCATCGTGGTCAAGATCCGCGATGGGCAGGTCGCCAACCGGCCCATCTATGTGGCCATGGGCGTGAACCTGGACGGCGAACGCGACGTGCTGGGCATGTGGGTCGGGCCGACCGGCGGGGAGGGCGCCAAGTTCTGGATGAGCGCGCTCACCGAGCTCCGCAACCGCGGTGTGGCCGACGCGTTCATTGTGTGCTGCGACGGCCTCAAGGGTCTCCCTGACGCCATCCGGGCCACGTGGCCCCAAGCCGACGTGCAGCTCTGCGTCGTGCACCTGGTCCGCTCGTCGCTCCGGTTCACGTCAAAGAAGTACTGGGGGCCGATCTGCCGGGAGATGCGAGAGATCTACACCGCGCCGACGGTCGAGGCGGCCGAGGCCCGCTTCGCCGAGTTCGCCGACACCTGGGGCGAGCGTTACCCGGCCATGATCGACACGTGGCGCCGAGCCTGGGGCGAGTTCGTGCCGTTCCTGGCGTTCCCGGTCGAGCTGCGCACCATCGTGTACACCACCAACGCCATCGAGAGCCTCAACGCCCGGTTCAGAAAGGGGGTGCGCCACCGGACGCACTTCCCGAACGAGCAGGCCGCCCTCAAAGTGCTCTACCTGGTGGCCACCGAACGCCGGCCGAACCGGTCCAACCCGACCGGCAAGATCAACGGCTGGAAGACCATCCTCAACGCCCTTACCATCCACTACGGCGAGCGGATCGCCGCAGCCAACTAACCAATGACTCACGTCCGGTTACACAGACAATCGGACAGTCCCCGCCCAGATCGACGCACACGCACTCGGGGACCACTCCGGGGACCTGGTTGAGCAGCAGCGAGATGATGTAGGCGGCGGCGCTGAGTAGGAGGGGCTCGAGGAGCCTGGGCACGAGGGCGTGCCATTGGATCGTGCCGGGGCGAA
>NZ_DASVZH010000210.1:0-37469 GCF_036391795.1 Oryzihumus sp.
ACCGGGAGGTCATCAGCTACGCCGTGGCGGACCGGCAAACCCCGCTGACCGCGATGAGGGCCCTGGACCAGGCCATCCGCGGGCGCCGGCCCCCGCGAGGCTGCGTCATCCACCGGTTGAACCCGGTCAGTTCACCTCCCACGACTGGCTCACCCGCACCCGGGCCGCCGGACTGGTGGCCTCGATCGGTGCCCGCAAGAGCGCGTTGGACAACGCCGCGATGGAGTCCTGGTTCGCCTCCTACAAGACCGAGGAGCTCTACCCCGGCGGCCAGCCCCACACCCGGGCCCAGGCCCGCCAGCGCCTGTTCGCCTACGTCTGGGAGTACAACACCCAGCGCCGGCATTCCTCACTCGGCTACGCCACCCCGCACGGCTATGCCGCACAATCAAGTACCTGTCCGTAAGAACGGGGCAAGACCAACGGGCACCACGTCACCCACTGGGCCAACGGCGGGGCCACCGACGTGGCCAACGCGGCGCTGGTGTGCGGGCGGCACCACACGATCGTGCACCAGCGCGGCTGGACCGCGACCGTCACCGCCACCGGGGGTCACCTGGCACACCTGAGGTCCCCGCCCCGCACCCGGCCCCGGGACGGCCGGGCCGGCGGCATGCCCACCATCCCTTCGCAGCCTTACGCGGGCAGACAGGCAGGCAGCCACGCAGCGAGGCGTTTCAGTCAGGACTGCTGAGGCCCTCCGACGGCAGCCCACGCGACGACGGGCGTGGGGTCAGCGGCGGCGCCGGGCCGTGCCGAACAGGCTGCGGGTGATCTCCCGGCCGATCACCGTGCCGGCCGACCGCAGCACCGACTTGAACATCGGGGACTCCACCACCTGCTCCACCACCGACTCCTGCGGCTTCTCCGCCCTTCGAGGTGAGGGTGCAGGCGCAGGAGCCGACGAAGCGGGAGAGGGCGGCGCCGGCTCCGGCTCGGGCGTGGGCGCCGCTGCCAGCTTGGCCTGCAGCTTCTCGTAGGCCGACTCGCGGTCGAGGGCCACGGCATACCGCGCCTCGAGCGGCGAGGCGGCGATCGTCTGCTGCACCACGTCGTCCGCGGACGGCGCCATCAACGACTGCGGGGCACGCATCCGCGTCCAGGCGACCGGCGTCGGGGCACCCCGCTCGGAGAGCACCGTGACCACGGCCTCGCCCGTGCCGAGCTGGGTGAGCAGCTCCTCCAGGTCGTAGCCGCTGTGCGGGAACGTCGACACCGTCGCCTTGAGCGCCTTGGCGTCGTCGGGAGTGAACGCGCGCAGCGCGTGCTGCACCCGGTTGCCCAGCTGGGCCAGCACCCCCGGCGGGACGTCCTTGGGCGTCTGGGTCACGAAGAACACCCCCACGCCCTTGGACCGGATCAGCCGCACCGTCTGCTCGATCGCGGCGAGGAACGCCTTGCTGGCCCCCTCGAACAACAGGTGCGCCTCGTCGAAGAAGAACACCAGCTTGGGCTTGTCCGGGTCGCCGAGCTCGGGCAGGTCGTGGAACAGGTCGGCGAGCATCCACATGAGGAACGTGGAGAACAGCGCCGGCCGGTCCTGCAACGTCGGCAGCTCCAGGCAGGTGACCATGCCGCGACCGTCGGCGGCCAGCCTCATCAGGTCGGCGGTGTCGAGCTCGGGCTCGCCGAAGAACACGTCCGCACCCTGGTCGGAGAAGGCGATGAGGTCGCGCAGAATCACCCCCGCGGTCGCCGCCGACAGGCCGCCGAGCTCCTTGAGGTCGGCCTTGCCCTCATCGGAGGTGAGGTAGCTGATCACCGCGCGCAGGTCCTTGATGTCCAGCAGCGGCAGGCCGTTCTTGTCGGCGAAATGGAAGACCAGCCCCAGGCTCGACTCCTGGGTGTCGTTGAGCCCGAGCACCTTGGCCAGCAGGGTCGGCCCGAACGAGGTCACGGTCGCCCGCACCGGCACCCCGCGCCCCTGCCCGCCCAGGGAGAGGAACTCCACCGGGTATGCCGTGCCCACCCACTGCTGCCCAACCTCACCCGCGCGTGCGGTGACCTTGTCGTTCGCGACCCCGGCACTCGCCATACCGGAGAGGTCGCCCTTGATGTCGGCGAGGAAGACCGGCACCCCCTGGGCGGACAGCTGCTCGGCCATGAGCTGCAGCGTCTTGGTCTTGCCCGTGCCGGTCGCGCCGGCCACCAGGCCGTGGCGGTTGAGGACGCCGAGCGGGATGCGCACCGGGACGTCGGGGTGGGCGGTGCCATCGGTGACAGCCGCGCCGAGATCGAGGGCCTCGCCGGTGAAGGCGTAGCCGGAGCGGATCGTCTCGAGCTGGCCCTCGGCCGGCGTGCCTGCGCTCACGCTGTGACTGTATCGGCGGCCGACCTGCGGCTCTGCCAAACTGGCCCGGTGATTTTCAAATCCGTCGGCGACGGCCGCCCCTACCCCGAGCACGGGAAGCAGTCCGCGAAGGACTGGTCCGACGTCGCGCCTCGGATGGTGCGCCTCGACGAGCTCGTGACCACCAAGAAGGTCCTCGACCTCGGCCTGCTGCTGGCCGAGGACTCCACGTTCTACGGCGACCTGTTCGCCCACGTGGTGCAGTGGAAGGACACCCTCTACCTCGAGGACGGCCTGCACCGGGCGCTGCGCGCGGCCCTGCACCAGAGGCCGGCCCTGCACGCACGGGTGCTCATCCTCGACTGACCGCCGCCGGTGCTTGACTCCGGGCGCGGGCGCGACATGATCGCCGAGTGGCACCCGACCCTGGGGAGGTGGGCGTGACGGACCTCGACGAGACCGATGTCGCCCTGCCCCGGCGCCGTGGCCGCTGGCGTGCCGCGATCACCCTGACCGTGGTGGTCGTGCTCCTGGTGGGCGCGTTCGCCTACGCCGGGGCGTGGTTCGAGGGCTTGGTCGGCAACCACCCGGCGAAGCCTGCGGCGGCGCCCGCGTGCCCGGCCACCACCACGTCGAGCACGCTCACGCCCGCTGACGTCACGGTCAACATCTACAACACGACCGGCCGCAAGGGCCTGGCCCGCGACACCGCGACCAGGCTGCGCGACTTGGGCTACCTCGTGGCCACCGTGAGCAACGACCCGCTGCACCAGGCCGTCGCCGGCACCGCGCTGGTCCGCTACGGCCCGAGCGGGGCCGAGGCTGCGCGGGTCGCAGCCGGCCTGGTCCGCGGGGCCGCGTTGCAGCGGGACGGGCGGCCGGACTCCTCCGTCGACCTGGTGCTCGGCGCGAAGTTCACCGGGCTGTCCACCTCTCCGGCGGCCACTGCCCCCGCCGGCTGCTGAGCCGCCGGCGTCGAGCCGCCCGGTGTCGAGCGGCCGGGCGACCTGACCTCACGCCAGGCCGAAGCCGACCGCCGGACCGGCCAGGGCCCGGGACACGATGTTGGCCGCCGCAGTCAGGTCGGGCAGCACCCCCGCGAACCGGCGGTGGTCGGCCTCGACGAGCATGAGCGAGACGTAGGTGTCGGCCGCCTGCCGCCGCCGCAGCCGGTCGAGGGTGAACGGGCTGGCCGCGTCGAGCACCTGCTCGGTCAGCTCGACCAGCGCGGTGCGCAGCCGGAACCGGTGCGCCAGGACCTGGGGATGGGAGCCCAGGTCGCGGAACAGGATCGCCCGCAGCACCCGCGACCGCCGGCCGCCGAGGTCCAGCGCCCGGGCCAGCCGCACGAGCGAGCCCGTCAGGTCGCCGCGCTTGGCCACCGAGCCGACCCGGCACAGGGGCTGCTCCGGCAGCCGTTCCGCGATCAGCGCCGCGAGCAGGTCGTCCTTGCGCGGGAAGTAGTAGAAGAGGAGTGCCTTGGCCACCCCGGCCTGCTCGGCGATGCGAGAGGTGGGGGTGGCGTCGAAGCCATGACCAGCGAACAGCTCCTCGGCCGCGTCGAGGATGCGGGTCCGGGCGTCAGCGACGCCTGCGCCCGTCGCACCCGCACCCTCCTCGTGCGGAGCGTGCGCCTCGGAGACGCGCGCCTCGAGGTCTGACGCCTCAACGGCCGGTGGCCCGTCACCCGCGCGCGTGTGTGCTTTCCGGACGCGGTGCCGGGCCCGCCCGGTGCCGTCCGTGCGAGCCCGCACCATGGTTCCCCGCTAGTGCGCCGCAGCCATCCCGCCGCCACGGTGGGCGGAGCGGGTCATCTGCAGGTCACGGGCGCCGACGACGAGGGTGACGATCCCGACGATCCACGACGTCCAGGCGAGGGCTCGGGTGCTGGAGCTGCTGTAGCCCATCACCCAGGGCGCCACGATGAACGCGATCCCGAGCACCGCCAGGGCACCCTCGGAGGACATCATGTCGGGACGGGCCAGGGAGGCGATCGCCACCGCGGCCGTGAGGACTCCGAGGACGACCATGGTCCAGCTCGCCTTGGTCGTGGTCGATGTCCAGATGGGGGACAGGGCCGCGTAGACACCAGCGACGAGCGCGACGAAGTCCTGTGGATGGGTCCACTTCCTCATGCGGACCAACCACCTTCCTTGTGACTGATGGCCCGTCGATCCGAGGCGGACCGGACACCTCCATGGTGCGCCTGCCTGACCGGTCGGTCAACGGTCTGGAGAGGCATCCTGACCTGCAGTTTTTCAAGGTATGCCGGGCGCCCGCTCAGCCCCTCGGTGCCAGCCCCAGCCGGGCCACGAGGGCCTGGTGGTCACTGCCCGGAAGGTCGATCACGGAGGTGTCCCTGACGCCGAACGTGTCGTCGACGAGCACGTGGTCGAGGTGCAGCAGCGCCGGCAGCCGGGGCGACGGGCTGAACGTGCGCAGCAGGCCGCTGCCGGCCAGCTCGGGGGCGTCCCGGAAGCGGGTCCCCATGAGCTCTCGCAGCTCGCTGTTGTCCACCGAGGCGTTGAGGTCGCCGAGCAGCAGGGTCGGGGTGGCGTGGTCGAGTCCGTCGACCGCATCGGTGAGGTCCGCGTAGTCCGCCGCGTACGGTTTGCCTCCGTCCAGCACCACCGCCGCCGGGTGCAGCACGCCGACGACGACGGGTCGACCGCGCAGCCAGATGGTGGCCGTGGGCGTCGGGTTGGAGGTCCTGGACCAGGTCACCGCGGACAGCGGCAGGCGGCTCCACAGGCCCGCGCCGGTGGCGCCCGGCTGCGGCCGGATCGCCCGGTGGCCGAGCTCCCGGTCCAGACCTGCCCGGTGCAGGGCCGCGACCGCCGGGGCGGTGAGCTCCTCGACCGCGAGGACGTCGACGTGGCGGGACCGGACCGCCGCGACCACTGCGGCCGGGTCGGCCTGTCCGAGGGCCAGGTTCGCGGTCATGACGGTGAGCGGGGTCGCGCCCGGAGCCGGGGCCCGGTCCGGCACCCACAGGGGCACGAGCCACGCGATGTTCAGCGCCAGCACCGCCGCGATCGCCGCCGACGCCCGCCACGCGCGCCGCCGCAGGAGGAGGACGAGGGCCACGGCGAGGGGAGGCACGGCATACGGGGTGAGGGACGCGGCCGCAACCAGCACGGGGAGCGCGTGGTCACCGAGGAAGCGCACGACCGTGGGGACGACGAGCACCGCGACCGCCGCCACGACCAGGACCCTGCGCACCATCACTCCGCTCCCCCGACGCCAGGGGTCGGGGGCACATCCTCACCCGGGACGGCCGGCGCGCGGTGGCAGCGCGCCGGGGACCAACGACTCTGGCCGCCTCCGGGCCCCCGGGCGACCGTGGCCGCAGACCGCGAGCAGTCGCGGCGCGAGCCCGGGGAGGCGTGATGGGTCTGGAGTCCGTGCCGCGCGGCAGCATCGTGGTGGGGGTCGACGGCTCCCCACACAGCCACGACGCCATCGCCTGGGGCGCCGCCGAGGCGGTGCGACGCAACCTGCCACTGCACCTCGTGCACGTGATGCCCGAGGAGCGGGGAATGACGTCCGGCCCAGCCGCTGACCCGGACGTGCGGCGCGCCGAGGGGGACGTCGTCGCCCAGGGCTCGATCAGCCGGGCCAGGCTGGCCTCCCCCGACGTGCGCGTCACCGCGCAGGCTCCCGAGGGGTCCGCGGCGGCACTCCTGGTGGAGGCCTCGGAGGTCGCCGACACCATCGTCGTCGGCGCCCGTGGGCGCGGCGCCGGCCGCTCGGCGGTGCTCGGGTCGGTGTCGCAGCAGGTCGCCATGCACGCGGCGTGCCCGGTCGTCATCACCCGGGAGCACGCCAGCCAGGACGGGGCGGGGGCCGGCCGGGTGGTGGTCGGCGTCGACGGGTCGGAGCTGTCGAACGCCGCGATCGAGTACGCCTTCGCGCACGCGTCGATGACCGACGCCGGGCTCACCGTCGTGCATGCCTGGTGGTGGGAGTACGTCGAGGGCGTGCTGGCCGAGTCGCCGTGGGCCGGGGACTGGGAGCAGATCCGCTCCGACGAGGAGATCGTCGTGGCCGAGTCGCTGGCCGGCTGCCGGGAGAAGTACCCCGACGTCGAGGTGGTCGTGCACATCGTCCGCGGCCACCCGGTCCAGCTGCTGGTCGACGAGTCCGCCGGCGCCGACCTGCTGGTGGTGGGCAGCCGCGGGCGTGGCGGCTTCCGGGGGCTGCTGCTCGGCTCGGTCAGCCAGGGCGCGCTGCACCACGCCGGCTGCCCGGTCGCCATCGTGCGCAACCGCTGATCGCCCGGAGCCCGGCGAGCGCCGGAGCGAAGACCTCACCACATCCGGACGTGGTGAAGTCTTCACCCGGTCGCGGGTCGCCGGGTGATGACCCAGTTGATGAGGCCGGGCCAGTCACGGACGACCAGGCCGAGGGTGAGGCCCATGGCCGCCGCGGCGGTGGAGGCGGCGAGGGCGCGCAGGTGGGCGGTCATGGCGACCCCCTTCCGAAGGAACCCCGGGCGGTCGCCCGGGCTGGTGTCACTCAGGCTGCGGCCCGGGGCGGCCTGACGACCACCGACCCTGGGTGTGGGCCGGCCCCACCCCAGGGGTCGACTCGGCGCACGGGGCGACGACCGTCGCGGCTTTCTCGGCCCGTTCCGGCGCCCGAGTCGCAGCGATGACCGTCGCTCCGAGCAGGCCTGGCCGCTCAGGCGCCGGCGAACTCGGCCCGCACCCCCACCAGCCGCACCGGACGGTGGTCGGTGAACAACGCGAGCGCAGCGGCCGCGCCGGCCTCGATCACCGTCGCGTCCAGCGTCGGCCCGGGCAGCGGGTGGCCGTGGGTGTGCGTGGTGAACGGCGCGTAGCGCACCTTGACGGTGACCCGGTCCACCGGCCGCTGCTCGGCGGCCACGTCCTGCGCGACCTGCCGCGCGACCCGCGCCACCTGCTCCCGCACCTCGGCCCAGTCCTCCACGTTGACCTGGAAGGTCACCTCCCGGCTGCGGGACCGGGCCACCCACGGGGTGCCGGTCACCCGGGCCCGGCTCAGCCCTCGGCCCAGGTTGACCAGCCACGGCCCGGTCTTCGGGCCCACCTGCGCGGCGAGCGCCTCGGGGTCGGTCTCCGCCAGCTCCCGCACCGTGGCGATCCCGAGGCCGGCCAAGCGTTTTGCGGTCTTGGCGCCGATGCCCCAGAGCACGTCCGTGGGGCGGTCCCCGAGCAGCTCGAACCAGGAGTCGTGGGTGATCCGGAAGACCCCCGCGGGCTTGCCGAACCCGGTCGCCAGCTTGGCCTGGAGCAGGTTCTGGCCGATGCCGACGCTGCAGTCCAGCCCCGTCGCCTCGCGCACCCGCCGCTGCACCTCGCGGGCCAGCGCCTCCGGGTCCTCGGTGCGCACCCCGAGGAACGCCTCGTCCCAGCCGAGCACCTCGACCACCGCGTCGAACGTGCGCAACGTGTCCATGACCGTGCCGGACGCCGCCTCGTAGACCTCCCGGTCCACCGGGAGGAAGACCGCGTCGGGGCATCGGCGCGCGGCGGTGCGCAGCGGCATACCGGAGTGCACGCCGAAGGCGCGGGCCTCGTAGGAGGCGGTGCTCACGACCCCGCGCTTGCTCGGGTCCCCGTCACCGCCGACGACGACCGGGAGACCGCGCAGCTCGGGTTGGCGCAGCACCTCGACCGCGGCGATGAACTGGTCGAGGTCGACGTGCAGTACCCACCGTGGCGCCGGCTCCATGCCGCGATTGTGGCCCGGGCCGCCGGCGGGCGCGGCCCGAACGCGTCAGTCCTGCGGCGCGAGCGCGCGCAGGACGCAGGGGAAGTAGACCTCCGTGCGCGGGTTGGCCACGCCCGGCTCGTCGAGGTAGCACTCCCACGGCTCCCCGCTGGGGGCCATCCCCTCCGCGACGATCCAGTCCGCAACCGCCCGGTAAGCCGCGCCGAGGTCGCCGTAGTCCCCGACGTGCGTCGTGTGGGCCACCGATCCGCCGGGCAGCGTCGCCGCTTGCACCCGACCGGTCTCCGTGGGCTCTGCGGAGACGGGGAATCCGGCCTCGACGTCCCAGCCGCCGTCCTCGGTCGGCCGGTAGCGGCCGAACGGCGGGCCGGCCGGGTGCAGGCCCTGCTCGCCAACGCTGCTCATCACCTCGCTGAAGGCCTGGCCGAGGAAGTCCCCGATCCCGTCGTGCCCCACGCGTGCCCGGACCACGGCCGCCGGCTGTGCGGGCAGCTCCACCAGGTCGATCTCGTACCCCATGCGGCCAGCCAACCTCCCTCGGCGGGCGGTGGCCACCCCCGAAGGTCCCCTGTGAGCGTGCTGTGCCGCCAGGGTCCTGGCCGCCGCTCGGAGACGAGCCGCGACGCCGCTCCGGCGGCCGTATGCCGCGTTGCCGGGAGTGCCGCCCAGCCAGGCGGATGGCGCCGGGGTGGCGGAGCCGGCTAGTCAGTCCGGGTGGCTGTGGAGCCATATGTCGGCGATGCGGGCGTGTCGATCGCCCGAGGGGTGCAGATTCACTGGGTCAAGGGGGAGTCGACGGCCGACGGCACGGCCTGCCGACGCGCAGCAGCGAGGGGAATCTCGTGACCGAGAACATGCAGCGGCCATCGCCGCGGCCCACGTCCCGACGGCGTGTTGGCCCCGCCGTGGCAGGCTTCGGACCCTTCGTGGCGCTGGGGGCGATGCTCATCCTGACCGTGTCCGCGCCGCCGGCGGTGCTCCTGTGGGTGCTGGCCGCGGGGACCGGGGTCATCGTCATGTCCGTGAGCTCGCTGGCCCGGACGCAACGACGCGGGCTGCACGCACACGCGGGCGGGATGCCGCACTGGCACCGGGCCGGATGGAAGCCGCACACGCACCCGACCCGCGGCGAGAGGATGCGGTCTCGCTGGGACCGGTGGGCTGGCTCTGCAACGGGCGCTGCAACGGACGAGGACACCGACGGAGGCGAGTCCGGTTGGCCGACCTCGGCTTCCGGACACCCCACTCACGACGCCCAGTGAGACTCACGTCCGGCACGCGAGGTCGGTCTTGGGAGTACCCGCCCAGCGCGAAGAGTTGACCACACCCCAGCGTGGTCAACCCTTCACCCAGAGACGTATGTCGGGCCGCCGGCCGACATGGCGGAGGGAGGGGTCGTCGCCCCGCTCCTCCCGGCGGTGGCGGAGGGAGCCGACGTCTCACTGCCGTTCGACGTCTCCCGGCATCCACCCGCCACCGCCAACAGGAAACCCCCGGTCGCAGAGCTCCCGGGGGTTCCAGTTGGTTGGCGGTGGCGGAGGGATTTGAACCCTCGGTGGACTTCCGCCCACAAACGCTTTCGAGGCGTTCTCCTTAGGCCGCTCGGACACGCCACCGCGCGGAAGGTTACTAGAGACGGTGCCCCGCAAAGAAATCGAGCAGCAGCTGCGAGCACTCGGCCTGCCGCACCCCGCCGACGACCTCGACCCGGTGGGTGGCCCTGCGGTCCCGGACCAGGTCCCACACCGACCCGCACGCCCCGGCCTTGGGGTCCCAGGCGCCGAGCACGAGCCGGGCCACCCGTGCCAGCATCAGCGCCCCGGCGCACATCGCGCACGGCTCCAGCGTGACGACCAGCGTGCAGTCCTCCAGCCGCCAGGTGCCGAGCTTGGCCGCGGCCTCCCGCATGGCGACGACCTCGGCGTGGGCCGTCGGGTCGCCCAGCGCCTCGCGCAGGTTGCACCCGCGGCCGATCACCTCTCCGGAGGGCGAGACGACGACGGCACCGACGGGCACATCACCCGAGGCCAGCGACCCTGTGGCGACCGCGAGCGCCTCCCCCATCCACGCGGCATACGCGGGGTCGTGCACTGGACCGCCTCGGAGACTCACACGGTAAGTTTCGCCCATGCGCGTCCACGTTGCCGACCACCCGCTCATCGCCCACAAGCTCACGGCCCTGCGGGACAAGGACACCGACAGCCCGACCTTCCGTCGGCTCGCGGACGAGCTCGTGACGCTGCTGGCCTACGAGGCCACCCGCGACGTGCGCGTCGAGCCGGTCGAGATCGTGACCCCGGTCGCGCCCACCCGCGGGATCAAGCTGGCCTCCCCCAAGCCGCTGGTGGTGCCGATCCTGCGCGCCGGGCTGGGCATGCTCGACGGCATGGTCCGCCTGCTGCCGACCGCCGAGGTGGGCTTCCTCGGCATGGTCCGCAACGAGGAGACGCTCGAGGCGACGACCTACGCCAACCGCCTGCCCGACGACCTGTCCGGCCGCCAGTGCTACGTCCTCGACCCGATGCTGGCCACCGGCGGCACCCTCGCCGCGGCGATCCGCTACCTCGTCGACCTCGGCGCCGACGACATCACCGCGATCACCCTGCTGGCCGCCCCGGAGGGCACGGCCAGGCTCGAGCAGCAGATTCAGGACCTCAAGGTGCCGGTCACCATCGTCACCGGCGCCATGGACGAGCGGCTCAACGAGCACGGCTACATCGTCCCCGGCCTCGGCGACGCCGGCGACCGCCTCTACGGCGTCGTCTGAGCCGGCCCACCCCCAGCCCTCCCTTCGAAGGTCCGATCCTGTTGCGCTCGCGTCGTTCCCGCCTGCCCGCGTCCCTGCTCGCCACCACCGGTATCGCGCTCAGCCTGGCAGGGTGCGTCCCCGCCGCCCGTGCCCTCCCGGACCCGGGCGCCACGACGCCGGCGGTCTCGTCCACGATGGGGTCCGGCGCCGGCGCCCCAAGGGCCGGCTCCGGCAGCGCGGCGGCGGCGCTGAAGACGCTGAAGGTCAAGGGCCGGGCACCCAGGACCGGCTACACCCGCGCGCAGTTCGGGCAGGCGTGGAGCGACGCGGTCGACGTCCCCGGCGGGCACAACGGCTGCGACACCCGGAACGACATCCTGCGTCGGGACCTCACCGGCGAGACCCTCAAGCCCGGCACCCGCGGCTGCGTCGTGCTCACCGGGACGCTGCACGACCCCTACGGCGGGGCCACGATCGCCTTCCGCCGCGGCAACGGCACCAGCACGCTGGTCCAGATCGACCACGTGGTGGCCCTGTCCGACGCCTGGCAGACCGGCGCCGGCCTGTGGAGCGCGACGAAGCGGGCCCAGCTCGGCAACGACCCGCTCAACCTCATGGCGGTCCAGGGCACCCTCAACAGCGCCAAGGGCGGCGGCGACGCGGCCACGTGGATGGTGCCGCGCAAGGCGTTCCGGTGCACCTACGTCGCCCGGCAGGTGGCGGTCAAGGCCCGCTACGGGCTGTGGGTGACCCCTGCCGAGCACGACGCCATGGCCCGGATCCTGGCCACGTGCCCGGGTCAGCCGCTGCCCACCGAGGCCCAGGCCCTCGTCCCGGCGCCCGCCGGGCACTGACCGCGGCGCCGCGAGGCGACGCACGTCACGGCATACCGGAGGGACCTCGACGGCGCGTCAGTGAGCGGTATTTCGTCCGGTTTGACACGATAGGTGCGCTTTACCCACCTGCCGCCGAACAAGGAGTCCCCCCATGGTGCGCGCGAAGAAGGTCCTTGTCTGGGTCCTCGGCGCGTTCGCGGTCTACGCGATCATCACCGCCCCGACCCAGGCCGCCGACATCGTCCACCAGGTGGGCCAGCTGCTCATGCAGGGCTTCGTCAACCTCGGCCACTTCTTCGACGCCCTGCTCGGCAACAAGTAGCCCATGTCGCCACGACCGGGCGGCCGCGGGCTGGAGCGCAACCTTCTCGACGGCGAGCGCATCGTGGTGGCGATGCACCAGCACTGGGCCAAGGTGGCCGAACCGGTGGCCTCGGTGCTCGCGGCCCTGGTGGTCGTGACCTGGCTCGACACCGAGCTGCCGCGCGGAGCCGGGCTCTTCGCCGACCTCATCTGGTGGGCGTGGTTCGCCGTGCTCGGCCGGACCCTGTGGCGGCTGGCGAACTGGCGCCACGACTGGTTCGTCGCCACCGACAAGCGGCTGCTGCTGACCTACGGCCTGTTCACCAACAAGGTGGCGATGATGCCGCTGCTCAAGGTGACCGACATGACCTACAGCCGGTCCCTGGTGGGGCGCGTGATGGGCTACGGGCAGTTCGTCATGGAGAGTGCGGGACAGCACCAGGCGCTCAAGCGGGTCAGCTACGTGCCGCACCCGAACCGCACCTACCGGGCGATCTGTGCCGAGCTGTTCGGGGTCGAGGACGCCGAGGTGGACGAGCTCGCCGAGACGGTCGAGCTGCCCGACCCGGACGTGCCGCTGCACCGGCCGATCCACCGTCCCGCCCACCGCCCCGGCGACGACTACTCGCGCGGCATCCCCGTCCACGCCCCGGCCCCGCGCCGACACGCCGACCCCGGCGACGACACCGGGCCGATCAACCTGCTCTCCGG
This sequence comes from Oryzihumus sp., assembly GCF_036391795.1. GTDB lineage: Bacteria > Actinomycetota > Actinomycetes > Actinomycetales > Dermatophilaceae > Oryzihumus. The sequence continues at coordinate 12,608 of NZ_DASVZH010000210.1, forward strand.
GGACTGATCCTCACTCGTCACCGGCGCTGACCAGGGTCTCCTTGAGCTTGGCGACGGCGAAGCCCCAGCCCTGGCTGAGCTTCGGCTTGGGGGGCACCGCGATCTCCTCGGGGTTGGTCAGGACGTCCAGCAGGACCGGGCCGGGGGTGGCGAGCGCGACCCGCACCGCCTCGTCGACCTGGTCCGCCTCGGTGACCCGCACCCCGGTCAGCCCCACGGCGCGAGCGACCGCCGCGAAGTCGGGGTTGTCCAGCACGGTGCCGAACTCCGGCAGGCCGCCCTGCTCCTGCTCGAGCTTGACCATGCCGAGCCGGCCGTTGTCGAACACCACGAGCTTGACCGGCAGGTTGTGGCTCACCGCGGTGATGAGGTCGCCCATGAGCATCGACAGGCCGCCGTCGCCACAGAACGCCACGACCTGCCGCTCCCGGTCCAGGGCCGCGGCCCCGAGCGCCTGAGGCATCGCGTTGGCCATCGAGCCGAGGTTGAAGGAGCCGAGCAGCCGGCGCGACCCACGCATCCGCACGAACCGGCTCAGCCACACGGTCGCCATGCCGGTGTCGGAGGTGAAGACCGCGTCGTCGGCGGCGTGCCGGTCGATCGCGGCCGCGAGCACCTCCGGTCGGATCCGCTCCTCGGGGTTGTCCAGCTTGCGTCGCAACAGCCCCTTGGGGGTGCGGTCGTATGCCGGGTCGGCCAGCCGCGCCTGCCGCTCCTGCCAGTCGGTGAAGGTCTTGCGGGCGGCGTCGAGGTGGCTGCGGTCCGGCTTGGCCGCGACCCGCTGGGTCAGCGCCCGCACCGTCGGCGCGGCGTGCCCGACGAGCGGGAGGTCGACCGGGATCCGCCGGCCGATGTGCTCGGGGCGCACCTCGAGCTGGATGACGGTCTTGCCCTCCGGGTAGAACTCCCGGTACGGGAAGTCGGTGCCGACCATGAGCAGGACGTCACCACCGTCAAGGGCCTGCTGGGCCGCGGGGTTGCCGATGAGCCCGGACTGGCCCACCTCGTAAGGGTTCTCGTGCTCCAGGCCCTCCTTGGCCTTGAGCGTCAGCACCATCGGCGCGCCCAGCCGCTCGGCCAGGGCGAGCACCTCCTCGCGGGCACCGCGGGCCCCCTGGCCGACGAGCATCGTCACCGCGCCGGCCCCGTCGAGCAGCTCGACCGCCCGGTCCAGGGCGTCCGGCGCCGGCACGGTCTCGGGGTGCTGGTCGACGAACCGCGGCACCGCCGTGTGCTTGGGCAGGTCCAGGCCGCCGACGTCACCGGGCAGGGTCAGCACCGCCACGCCCTGCCGGGTCAGCGCCGCATTGACCGCCTGCTCGACCATCGCGGGGATCTGCTCGACGCTGGTGACGGTCCGGCTGAACTCGGCCACGTCGCTGAACAGCGCGTCGTTGTCGACCTCCTGGAAGAAGTCGCTGCCCAGCTCGGCCAGCGGCACCTGGCCACAGACCGCGAGGACGGGCGCGTGGGACTTCTTCGCGTCATACAGGCCGTTGAGCAGGTGGACCGAGCCCGGGCCGACCGTGCCCATGCACACCCCGAGCCGGCCGGTGAGCTGAGCCTGCGCCGCGGCGGCGAAGGCGCCGACCTCCTCGTGGCGCACCCCGACCCACTCCAGCCGCTCCTCGCGGCGGATCGCGTCGGTGACGGGGTTGAGGGCGTCCCCGACCACGCCCCAGATGGTCTTCACGCCGTGGTCGGCGAGGGCCTGGACCAGCAGCTCGGCAACGGTGGTCATGTCGTCTCCTTCGGTCGGGCGGGGGGTCAGACGTGCGGGTCGAGCGCGCGGTCGGTCAGGGCAGGAAGCGGTCGGGGTCGGCCCGCTCCCAGTCCGCCAGCCACGACTCCGGCGGCTGCTCCACCAGCTGCCCCGGACGCAGGTGGTCAAACAGCTGGTCGTAGCCGACGGTCGTGGTGTGGTCGATGCGCCGGCGCAGCATGTGCGGGCGCAGCTCGTGCGGGCCGTGCAGCCCCATGGACGCGATGACCTGGGTCGCCTCGGCCACGGTGGCGTCGTGGAACCGGTGCACGCGCTCGGTCTTGTCCCCGACGTCGAGGGCGCGCATGCGTCGCGGGTCCTGGGTGGTGACGCCGACCGGGCAGGTGTTGGTGTGGCAGCGCTGGGCCTGGATGCAGCCGGTCGCCATCATCATCGCCCGGGCCGCGTTGGTGTAGTCCGCGCCCTGGATGAGTCGCTTGACGATGTCGACGCCCGTGGACACCTTGCCGCTGGCGCCGACCCGGACCCGGTCGCGCAGCCCGGCGCCGACGAGGGCGTTGTGCACGGTGAGCAGGCCCTCGGTCAGCGGGCTGCCGACGTGGTCCTCGTACTCCAGCGGCGCAGCACCGGTGCCGCCTTCGGCCCCGTCGACGATGATGAAGTCCGGGGTGATGCCCTCGGCGAGCATCGCCTTGCAGATGGCCAGCACGTCGGTGCGCGAGCCCACGCACAGCTTGAACCCGGCCGGCTTGCCGCCGGCCAGCTCGCGCATCCGGGCGATGAACTGCACCAGCTCGCGCGGGGTCGAGAAGACCCGGTGGTACGGCGGGGAGACGCACTTCTCGCCCTGCGGCACGTTGCGGGCCTCGGCGATCTCCTTGCTGACCTTGGCCGCCGGGAGCACGCCGCCGATCCCGGGCTTGGCACCCTGGCTCAGCTTGAGCGAGACCATCTTCACGTGGTCGTGGGCGGCCTTGTCGCGGAACATGTCCGGGTCGAAGTCGCCCTCCTTGGTCCGGGCGCCGAAGTAGCCGCTGCCGATCTCCCAGACCAGGTCGCCGCCGTGCTCGAGGTGGTACTTCGTCAGGCCGCCCTCGCCCGTGTCGTGGGCGAAGCCGCCCTTCGCCGCCCCGGCGTTGAGCGCCAGGATCGCGTTGGCGCTCAACGCCCCGAAGCTCATCGCCGAGACGTTGAGCAGCGACATGTCATAGGGCTTCGTGCAGTCGGGGCCGCCGATCCGGACCCGGTGCGGGTGCTCGGGCGTGTCGACGGGGCGGCTGGAGTGGACGAGGTACTCGTAGCCGATGGCGTTGACGTCGCGCTCGGTGCCGAACGCCTGCTCGCCGTGGATGCCCTTGGCCCGCTCGTAGATGATCGAGCGCGTGTCCCGGTCGTAGGGTCGGCCGTCGAAGTTGCGCTCGATGAAGTACTGCTGCAGCTCGGGGCGGATCCCCTCGAGCAGGAAGCGCATGTGCCCCAGGACCGGGTAGTTGCGCAGGATCGAGTGGCGCCGCTGGGTCAGGTCCCAGATCCCCAGCACCAGCAGGAGGGCGAACACGGCGAGCAGCGCCCACCAGCCGGGGCCGCCGAGGACGGCGGCGAGCGTGACGAGCGCGCCGGTGACGAGCACCGAGGCGCCGAGGAAGAACCGCAGCATGGGACCTGCTCTCTGTCGCGGGCGGGAACCGCCCCCACCTGCCGGTGGTGGCACCGTCGCGAGCAGGTCTACCGCACGGACCTGTCCGTTGCAGGTCGGTGCCGCACGACCCGGCGCGCCGTCCACGGGTCAAGACAGCCGTCCAGCATGCGGTCTACGACAAAAGGATGATTTCGACCTCGGCAGCATGGGCGATCCCTGTGCCGCGGGTCTATGGTGACCAGCGCTGTACACAGGGCAGGGACAGGTCACTCACAAGGAGCAGCAAGTATGAGTGTGTTGCGCACCAAGACGATCGAGCAGTCGATCGCCGAGACCGACGAAGAGGGGCACCAGCTCAAGAAGCGGCTCAGCGCGCTGGACCTCACGGTCTTCGGCATCGGCGTGATCATCGGCGCGGGCATCTTCACCGTCACCGGCAAGGCGGCGGCGCAGTACGCCGGGCCGGCCATCGTCATCTCGTTCGTCATCGGCGCGATCTGCTGTGGCCTGGCGGCCCTGTGCTACGCCGAGTTCGCCTCGACCGTGCCGGTCTCCGGCTCGGCGTACACGTTCTCCTACGCCTCCCTCGGCGAGCTCGTCGCCTGGATCATCGGCTGGGACCTCCTGCTCGAGCTGATGCTCGGCGCCAGCGTCGTGTCCCAGGGCTGGTCCGAGTACGCCGAGCTCTTCCTGGGCAAGATCGGCATCACGTGGCCGGCCTCGGTCGCGCCGGGCTCGCACTTCGACCTGCTGGCCTTCCTGCTCGTCGCCGCGCTCACCACGCTGATCGCCATCGGCATCAAGGAGTCGATGCGGGTCAACCTGGTCCTCGTCGGGCTCAAGCTCTTCATCGTGCTGTTCGTGATCTTCGCGGGCATCGGCTACGTCAAGACCTCGAACTACACCCCGTTCATCCCGCCGTCGGTCAAGGGCCAGTCCTCCAGCGGCCTCGGCGCCCCGCTCATCCAGCTGCTGTTCGGCTTCCAGCCGGCCACGTTCGGCGTGCTGGGCATTGTCGCCGGTGCCTCGATCGTCTTCTTCGCCTACATCGGCTTCGACGTCGTGGCGACCACCGCCGAGGAGGCCAGGAACCCCCAGCGCGACCTGCCCCGGGGCATCATCGCCTCGCTGGCGATCTGCACGGTCCTCTACATCGCCGTCGCCCTCGTCATCACCGGCATGGTGCGCTACGACAAGATCGACGAGAAGGCAGCGCTGGCCAGCGCGTTCGCCTCGGTCGGCAAGGGCGGGTTCGCCACGATCATCGCCGCCGGCGCCGTCGCCGGCCTGACCACCGTCGTCATGACGCTGATGATCGGCGCGACCCGCGTCGTGTTCGCGATGAGCCGCGACTGGCTGCTGCCCAAGCGCCTGGCCAAGGTCAACCACAAGACCGGCACCCCGCTGACCATCACCATCGTCATCGGCACCGCCGTGGCGCTGATCGCCTCGATCACGCCGATCGGCAAGCTCGAGGAGATGGTCAACATCGGGACGCTCGCGGCGTTCACCCTGGTGTCCATCGCGATCCCGCTGCTGCGCAAGCGCCGCCCCGACCTCAAGCGGGCGTTCAAGGTGCCGGGCAACCCGGTCGTGCCGATCTTCGCCGCCCTGGTCTGCTCCTACCTGATGCTCAACCTCAGCGTGGAGACCTGGCTGCGGTTCGTCATCTGGATGGTCCTCGGCTTCGGCGTGTACTTCCTCTACTCCCGCCGCAACAGCCGCCTCGAGGTGGCCGACCAGGAGGGCGTGGACGCGATGGAGCTCGGCGAGACCGCGGGCAACCGGGCCTGACCGACAGCCCACACCCCGCACCGTCGGGTATGCCGCGCCGGGACTCCCGGCGCGGCATACCTGTCTCTGGGGTTGGAAGGGAACCCCCCCGAGGTCGACGAAACCCACACCTCCCGGCGCGGGAGATGTGGGTTCCTTCGACCTCGCGGGTGGGGTCAGAGACCCTTGACGCTGGCGACGACCTTGGTCAGCGACTCCTTGGCGTCGCCGAACAGCAGCGTCGTCTTGGGGTCGTAGAGCAGCTCGTTCTCGATGCCGGCGAAGCCGGGGCGCATCGAGCGCTTGAGGAAGACGACCTGCTGGGCCTGGGCGACCTCGAGGATCGGCATGCCGTAGATCGGGGCGCCCGGCGTCGTCTTGGCCGCCGGGTTGACCACGTCGTTGGCGCCGACGACGAGGGCGACGTCGGTGGTGGCGAACTGCGGGTTGACCTCGTCCATCTCCTTGAGCGACTCGTAGGGCACGTTGGCCTCGGCGAGCAGGACGTTCATGTGGCCCGGCATCCGGCCGGCGACCGGGTGGATGCCGTAGAGCACCTCGACGCCACGGGCCTCGAGCAGCTCGGCCAGCTCGCGGATCGTGTGCTGCGCCTGGGCAACCGCGAGGCCGTAGCCGGGGACGATGATGACCTTGCGGGCGTAGCCGAGCAGGATCGCGACGTCCTCCGGTGAGCCCGAGCGCACCGGCCGCTCCTCGCCCGGGCCGGCGGGACCGGCCGCCTTCTGGCGGAACGCGCCGAACAGGATCGAGGCCAGGCTCCGACCCATCGCCGCGGCCATGAGCCGGGTGAGGATGGTGCCGCTGGCGCCGACGAGCGTGCCGGCGACGAGGAGCAGGACGTTGTCGAGGACGTAGCCGCTCGCTGCGACGGTCAGGCCGGTGAACGCGTTGAGCAGCGAGATGACGATCGGCACGTCGGCGCCGCCGACCGGCAGCACGAACAGGACGCCGACGAGCATCGACACCAGCGCCAGGGCGATGACGAGCAGGCCGTTGACCCCGCCGTTGCGCAGGTCCACGACGATCGCGACGGCGAGCGCCACCGCGACCGTGAGGCTGCCGCCGAAGACAACGGGGCCTCCGGGGAAGGTGACCGGGCGGGTGGTCATCATCTCCTGCAGCTTGGCGAAGGTGACCACCGAGCCGGCGAAGGACACCGCACCGACGAGGACGGTGAAGGCGCCCGCCGCGGCCGCGACGTATGCCGTGCCGCTCGCCCCCTCCATCCGGGTCAGCTCCAGCCCGGCGACCAGCGCCGCGGCGGCACCGCCGACGCCGTTGAACAGGGCGACGAGCTGCGGCATCTGGGTCATCGCCACCCGGCGCGCGGCGGGGACGCCGAGCGCGGTGCCGACGACGATGGCCAGCAGGATGAGCAGCACGTGCTTGAGGTCGGTGGACAGGAACGCCACGAGCACCGCGAGCACCGCACCGGCGGCGCCGATGAGGTTGCCCCGCCGGGCCGAGGCCGGGGAGGACAGGCCCTTGAGCGCGAGGATGAAGCAGATCGCGGCGACGAGGTAGCCCAGCGAGGTCCAGGTGGTGGGCAGCAGGCTCATCGGCCGGCCTCCTGCGAGGCGGCGGGGCGCTGGCCGCGACCCTTGAACATCTCGAGCATCCGGTCGGTGACCACGAAGCCACCGACCATGTTGATCGTGGCCAGGACGACCGCGAGCAGCCCCAGGACCAGCCCCAGGGTCGACGTCGTCTGCCCGGTGACGATGATCGCGCCGACGAGGATGACGCCGTGGATCGCGTTGGCGCCGCTCATCAATGGTGTGTGCAGCGTCGTCGACACCTTGGAGACCACCTCGAAGCCGACGAACACCGCCAGCACGAAGATCGTCAGCAGGGTGATGCCGTCCATCAGTCCTCCAGGAGAGCAGCGGTCGGGGCGTGGCGGACCACGCCGTCGTGCACGATGCAGGCGCCGGCGAGCACCTCGTCGTCGAGGTCGAGCGTGAAGCCCTCCTCGGACAGGCCGAGGGTGAGCAGGTTGACGATGTTGCGGGCGTAGAGCCGGGAGGCGTCCACCGGCATCGCCGAGGCGGGGTCGGCCATGCCGTAGACCCGGACCCCGCCGACCAGGACCTCTTCTCCCGCAACGGATCCCTCGACGTTGCCGCCGCTCTCGGCGGCGAGGTCGACGACGACGGAACCGGCCGGCATACCGGCGAGCATGTCCTTGGTGACCAGCTGCGGCGCGGGCCGTCCGGGCACCGCGGCGGTGGTGATGATGACGTCGGACTTGCTGATGAAGGGAGTCAGCGCCTCCTGCTGGCGGCGGGCGCGGTCCTCGGTCAGCTCGCGGGCGTAGCCGCCGGCGCCCTCGACGGCGTCGAGCCCGAGGTCGAGGAACGTCGCACCCATCGACTTCACCTCGTCGGCCGAGGACGGGCGCACGTCGTAGGCCTCGACCACGGCGCCGAGCCGGCGGGCCGTGGCGATGGCCTGCAGCCCGGCGACGCCGGCGCCGAGGACGAGCACCTTGGCCGGCGGGACGGTGCCCGCGGCGGTCATGAAGAGGGGGAAGAACCGGGGCAGCCGCATGGCCGCCTCGAGCGCGCAGCGGTAGCCGGCGACCAGCGCCTGCGAGGTGAGCGCGTCCATGGACTGTGCGCGCGAGATGCGCGGCACGAGCTCCATGGCCAGCGCGCTGATCCCGTTGTCGCGCAACGCCTGTATGCCGGGCAGCTCTCCCGCGCCGGTGACGAACCCGACCGTGGTGCTCCCCCGCCTGAGCCGGGCGACCTGTTCGGGCAGCAGGGGACGGACGTGCGCCACGAGGTCTGCCTCGGCGAGGACGTCACCGTCGACCACCTCGGCACCGGCAGCGCGGTAGGCCTCGTCGGAGGCAAGGGCGGCGGCACCGGCCCCGGACTCGACGCGGACGGAAAGCCCCTGCGCGGTCAGCGTGGCAACGGCGTCAGGAGTGAGGGCGACCCGGCGCTCTCCGCGCCGGGTCTCTGCAGGAACGGCCACCAACATGAGGCGAACCTAGGGCCTGCGGGTGTCCACTGGGCAGACTTCCGGCTCACATTCTGGTCGTGAGTGCGGTCACGTGCCGGTGCGGCGTGGGGCTGCGCGCCGCACCGGCACGGCACTCAGACGAGGCCGAGGACGATCAGCGTCATCAGGGCGATGAGCACGAACGCACCCAGGAGGAGGCTCGAGCCGACGTCGCGCTGGACCTCGGCGTACGACTCCGGGCGGTGCTCCGCGTCGTACGGGTAGGTGCGGGGCTGCTGGCGGCGAAGAACGCGGGTGGTCATGTCGTCTCCTGGTGGGGAGTCGGTGGCGCCGGCGCAGGGGTGCGGCGCGGCACCGTGGGGACGCGTCCAGAATAGATTCGCTACGTTGCGTATCGCAAATCCTCCCCTGGGGATGTCGGGCCATGAGCGCAGGCCACGGAGACGGCGCTTATTGCGAGGGAGTTGCAACAACGCCGGGCGGCTCCTTAGTCTCGGACCCATGACCGTCACCGCCGCGCCCCCGCCTCAGACCGGCGACGCCGCACCGCGCGGCCGGTGGGGCCTGGGCCCGGCGGAGCGGCGCAGCCTGTGGGGCATGGCGGCGTTCATCGCGGCGCTGCACCTGGTCGGCTGGGGCGTGCTGATCGGGCTGGTCGGCCCGGCGCACTACCACGTGGGCGGCCAGCTGTTCGGGATCGGCCTGGGCGTGACCGCCTACACCCTGGGCATGCGGCACGCGTTCGACGCCGACCACATCGCGGCCATCGACAACACCACCCGCAAGCTCATGGCCGAGGGCAGGCGCCCGATGAGCGTGGGCTTCTGGTTCAGCCTCGGGCACAGCTCGGTGGTCTTCGTCATGGTGGCGCTGCTCGCCTTCGGGATCCGGGCACTGGCCGGCCAGCTGAGCAACGACCAGTCCTCGCTGCAGCAGGCGACCGGCGTCTGGGGCACGTCGGTCTCCGGCGTCTTCCTCATCGCGATCGGCCTGGTCAACCTCGCGGCGCTCGTGGGCATCCTCAAGGTGTTCCGCCGGATGCGGCAGGGCCACTTCGACGAGGCGGCGCTCGAGCAGCACCTCAACAACCGCGGCTTCCTCAACCGCATCCTGGGCCGCGTCACCCGCGCCGTGAGCAAGCCGTGGCACATGTACCCCACCGGGTTCCTGTTCGGCCTCGGCTTCGACACCGTCACCGAGGTCGGGCTGCTCGTCGTCGCCGGCGGTGCCGCGGCGGCCAGCCTGCCGTGGTGGGCGATCCTCACCCTGCCGGTGCTCTTCGCCGCGGGCATGTCGCTGCTGGACACCATCGACGGCTCGTTCATGAACTTCGCCTACGGCTGGGCGTTCTCCAGGCCGGTGCGCAAGATCTACTACAACATCACCGTCACGGCGCTGTCCGTCGCGGTCGCGCTGGTCATCGGCGTCATCGAGCTGGTCGGCCTACTCGCCGAGAAGCTCGGCATCACCACGGGCCCGCTGGCAGCCGTTGCCGCGATCAACCTCAACGACGTCGGCTTCTGGATCGTCGGGCTGTTCGTCGCGACGTGGGCGCTGGCCCTGGCGGTGTGGCGCTTCGGCCGGATCGAGCAGCGCTGGGAGGCGAGCCTCGCCGACTGAGGCGAGCAGCCGGGGATACCGAAAGCCCCACCGAACGCAGCAAATCCGTCGTTTCGCAGCCCGGACGGGGCAGAAACGACGGATTTGGTGCGTTCGGACGAGAAGGGCGACCGAGGTATGTCGGGTGGCTGGGTCAGGCGGTGCCGCCCACGTCGCCGTGCGGGACGGGCTGGCCGAGGCGGCCGGCGTTGTGGTCCTCGAACGCCTGCACCAGCTCGGCGCGGGTGTTCATGACGAACGGACCGGCCCAGGCGATGGGCTCGCGGATCGGCGCACCGCCGAGGATCAGCGCCTCGACGCCACCGGCATAGCGAGCCTCCTGGGTCTGCGCGGCCGAGAGCCGCAGCCCCGAGCCCTTGCCCATGACGGCCAGCTGGCCGGTGCCGATCGGCGACTGGCCCGGCCCGACGAAGCCGTTGCCGCCCATGACGTAGACGAGGGCGTTGAAGTCCTCGCGCCACGGCAGCTCGAGCTCGGCGCCGGGGTGGATCGTGGTGTGGATCATCGTCATCGGGGTGTGCGTGGAGCCCGGGCCGGCGATGCCCGCGACGTCACCGGCGATGACGCGCAGCAGCGCACCGCCGTCGGCCGAGCTGACCAGCGCGACCTCGCCGGAGCGCAGGTCCTGGTAGCGCGGCGCCTGCAGCTTGTCGGACTTCGGCAGGTTCACCCACAGCTGGAACCCGTGGAACAGTCCACCGCTGACGACGAGGTGCTCCGGCGGGGCCTCGATGTGCAGGATCCCCGAGCCGGCGGTCATCCACTGGGTGTCGCCGTTGGTGATGGTGCCGCCGCCACCGAAGGAGTCCTGGTGGTCGAAGATCCCGTCGATGATGTAGGTCACCGTCTCGAACCCCCGGTGCGGGTGCCACGGGGTGCCCTTGGGCTCGCCCGGTGCGTAGTCGACCTCACCCATCTCGTCCATGTGGATGAACGGGTCGAGGAGGCGCAGGTCGACGCCGGCGAAGGCGCGCTTGACCGGGAAGCCCTCGCCCTCGAACGACGACGGCGCGCTGGTGATGGACACCACGGGGCGCTGGGTCGCGACCGGGGACAGCGCCGGCACGCGGGGCAGGACGGTCAGGTCGGACACAGACACAGCAGGCACGAGACGCTCCTCAGATAGTTTCTGATTCAACTATCTACCGAACGCGGCGGGAGGTCAACTCATTCCCCGACCCGGCCGTATGCCGCGCCGCCCACCTCCGCACCGCCCAGCTCCGCACCGGTCGGTTCGGCGCCCGGCTCCTCCGCCTCAGCCGCGGCCGCCCTGGCGGCCTTGCGCGCCTCGCGCTCCTCCCTCCGGGCGCGTGCCTCCTCCGCGGCGGCCTCGGCCCGGTCCCGGGCCAGGGATCGCCGGGCCGAGCGGACCGTGCTGCCGATGACCGACGCGGCCAGCCAGGTCAGGGCCAGCGCCCCGGCCACGCGGGCCACCAGCTGCGGCACCGACAGGTTGCCGTCGACCAGCAGCAGCTCGGCCGGCAGGACCAGCAGCAGCGCGATCGTCACGGCCTCCCGCGGCGGTGCGGCGCCGACCTTGCGCGCACCCGCCCCCGGGCCGGCGTCGGCGGCCTTGCCCTTGCGGCTCATCGTTCTGCCTCCAACCGTGCGGTGAGCAGGTCGGCCCACACCTCGACCGTGGCGCGGCGACCGTCGAGCAGCCCGACCGGGACCGGGCACTGGGTGAGCACCGAGGCGGGGTCGGCCGTGGCCGCGACGTGCTCCAGGGCCAGGGCGTCGACCTGGCCGAGGCGCGCGGCCCAGCGGGCGACATCCCCGGGCTTGCTCGAGGCGTGCACCACGCCCCAGGTCAGGGTCGGCGCCAGCGCGGCGAGCACGCCGGGCGCCCAGCCGCGCAGGTCCGGCAGCATCGGGGCGTCGACGACGACCACCTTGCTCGGACGCCCCTGCCCCCAGCCGCGGCGCTGCGCGGCCACGGCCGCCGGGTCACCGAAGACCCGGGCGAGGGGGACGCCCTGCACCGACGACGGCGAGGGCGTGACGACGAAGACGTCCCACGGGGCTGCCCCGATCTCCCGGGCCAGGACGCCGGCCACGCGCAGGGCGGCCGGCAGCTCGCCGGCGAGGGCCAGCACCTGGCCGGGCGCGTGGGCCGGAAGCGGCGGCGCAGGGAAGGTCTCCAGCCAGGCCGCGAGCCGCCGGTAGCGCACGACCGGGTCATGGGCCCCGACCAGCACGGTCGGCGGGATGCCCAGCGCCTCGGCCCGGCCGGTCCGGCCGGGGAGGACCCGTGGCGCGGCCCGCGGGACGGGGACCGACGCCTCCGCCACGGTGTCCTGCAGCCGGGCCAGGACGTCGGCGAAGGCCTGGCTCTCGGTGGACACCTCCGGCGACGGCGCCGCACCGGCCCGAAGGGCGTCCTCCTGGGCGCTGACCCGGTCGGCCAGCTCCAGCAGCGAGGTGGCCGGTGCGGGCGGGGCGAGCACCGGACCGGAGACCGTGCCGTCGGGGGCGACCCCCGAGCGGACCTCCACCTGACCGGGGCGGGGCGTCACCTCGACCACGAGGTGGAACCGCTCCCGGGCGAAGAACCCGCCGACCCCGCCGCGGCGGACCCGCTCGGCGGAGACGATCCTCGCGCTGTCGCCGTACTCGGCACGCACCCGCTCCACCAGCGTGGGCAGGTGCGGCCCCTCAAGCTGCCGGCGCATGGGCGACCTCGACCACGCCGACCGTGGTCAGGGTGAGCGACCCGCCCAGCTCGGGGTAGGCCAGGACCGGCAGCCGCGGCGCGGCCGCCTCCAGCAGGCGGCGGACCGGCAGGCGCAGCGGCGCGGCGCAGACCAGGACCGGTGCGTCGCCGCGCTGCTCGGCCGCCTCGGCGAGGCGGGCCGCCTCGAGGACCAGCCGCTCGGCATACAGGGGGTCGAGCATGAGGAAGCCGCCGTTCTCCCCCGAGCGCAGCGACTCCAGCAGGTTCTGCTCCAGCAGCGGGTCGAGGGTGATGACCGGCAGTTTGCCGTCGACGGCGTGCGCGGCGGCGATCGCCGGGCCCAGCGCGGTGCGCGCCGCCTCGGCCAGGCCGTCGGGGTCGGTGCTGACCCGGCCGCGCGCGGACAGGGCCTCGAAGATGCGGACCAGGTCGCGGATGCAGATCCGCTCGGCGAGCAGCGCCTGCAGGGCACGCTGCACCTCCCCCAGCGTCAGCGGGGTCGGGGTGAGCTCCTCGACGACGACCGGGTGCGTGGCCTTGACCATGTCGACCAGCGCCTTGACGTCCTCGCGGCCGAGCAGCTGGTGGGCGTGGGTGCGCACGATCTCGGCCAGGTGCGTCGTCACGACCGAGGAGCGGTCGACGACGGTGGCGCTGGCCAGGCCGGGGTGGCGGCGCAGCTCGGCCGGCACCCACTTGGCGTCCAGGCCGAAGACCGGCTCCTGGGTGACCGTGCCGGGCAGGGCAGTCAGGTCGTCGCCGATGGCCAGGATCATCCCCGCCGGGGCCTCGCCGCGGGCGACCTCGACGCCGTGCAGCCTGATCGCGTAGGTGCGCGGCGGCAGGTCGAGGTTGTCCCGCGTGCGCACCAGCGGGATGACGATGCCGAGCTCGAGGGCCAGCTTGCGCCGCAGCGCCTTGACCCGGTCGAGCAGGTCGCCGCCGACGGAGGAGTCGACCAGGTCGATCAGGTCGTAGGCGAGCTCGAGCTCCAGCGGCTCGACCCGCATGTCGTGGGCGATGGCCTCCGGGCTGTCCGGCGAGGGGCCGGACGCAGCGGCGGCCGCCGCCTCGGTCTCGGCCGGCGTGGGCTCACCGGTGGACTGCTTGGGCAGGCGCTGGGCCACCAGCAGGACCGAGCCGCCGACCAGCATGAACGGCAGCTTGGGCAGGCCGGGGATGAGCGCCAGGAACAGGATCGCCGAGCCGGCGACCTGCAGGGCCCGGCGCTGCTGGCCGAACTGGTGCAGCAGGTCGCTGCCCATGTCCCGCTCGGTGGTCGCCCGGGTGACGATGAGGCCGGTCGAGATCGAGATGAGCAGCGCGGGGATCTGCGAGACCAGACCGTCACCGACGGAGAGCAGGCTGTAGGTCGAGATGGCCTCGCTCATCGACTGGTGCCGCTGCACGACGCCGACGATGAAGCCGCCGAGCAGGTTGACCACGGTGATCACGATGGCCGCGATCGCGTCGCCCTTGACGAACTTGGACGCACCGTCCATCGCGCCGTAGAAGTCGGCCTCCTGGGAGACCTCCGCGCGACGCCGCCGCGCCTCGTCCTCGTCGATCAGGCCGGAGTTGAGGTCGGCGTCGATCGCCATCTGCTTGCCGGGCATCGCGTCGAGGGTGAACCGCGCCGCGACCTCCGCCACGCGGCCCGCACCGTTGGTGATGACGACGAACTGGATGACGATGAGGATGACGAAGATGACCAGGCCGACGACGATCGAGCCACCCACCACGAAGTGGCCGAAGGACTCGATCACCTTGCCGGCGAAGCCGTTGAGCAGCACCAGACGGGTGGCGCTGACGTTCAGCGCCAGCCGGAACATCGTCATGATCAGCAGCAGCGACGGGAACACCGCGAAGTCCAGCGGCCTGGTCACGTAGAGGCTCACGAGCAGGATCAGGACGGCGCCGGTGATGTTCACGGCGAGGAGCAGGTCGAGCAGCATCGTGGGCAGCGGGACCACCATCATGACGACGATGGAGATGATCGCTGCGGGGATGCCGATCTGACCGACGCGGCTGGACTTCACGGGACCTCACGGGATCGGGGTCAACCATCCGTGGCTGCTCCGGGTGCCGTCCTGGCGTGGCCCTATCGGCACGGCCGGCCCCGACCTGAGGATCAGGGCGTGGGCACCAGGCCGCGGGGCACGGGGCTGCGGTGCACGCCCACGGCGGTGCCGCGCAGGCGCAGGGACATGACGAACGCCAGCACCCGGGCCACCGCGTCGTAGAGCGCGACGGGGATCTCCTCCCCCACCTCGCACGCGGCATACAGGGCCCGCGCGAGCGGCACGTCCTCGACCATCGGCAGCCGGTGCGTGGCGGCCTCCTCCCGGATCCGTGCGGCCACCGCGCCGGCCCCCTTGGCGACCACCCTCGGGGCGCCGCTGCCGCTCTCGTACTTCAGCGCCACGGCCACGTGCGTGGGGTTGACCATCACCACGTCGGCGTCGCGGACGTTGGTGATCATCCGGTTGCGGCTGAGCTCGCGCTGCCGGCTGAGCCGGGCGCCCTTCTGGTGCGGGTCGCCCTCGGACTGGCGGGCCTCGCGCTTGATCTCCTCGCGGCTCATCATCATCGACTTCTCGACCCGGCGGCGCTCGATGAGGTAGTCGGCGGCCGCGATGACCAGGCCGACGACGGCGACCACCCGCAGCAGGTGCTGGGCCGCGTCGACCGCCCCGAGCATCGCCGAGGACAGCGACCAGGCCGTGCCGGTGAACTGCGCGACGACGCCCTTCAGGAGCATCCACGCGACCACCCCGAGCAGGCCGAACTTCAGCAGCGTCTTGGCCAGCGTCCAGGCCGCCTGGGCGCCGACCATGCGCTTGACGCCCTTGGCGACGTTGAGGTGCTCCCACTTGGGCTTGAACCGCTTGCCCGACACCCGCAACCCGCCCTGGGCGATGTTGCCCACGAGCGCGACGACGACGGTGCCGAACAGCAGCGGCGCGAGCGCCCCGAGCATGCCGGTCACCGCCCCGCTCATCAGCTCGGTGGCCCGCTGCGGCTGGGGGTCGGCGATGACCTCCTGCACCTGCCCCATGAGCGTGGTGAACAGCTCGCGGGTATGCCGGACGGTCACCGGGGCGAGGAAGCTCACCGCGAGCACGGTGAGCCACGCCGAGACGTCGGCTGAGCGGGCGATCCGCCCCTCCTTCACTGCCTCCCGGCGGCGTTGCGGGGTGGGCTTCTCGGTCTTCTGAGACTTGTCGCTCATGCCGCGCCCAGGATCCTCAGAGCGGCGGCCACGTCGGTGGTGATCCGGTCCAGCAGGGCGCTGACGGCGCCGGGCAGCAGCCCGATCGCGACCCCGGCCACCGAGAGGGTGAGCAGGATCTTCAGCGGGAAGCTCATCGCCAGCACGTTCAGGGAGGGCACGGCGCGGCTGACGAGTCCGAGGGCGAGCTCGGCGAGGAAGAGCACCACCACGACGGGCGCGGCGATCTCGAGGGCGGCGACGAAGAAGCGGCCCACGTTGTTCGTGACCGTGCCCGCCAGCGCGCCGATGCTGACGACCCGCAGCGGCAGCACCTCGAAGGAGGTCAGGAAGCCCCGGATCAGCAGCAGGTGGCCGCCCGTGGCGAAGAGCAGGGTGACGGCGAGCAGCTGCTGCACCCGGCCGAACATGCTGCTGGTGACGTTGGACAGCGGGTCGTAGAGGCTGGCCACGGTGAAGCCGCTGGCGAGGTCGATGAGCTCGCCGGCGGCCTGCACCGCGGAGAAGAGCAGCTGGGCCAGGAAGCCCAGGGTGAGGCCGACCGCCACCTGGAACAGGACGGCCCCGATCAGCGGGAACAGCTCCAGCGGCGGCGCCTGCCCGGACAGCCGCGGGCCGACCGGCAGGGCCAGGGCGAACGCCAGGGCCACCTTGACCGTCGTCGGGATGGCGCGTGTGTTGAACGGCGGGGCCACGGCGAGCCACGCGCTGGCGCGGACGGTGGCGAGCAGGACCGCGAGCAGGGTGGCCGTGGGGACGGCGAAGTCCATCAGCCGCTCAGCAGCTGCGGCAGCGTGTCGAAGAGCTGGCGCGTGAAGTCGACGACCTCGCCGAGCATCCAGTGGCCGGTGACCAGGATGACGAGGGCCACGCCGAGCAGCTTGGGCACGAAGCTGAGCGTGACCTCCTGGATCTGGGTCACCGACTGCATCAGCGAGATGCCGAAGCCGATGGCGAGGCTGACGATGAGGATCGGCGCGGCGAGCTTCATCGCGATGATCATCGCCTCCACGGCCAGGTGCACCACGGCGCTGTCGGTCATGACCGGTCCCTCCTCACCGTCAGTGGTAGCTCGTGACGAGCGACTTGGCGACCATGTCCCAGCCGTCGACCATGACGAACAGCAACAGCTTGAACGGCAACGAGATCAGCACCGGCGGCAGCATCATCATCCCCATCGACATCAGGGACGAGCTCACGACGAGGTCGATCACCAGGAACGGGATGAAGATGACGAAGCCGATGATGAACGCCGACTTCAGCTCCGAGAGGACGAACGCCGGGATGAGCGTGGTCATCGGCACGTCCGCCGGCTTCGCGGGGGCCTGTTCCTTGCTCAGCTTTACCATCGTCGCCAGCTCGTCCTTGCGGGTCTGCCGGATCATGAAGTCGTGCAGCGGGGCGGAGGCGCGCTCGTAGGCCTGCTGCTGGGTGATCCTCCCGGCCAGGTAGGGCTGGACGCCCTTCGCGTTCATCTGGCCCAGCACCGGCGCCATGATGAACAGGCTGAGGAACAGCGCAAGCCCGGCGAGCACCTGGTTCGGCGGGATGGTCGGGGTACCCAGCGCATTCCGGGTCAGCGACAGGACCACGATGACCTTGGTGAACGAGGTCGTCAGCACCAGCAGGGCCGGGGCCACCGAGAGCACGGTGAGCAGCAGAATGATGCTCACCGTCTGGCTGGGCTTGCCGCCGACCGGGTCGACCTTGACCGAGACGTTGCCGCTGCCCTTGCCCGGGCTGGGGGTGGGCGTCGCCGGCAGCGCACCGAGGGCCGTCACGGCGGGATGGGCGGCGACGGCCCGGGGTGCGGCGTGCGCGGTCGCGGCCGTCGAGACCGGCACGAACAGCGCGGCCAGGAGGAACAGGAGCACGACCAGGGGCTTGGCCCCGCGCGTCCGGGTGGGGTCCTGCCGCGCGGTGCGTGCCGGGGACTGCGGCTCAGCCACGACGGGTCGTCTTCTCGCGCAGCGACTCCAGCATCACGCCGAAGTCCAGGCCCGGCGCGGACCACTGGCTGCGGGGGCGCTCGCCCGCGACGCCGTCATCGCTGTCGGCGCCGACGGGTCGACGCTGACGCAACCCGGCGGCCAGGCCCGAGGCCAGGCCCGACTGGAGCGTCGTGGTGAGCCCAGAGGTGAGCCCGGACGTGAGCCCCGAGGTGAGCCCGGGCAGGGCCGGCTCCGGCGCGGCATACGACAGCTCCCCGGGGTCCAGCTCGCGCAGGACCTCCACCGAGCTCTCGGTGACCCCCAGGACGAGCACGTGCTCGCCCACCTGGACCACCGAGACCGAGGCGGTGCGGCTCAGGCCGTGGCGGGCCAGGACCTGCAGCGGCAGCTGGGGGCGCGGGCGCGCGCCGCCGAGCCCGAGCTGGCGCCGGCGCAGCAGCCGCGCCGCCAGGACCATCAGGCCGAGCACCAGCGCCAGGGAGAAGGCCAGCCGCACGAGCGTGGCCGCGGCCGAGCCGTCGCTCATGCCCCAAACCGGCCGTCGAGGTCGGGGGCGAGGATCTCGGTGACCCGGACGGCGAACTCCTCGTCGACCACCACCACCTCGCCGCGGGCCATCAGGGTGCCGTTGACCAGCAGGTCCACCGGGCTGCCCGCCGCGCGGTCGAGCTCGACGATTGCCCCGGGAGTCAGGGACAGCAGCTCGCGCACCGTCATCCGGGTCCGTCCGAGCTCCACGCTGACGCCCATGACGACGTCGCGCAGCAGCTGCAGGCGGCGCGGGTCGACGACCGGGGCGCTGGCGCCCGCGAGGGGCTGGAAGGTGGCGGCCTGGACCGGCGCGGCCGGCGCCTGCGTGGCCCCCGCGTCCGCGGTGACGACGATCGCCGCGACCAGGGTGGTGCCGTCGAACAGGCCGGCCACCTGCTGCAGCTCACCGACGCCCACGCGCACCACGGTGGCGGCATCGACCTCGCGGAAGGCCTCCGCCTGCAGCGCGCCGACGCGGGCCCCGAGCGCCGACACGACGTCCTCGAGGGCGGACTCCCACGTGGCCAGGGTGCCCGTCGCCCCTGCGGGGCCACCGGCCAGCGCGGCCGCGGCCTCGGGGCCGACGATGAGCGCGACGTCCCCCTGGACCGGGCCGGAGACTCGGACCGCGAGGGCTACGGCGCCGGCGCCCTGGGTGAAGGTGCCCCGCTCGAGGGCGTTGAGCACCCGGGCCTCGAGCGCGCCGGCGGCGGGGATGCGGGCGGCGATGCTCTGGGCGGCGGTCTGCAGCGCGGTGGTGTCCAGGGGGGAGGCGATGGCAGTCACGGTGGTCCTTGGGGAGGGGCGGGGATGGAGGGAGTGGGACGGGTGTGGGGCGGGTGTGCCCGAGGGTCAGCCGGGCACGACCTGGCAGGCCAGGCGCTGGCCCTGGCTGCCCGGCACCGCGGCCGCGACCCGGATGCCGTCGGCCGAGACGCCGAGCGGCTCCGCGACGGGATGACGCAGCGGCAGGACGTCGCCCACGGCCAGCGCGAGGACCTCCGAGGAGGTCAGGCTGACCTCGCGGAACGCGACAGTGACCTCGACCGGCACGGCATACAGCCGTTGCTCGACCTGCCGGGCCGCGAGGCTGTCCGCACCGGTGCGTGGCGTGCTCGTCCGCGCGCCGACCTTGTCCAGCGCGGGCTGGAGCGTGGCGAACGGCAGGCACAGCGTGGCGACCGCCTGCTGGTCACCGATGCGGATGTCGAAGCGGGAGAGGATGACTGGCTCCGCGGGCGGGGCCAGCTGCATGAACTGCGCGTCGGACTCGAGGTTGACCACCTTGGGGTGGACCACGAGGTCGAGGGACTCGAAGGAGTAGGTCAGCTCCAGGACGATGCGCTGGACGAGCCGGCGGACCAGGCCGGTCTCGATGTCGGACAGGGCCCGGGAGGGCTGGTTGCCGCCGCCGGGACCGCCGAGGAGCCGGTCGACGACACCCATGACGATGTCCATCGGCAGCTGGAAGACCCCCTGTCCCGGCAGCTCGTCGAAGGAGAGCACCGCGAGCAGGGAGGGGTTGGGCACGGAGGCGACGTACTCGTCGTACGTCGTCTGGCCCACGGAGGTGACGCTGGCCTGGGAGACCACCCGCAGGGTCGTCGAGAGCACCGTGGCGAGCTGGCGCGCGAACGTCTCGTTGACGATCTGCAGCGCCCGCACGTGCTCACGGCTGAACCGGTTGGGGCGGCGGAAGTCGTAGGCGTCCGACGAGGGCATCACAAAGTCACAGATCGGCCGAAACGGGCACAACCTGAGGAAGTCGGTGGAGGTCTGTCAACGCGACCCTCCGCGGAGCAGGGTCACTGCATGAGGAACTCCGTGAAGTACACCCCCAGCACCCCACCGCTGTAGCGCTTGTTGACCTCCTTGAGCAGCGCCGCCTGGGCGTTCTCGCGCCCCCCGGCGGCGAGCAGCTGCCCGTACGTGCGGCGGCCGAAGACCGTGATGACCGCGTCCTGGGCCCGGGCCGGGTCGAACGTCACCACCGGGGAGGAGCCGTCCGTCACCGTCGACGGCGAGGCCTTCTTGCTCAGCTGGAGGGCCACCCCGACCTTGAGGTAGCGCCCGTCGGCGAGGTTGACCGTCATCGAGTCGATCTTCTCGATGGTGCCGGGCACCGTGGCCGGGTCGGGCACCTTGGCCGCGGGAGCGGCGGGCAGCTTCATGGCGACGACGGCGCCGGCGGCGAGCAGCACCACGGCCACGACGGCAAGGACGACCCGCTTGCGTGACTTCTTCGGGGCCGGCGCCTCGGTGGCCGCGGCGGCGCCGTGGTTCTCGTGCAGGGCGGCGGTGGACTGGGGCACGTCAGGCTCCGGGGACGGGGGTGGCGACCGACGGGAACGGGTCCTGCCCCGGGGTCTGGGAGGTCATGGACATCACCACGATCGCCACGCGGCGGTTGCGGGCGCGGTGCCCGGTGGTGTCGTTGGCGACGAGGGGGCGCTGGTCGGCGTAGCCGGCTGCCGAGGAGCGGCTGGGCGCCAGGCCGTGGCCGAGCAGGTAGCGCAGGACCGTGGTCGCGCGCTCGGTGGACAGCTCCCAGTTGGAGGCGAACCGCGCGCTGCTGATCGGCGCGTTGTCGGTGTGCCCCTCGACGGTCACGTGGTTGGGCAGCCCCTTGAGCGCCGGCGCGATGGCGTCGAGCACGTCGCGGCCTTCGGCGCGCAGGTCGGCCTGGCCGAGGTCGAAGAGCACCCTGTCGGTGACAACGTTGACCGTCAGGCCGCGCTCGTCGCTGCTGAACTGCACCGCGTCGGCGAGGCCCTTCTTCGCGAGGGCAGCGGTGATCAGCGCGCGGATACGGTCCATCTGCTGCTGCTCCCGGGCCGCGCTCAGCTGCTGCTGCCGCTGCCGGGCCAGCGCGACCTCGGCCTCGCGGGACTCGTCGGGGACCGGAGCCTGCTTCTGGCTGCCCTGAAGGATGCCCTGCCCTCCGTCGACGACCGTCGGGGTGCCGAACGAGGCGGCCAGGCCGTCGTGCAGCTTGTTGAACTTGCCCTGGTTGGTCTCGCCGATCGCGAAGAGCACGATGAACAGCACCATGAGCAGGGTGATCATGTCGGCGTAGGTCAGCAGCCACCGCTCGTGGTTCTCGTGCGCCTCCTCGTGGGCGCCGTGGCGTGTGCGGCGGCGAGCCATCAGGCCGCCTCCTTCACGGGTGCCACGCCCTTGACCGCCTTGTCACCCTTGGGCGGCACGACGGGCAGGATCGAACGGAGCTTCTTCTCGACCAGGCGGGGGTTCGTGCCGGACTGCACGGCGAGGACGCCCTCGATGAGCATCTCCATGTGCGCGGCCTCGAGCTCGCTGAGCCGCTTGAGCTTGTTGGACAGCGGCAGCCACAGCGCGTTGGCGGTGAGCACGCCCCACAGGGTGGCCACGAACGCCCCGGCGATGAGGTGGCCGAGTTTGGAGGGGTCCGAGAGGTTCTCCAGGACGTGCACCAGGCCCATGACGGTGCCGATGATGCCCAGGGTCGGCGCGTAGCCACCCATGTCGGCGAAGAACTTCACGCCGACCTTGTCGGCTGCGCGCTTGCTGGCCACCTCGGCCTCGAGGATGTCGGCGATCTCGTCGCCGTCGGTCCCGTCGACGGTCATCTCGATGCCGCGCTTGAGCAGCGGGTCCTCGACGTCGCGGGCCATGTCCTCCAGCGCCAGCAGGCCTTCCCGCCGCGCGCGGTCGGCCATGCCGACGATGGTGTCGACGACGTCCTGGCCGTCGGGGACCTTGGCGGTGAACGCCTTCCGGGTCTGGGCCACGACGACGGAGAGGTCCTTGAGGGTGTTGCCCGCCATCGCGGCGCCGAAGGTGCCGAGGAAGACGAGCAGCATGGCCGGGATCATGATCAGGGAGCCGGGGTTGCCGCCCTCCATGACCATCGAGCCGATGACCGCGACGAAGATCGCGACGATGCCACCGACCGTGCCGAGCTCCACCTCAGCGCTCCAGGTCCGTGACCGGGCGGAGGTGGCCCGGTCGCCCCTGCTCCGGAGTGGCCCGGCCCGCGGAGGCCAGGATGGCGGCGCGGAACTCGCGCACCTGCTCGATGATCTCGCCCACGCTCTCGGCCACGACGTACTTCGTGCCGCCGACGAGCGTGATCACGGTGTCCGGGGTCGCCTCAACCCGCTCGATGAGGTCGGGGTTGAGGGCGAAGGCGCTCCCGTTGCGTCGGGTGACCATGATCATGGCGTCGTCCATCCGTGGGCAGTGACACGCGGGACCGTCCGTGGTCCCGCACAGGTGCCTATCGGCACCGGGCCCGCACTCCTTAGGCCGCCCGCGTGCGACGGCGGCGCAGGCACCCGGAGCCGGGCCCAGCCCTGGAGGCCCCGTGTCCCGCACCGATGCCCATCGCCCCGCGTGGGTCTGGATGAACGACCACCCCGACCTCGTCCGTCAGGAGCACCACCACGTCGCCGGTCCCTGCGACCTGCCCACCGCCCCGTTCGACCCCGCCGACCTGAGCCCGCGCACCCACCGCTGCCGCGTCTTCCTCGACTGGAACCGGGTCCGGCTGTGTTCATGCGACCTGTGCTCCTGGGGCCCGTGGCGCCGGCGGCAGGAACGCGCCCGCCGCACCGCTGAACGGGCGTGGGCCCGTGCCGCCGCGGCCGGCGCCGACGAGGTCGAGCTGGAGGCGCTCGAGGGGCGCCTGCACGCCCTCGACCGGCTCTGACCGACGACACGCCGGACGCCGAGGTCGTGGGCACGACCTCGGCGTCCGGACAGCACTCGGGGAT
This sequence comes from Oryzihumus sp., assembly GCF_036391795.1. Lineage (GTDB taxonomy): Bacteria > Actinomycetota > Actinomycetes > Actinomycetales > Dermatophilaceae > Oryzihumus. The sequence continues at coordinate 35,497 of NZ_DASVZH010000210.1, forward strand.
GGCCCCGGGCGTCAGTGCTTCATGTTGACCAGGTCCTGCAGGATCTCGTCGGAGGCGGTGACCACGCGGGAGTTGGCCTGGAAGCCACGCTGGGCGACGACGAGGTTGGTGAACTCCTGCGCGAGGTCGACGTTGCTCATCTCCAGGGCGCCGCTGGCCAGGGTGCCGCGGCCACCGGAGCCGGCGGTGCCCACGGCGGGGGTGCCGGAGTTGGAGGTGTCGCGGTAGAGCGACCCGCCGACCTTCTCCAGGCCGGGCGGGTTGTTGAAGTTGGCGACGGCGACGCGGCCCAGGGCCTGCTTCTGCCCGTTGCTGAAGATGCCCAGCAGGGTCCCGTCGGGCGAGAGGGTGAAGGTCTGCAGGCTGCCGAGGGCCGAGCCGTCCTGGTCGAGGGCGGAGACCGTGTTGGCAGAGGCGAACTGGGTCAGCGGGTTGGAGGTGGTGCCCAGACCGAGCGAGACGTCCTGCGTGAAAGTGTAGCCCGCCGTGTTGAGGCCGGCCTTGGCCACCGCCACCGGGGTGCCCTGGCCAGGGGTGAAGGTGCTGGTGGCCGGGTCCCACGTCAGGGCCTGGGTGGCGACGCTCGTGGCCGCACCGGTGGTGGCGTTCGGCACGGAGACGTCGAGGGACCAGGAGTTGGTGGCGGTCTTGGTGTAGGTGAACGTCGCGGAGATCGCCTTGCCCTGGCTGTCGAAGATGTCCATCGAGCTGACCAGCTTGTCCCCGACCGCGGCGTCGGAGGGCAGGTTGCCGCCGACGTGCATCTGCTGGGTCTCCTGCGGGTTCTTGATCTGGCCGATCGGCAGCTTCAGGCCGGTCGTCGCGGCGTTGGTGTTGATGGTGCCCTGCGAGTCGGCCGGCCAGCCCTGGACGATCGCGCCGTCGGGGTTGACCAGGTTACCGAGCGCGTCGAAGGAGAAGGCGCCAGCGCGGGAGTACAGCGTCTGGCCGTCCTGCTTGACGACGAAGAAGCCGTCGCCCTGCAGCGTGATGTCGGTCGAGCGGCCGGTCATCTGGGTGGCGCCCTGGGAGAAGTTGGTCGTGATGCCGCCGACGCGCACGCCGAGGCCGACCTGGGCCGGGTTGGTGCCGCCGCTGGTGCCCTGGGGGGAGCCGGCGGCCTTGAGGGCCTGGCTCAGCGTGTCCTCGAAGACCACCTGGCTGCTCTTGTAGCCGGCGGTGTTGATGTTGGCGATGTTGTTGCCGATGACGTCCATCATGGTCTGGTGGCCGCGCAGGCCGGAGACGGCCGAGAAGAGCGAACGAAGCATGGTCGGTGTCCTTGTCTTCTGGCGCCGAGAGGGACGTTCCTCGGGTTTCGAGGGGTCTCATACCCCGGGAAACGTCCCTGTCGGCGGGTGGAAAGCGGGAGGTCAGTGGGTGGTGGGCGGGCTGGTCAGGACGAGCGGACCTCGGTGACCGCGGTGAGCGGCACCTCGGTGGAGCCGATGGTGAGCACCGGCCCACCACTGCTGAAGCGGACGGAGGTGACGACCCCGCTGGCGGCGTGACCGCCGTCCGCGTACGCCACCGTCCGGCCGACGAGGCCGACCGAGGCGAGCGTCTGCTGCTCGGCGAGCAGCTGGGTGTTCTGGTCGGCCATCTGCTGGAGCTTCTCGACCATCTGGAACTGCGCGGACTGACCCAGCATCTGGGTGCCGTCCGCCGGGTGGCTGGGGTCCTGGTACTTCAGCTGGGCCACGAGCAGCTTGAGGAACGCGTCGCTGCCCATGGCGTTGAAGCCGGTCGCGGACGTGCCCGAGCTCGAGGTGCTCCCGGCGGCAGCCGCGGCGGCATACGCACCGGTCGCGCCGATGGCGTCGGTCATCTGGGGTGCCTCACATTCTCAGGTCGAGCGCGCCGGCGGCCGCCGGTGCGGTGGTGGGGTGGCTGGTGGGACCGGGCAGGGCCCGGGTCCGGCCCGGCGCCGGCAGGTCCGGTCGGCCGGGCTGCTGCCGCGCGCTGCCCTGGCC
>NZ_DASVZH010000211.1:0-17104 GCF_036391795.1 Oryzihumus sp.
TGCTCTGTGCCCGGAAAGAGATCTACAGATGACTGTCCGGTATGCCCGGAACGGGCTACTCTCCCCCGCACAGGCGTTGGGGGGACCTCCCCTGCCCGGTGCTCGTGGTCTGGGGCGCCGGTGAGGTAGCCCCGCGCGTCCCACCCGCAGCAGGAGCAACACCCCGAATGTCTCGCACTCAGGGCGCCCCCTCGCGCCGTCCCACCGACTCGACGCGGACCGCACGCCGACGCCGGCGCGGCTCCCGCAAGGTCAAGCTCGTCGCCGGGGCCATCCCGGTGGTGCTGGTGGCCGCCGGGCTGGCCATCGTGGTCGCCACCGGAGGGGTCGGGGCGGCGCTCAACACCGCCTCCGTGACCTGCCTCAACCCCACGACCGTGCGCGTGTCCACCACCGAGGAGTTCCTCCCGGTGGTGCGCAGGGTCGCCGACCAGGTCGCGACGGACACGAACAACGCGATCAGCTGCACGGTCTACGACATCAGCGCCGTCCCCCCGGCCGTCGCCGTCTCCCAGATCGCCGGGGACGGCAATGACCGTCCGGACGCCTGGGTGCCGGACTCCTCCGTCTGGGTGCAGCGCGTGGACGCCCAGCTGGGCGAGGACGCACCCCCCAAGCCGGTCATCGTCGCCCAGAGCCCCCTGGTCATCGCCGTGCCCCAGGACCGGGCGGCGCGATACGCGGGGGCGGGTGTCCCGTCGTGGCAGGAGCTGCTCGGTGGGGACTTGCCGGCCCAGATGAGCAACCCCGCCGACTCGACCACCGCCATGCTGGCGCTGACCACCGTCCGCAAGGCGCTGGGCGACTCGCCGGCCATGCAGCAGGACGTCGGTGGGGCGATGATCCGGTTGTCCCGCACCGCCGCCGACACCACCGACGACCTGTTCGCCCAGGCCGCCGAGAAGAAAGCCGCGGCGCCGGGCTTCCCTGCCAGCGAGCAGCAGGTCGTGCAGTACGACCTCCAGCACCCCGAGGCCCTGCTCGTGCCGGTGGTGCCGACGCCGAGCACCGGCCGCCTGGACTACCCGTTCGTCGCCCTGGCCACCGAGCACGACGCCGTGGGCAGGGCCGTGCTCGCCCTGCGCGACGGCCTGACCTCCGAGGCGGGCCACCGGGCGATCCGGGCAGCGGGCTTCCGCACCGCCGAGGGCACCGGCGGACCGACGCCGACTCCCGGCGTCCCCACGCCGGTGGTCCGGCTGCTGGCGGACCCGACCCTCAAGGAGGTCGACGCGGCGCTGAGCACCTGGAGCACCGTGTCCAAGGAGATGCGCATGATCGCGGTGATCGACGTCTCCGGCTCCATGACCGACAAGACCGGCGGCGCCAGCCGCATCTCGATCGCGCAGGGCGCCACCGACACCGCCCTGCGGATCTTCCCGCCCCGCTCGCAGGTCGGCCTCTGGGCCTTCGCCACCGACAAGGACGGCCCCGGCAAGGACTGGAAGGAGCTGGTCCCGCCCGGGGAGCTCAGCGCCCCCAGCACCACGGGCACCCAGCGTGACGCCCTGCTGCGCGCCAACGCCGGGATCAACGCCCTCGTGGGTGGCGACACCGGGCTCTACGACACCGTGCTCGCGGCCTACCAGCGGGTCAAACAGGGCTTCGACCCCACCCGGGTCAACTCCGTGGTGATCCTCACCGACGGACAGAACGACGACAAGAGCGGCCTGACGCTGGACCAGCTGCTGGCCAGGCTCAAGGCCCTGTCCGACCCGTCCCAGCCGATCGCGGTGATCACGGTCGGCATGGGCCCGAGCGCCGATGCCTCCGTGCTGGACAAGATCTCGCGCGCCACGGGCGGCAAGTCCTACATCGCCCGCCAGCCCTCGGACATCAAGACGGTCTTCGTGGAGGCGCTGCTCCAGCGCGGCTGCCGGCCCAGCTGCTGAGCTCCGGCGCAGCTTCGGGCCCTACGGCACCGCCGGGTGGGGCGCCACGCCCTCAGGGCTGGCGGTGCAGCACCATCGGCAGCACGACGGCGGCACCCGCCTGGCGCAGGTGCGCCGTCGTGACGGTGACCGCCCACTGCGTCGAGGTGGCGTCGACCACGAGCAGGACCGCCCGGCCGGCCACCGTTGCTGCCGTCTCGGGCGGCACCGAGACACCAGAGCGCCAGGCCGCCGCCTCCTGCGCCGACCCGAGGTCACGCCCGGGCCGCTCACCGTCGAGGTCCAGCGTCGCCCGGTCGAGCCGACCCACCGTCGCGAGGTGGTCGGCGACCTCGGTGGTGAGCCGCGACAGGCCGGCCGCCGGCAGGTCGACGACCACGTCCGGCCGGGCCGGCCACGACGTGCGCCAGGAGGACATGAGCCGCACGACCCCGTCGAGCACCTCCTGGGGCGCCGGCCCGTCGGTCCCGAACGACCCGGCCACCACCTCGCGCCACTCCGGTGCGTCGGCGTGGATGAGCACGCGCCCGGTCTGGGCCATCAGCGTCGGTGGGATGCGCCCCCGGGTGCCGAACGCCCCACCGGGCCACATCTTGCGCGGCTCCAGCTCATGCACCTGACCGCGCAGCAGCCCGGCCACGGCGGCCACCGTCTCGGGAGACGGCTCACCGGACAGCGAGTCCGGCAGCCTCCCCAGGCACACCGAGCAGTGCCCGCACGCGACCGCGCTGTCGTCGTCGAGTGACTCCTGGAGCAGCTGCATCAGGCACCGCTCCCCGCGCACGTAGGCCCGCATGATGTCGGCCTCGCGCCGTCGCGTGGCCACGATCCCGTCGTAGCGGGGCGCGTCGAAGGTCCACTCCCGCCCCGTCGCGACCCAGCCGCCCTCGACCCGGTCCACCGCCCCGTCGACGGCCAGCTGCTTGAGCATCAGCTCCACCCGCGAGCGCCGCAGCCCGGTCTCGGCCTCCAGCGCCGGCACGGACGCCGGTGCCGCCTCCTCCCCGGCAGGCAGCGCATCCAGCAGCTGCCGCATCTGCTCGGGATCGGGGATGGTCGCCGTCGCGAAGTAGTCCCACACCCCGGCGTCGGCGTCGGAGGGCAGCAGCGCGACCAGGGCGTGGTCGATGCCTCGCCCGGCACGCCCCACCTGCTGGTAGTAGGACACCGGCGAGGGCGGTGACCCCACGTGGACCACGAAGCCGAGGTCGGGCTTGTCGTAGCCCATGCCCAGCGCCGAGGTCGCCACGAGCGCCTTGAGCCGGTTGTCCCGCAGCGCGTCCTCGAGCCGCTCCCGCTCCCCCGCCTCCAGCCCCCCGGTGTAGGCCGCGACCGGCACCGCGTCGCCGTGGGCCTCGCGGATCGCCGCGGTGAGGCGCTCGGCGTCCGCCACGGTCAGGGTGTAGACGATCCCCGAGCCGGGCAGCACCGGCAGGTGGTCGACCACCCAGGCGTAGCGCTGCAGCGGGGTCAGCCGGTCGACCACGCTGAGCTGGAGGCTGGAGCGGGCCAGCGGGCCGCGCAGCACCAGGGTCGACTCGCCCAGCTGGGCCGAGACGTCGTCGGTGACGCGGGCGTTCGCGGTGGCCGTGGTGGCCAGCACCGGGGTGTCCGGGTTGAGGTCGCGCAGGACGTCGGAGACCCGACGGTAGTCGGGCCGGAAGTCGTGGCCCCAGTCCGAGACGGCGTGTGCCTCGTCGATGACCAGCAGCCCCAGCCGCCCGGCGAGCCGGTCGAGGACCCGGCGGCCGAAGCCGGGGTTGGCCAGGCGCTCGGGCGAGACGAGCAGCACGTCGAGCTCGTCGGCCAGCAGCGCCTGCTCGATGGAGGACCAGGCGTCGATGTTGGAGGAGTTCAGCGTCGCGGCCCGCAGCCCGGCGCGCCCGGCGGCGGCGACCTGGTCGCGCATGAGGGACAGCAGCGGCGAGACGACCAGCGTGGGCCCGGCGCCGTCATGGCGCCGGATTGCGGTGGCCGCCCAGTAGACGGCGGACTTGCCCCAGCCGGTCGCCTGCACGACGAGCACCCGCGACGCCGGCCGGGACAGCTCGGCGACGGCGGTGGCCTGGTCCTCGCGCAGGCGGGCGCCCTCGCCGGCCAGCGCGGTGATGACGCCGGCAGCGACGCGGTCGTGGTGGTCGGTCAGCGTGACGCTCATGCGCCCGACCCTACGGGCCGCCCCCGACGGGGCGGGTCAGCGGCCGACCCGGGTGGGCGCCCCCGCCGCTTCCTCGTCCTGCACCACGGCGCCACTGAACTGCGCGGCATACAGCCGGTGGTAGGCGCCCCCGGCGGCGAGCAGCTCCTGGTGCGTGCCCTGCTCGACGATCTGCCCCTCCTCCATGACGACGATGTGATCGGCGTCGCGGATGGTGGACAGCCGGTGGGCGACCACGAAGCTGGTCCGGCCGCGGCGCAGGTCGGCCATCGCGCGCTGGACCAGCGCCTCGGTGCGGGTGTCCACCGAGCTGGTTGCCTCGTCGAGGATGAGGATCGCCGGGTCGGCGAGGAACGCACGGGCGATGGTGAGCAGCTGCCGCTGCCCGGCGCTGACCCCGGCGCCCTCCTCGTCGATCACCGTGTCGTAGCCGTCGGGCAGGGTGCGCACGAAGTGGTCGACGTAGGCCGCCGTGGCCGCGTCCAGCACCTGCTCCGGCGTGGGGTCCTGCGCTCCGTAGGCGATGTTGTCCCGGATCGTGCCGTTGAACAGCCACGTGTCCTGCAGCACCATCCCGAACAGGTCGCGCAGGTCCTCCCGGCGCATGTCCCGGGTGTCGACGCCGTCGAGGGTGATCCGCCCGGCGTCGACGTCGTAGAAGCGCAGCAGGAGGTTGGCCAGCGTGGTCTTGCCGGCGCCGGTCGGTCCGACGATCGCGACGGTGTGCCCGGGCTCGGCGACCAGGTCGAGGTGCTCGATCAGCGGGGTGTCCGGCACGTAGCGGAAGGACACGTCCTCGAACGCGACCCGCCCGCGCACCTGCGACGGGACGACGGCCGGCGAGGGGTCGGGGCTCTGCTCGTCGGCGTCGAGCAGCTCGAAGACCCGCTCGGCCGAGGCGACCCCCGACTGCAGCAGGTTGGCCATCGAGGCCACTTGGGTCAGCGGCTGGCTGAACTGCCGGGAGTACTGGATGAACGCCTGCACGTCGCCGAGGCTGATCGCCCCGGAGGCCACCCGCAGGCCGCCGATCACCGCGACGAAGACGTAGTTGAGGTTGCCGATGAAGAACATCGCCGGCTGGATCAGGCCGGAGATGAACTGCGCCCGGAAGCTGGCCTCGTAGAGCTTGGCGTTCTCCGCCACGAACGTCTCGCGCGCCTCCCTGGTGCGGCCGAAGACCTTGACGATGGCGTGGCCGGTGTACATCTCCTCGACGTGGCCGTTGAGCCGCCCGGTGGAGGCCCACTGCTCGACGAACCGCGGCTGGGCCTGCTTGCCGATCCGCACGGTCACCAGCGCCGACAGGGGCACGGTGACGAGGGCGACGACGGCCAGCAGAGGGGAGACGACGAACATCATGGTGAGCACGCCGACGACGGTCAGCAGCGCGGTCAGCAGCTGGCTCATCGTCTGCTGCAGCGACTGGGCGATGTTGTCGATGTCGTTGGTGACCCGCGAGAGCACCTCGCCGCGGGGGCGCCCGTCGAACCACGCCAGGGGCAGCCGGGCGAACTTCTCCTCGACGTCGCGGCGCATGGCGAAGACGGTGCGCTGCACCACCAGCGTCGTGACCCGCCCCTGCAGCCAGGCCAGCACCGAGGCCAGCACGTAGATGACCAGCACCAGCTGCAGCACGTGCGCCAGCGCGGTGAAGTCCACGCCCTGACCGGGCACGACATCGACGCCCTGCAGCACGTCAGCCAGCCGCCCCTGACCCGTGGCCCGCAGCCGGGCGATCGCCTGGGCCTTGGTCACGCCCGCGGGCAGCCGCTCCCCCACCAGCCCGGCGAAGATGAGGTCGGTGGCCTTGCCGAGCACCCGCGGGCCGGTGACCGAGAGGGCGACGCTGACCACGCCGAGGCTGATCGCGGTGAACACGAGCGCCCGGTGCGAGCGCAGCGAGCGGACCAGCCGCAGCGACGAGCCCCGGAAGTCCAGCGCCTTGGCCGGCGGCCCACCCATCATCCCCATCGGGCCGCGCATCGGGCCCCGCATCGGCGGGGGCGACGGGCGGGACGCGGTGGTGGTCGTCGGCCCGCTCACGCGGCCTCCTCCTCGGTCAGCTGGGACAGGACGATCTCGCGGTATGTCGGGCAGCTCGCCATCAGCTCGCGGTGCGTGCCGGCGCCGACGACCCGGCCCTCGTCGAGGACCACGATCCGGTCGGCGTCGCGGATGGTGCTGATCCGCTGGGCCACGGTGATGACGGCGGAGTCACGGGTGACCGGGCGCAACGCAGCGCGCAGGGCGGCGTCGGTGGCGTAGTCGAGCGCCGAGAAGCAGTCGTCGAAGAGGTAGAGCGCCGGCCGGCGGACCACGGCGCGGGCGATGGCCAGGCGCTGGCGCTGCCCGCCGGAGACGTTGCCGCCGCCCTGGGCGATGGACGCCTCGAGCCCGCCGAGCCGCTCGACGAAGTCGCGGGCCTGGGCGATCTCCAGGGCCTCCCACAGCTCCTCGTCGGTCGCGTCCGGCTTGCCGTAGCGCAGGTTGGAGGCCACCGTCCCGGCGAACAGGTAGGCGCGCTGGGGCACCAGCCCGATCCCGGCCCACAGCTCCTCCGGGTCGAGGTCGCGCACGTCGACCCCGCCGACGAGCACCTGCCCGCTGCTGACGTCGACCAGCCGCGGGATGAGGTTGAGCAGGGTGGTCTTGCCACTGCCGGTGGAGCCGACGATGGCGGTGGTCTCCCCCGGCCGGGCCACCAGGTCGGCGGCATGCAGCACCGGCTCCTGCGCGCCGGGGTAGGCGAAGGTGGCCGCGCGCAGCTCGACGGTCCCGCTCACCTCGGGGCGGGTGACCGGGCGCTCCGGCGCGCGCACGCTCGGCTCGGTGTCGAGGACCTCGGTGATCCGGTCGGCGCAGACCTCGGCGCGCGGGACGAGGACGAACATGAACGTCGCCATCATCACCGCCATGAGGATCTGCATGAGGTAGCTGAGGAACGCCGTCATCGTGCCGATCTGCATCTGCCCGGCGGCGATGCGGTGCCCGCCGAACCAGATCACGGCGACGCTGGAGACGTTCATGACCAGCAGCACGGTGGGGAACATCAGCGCCATGAGCCGGCCGACCTGGACCGAGACGTCCATGAGCGAGTCGTTGGCCCGGCCGAAGCGCTCCCGCTCGTGGGTGTCGCGCACGAACGCGCGGATGACCCGGACACCGGCGATCTGCTCGCGCAGCACCCGGTTGATCACGTCGATGCGCACCTGCATGGAGCGGAACAGCGGGCGCATCCGCCGGATGATCAGCACCACCGCCACGACCAGCGCCGGCACCGAGACCAGCAGCAGCGCCGACAGGTGCACGTCCTGGCGCAGCGCCAGGATCACGCCGCCGACGCACATGATCGGCGCGGCGACCATGATCGTGAACGAGAGCAGCACGACCATCTGCACCTGCTGCACGTCGTTGGTGGAGCGGGTGATCAGCGAGGGGGCGCCGAAGCGGCCGACCTCCTGGGCCGCGAAACGCTCCACCGAGACGAACACCGCCTCGCGCAGGTCCCGGCCCAGGGCCATCGCGGTGCGGGCGCCGAAGTAGACCGCGAACGCCGAGGCGATGACCTGGCCGACGGTGACGGCCAGCATGACGGCGCCGATGGACAGGATCCTGCCGGTGTCGCCGACGACCACGCCCTGGTCGATGATGTCGGCGTTGAGGCCCGGCAGGTACAGCGTGGCGACCGTCTGGACCAGCTGGAACAGCACCACCAGCGTGATGGCACCCCGGTAGGGCCGCAGGTAGGTGCGCAGCAGCGGGAGAAGCACGAGACCTCCGGATGTCGTCGGCCGGCGGCTCCCCTGGCGGCGCACGCGACCGACACGACGCTAACCCGGCGAGGCCACCACCTCAGGTGACAAACGTCAGGATCGCACCCCCGGCCGGGGTCAGGGGCGGGCTTCGCGACGCCCGCGGGCGTCGGCGTCGTCACGCGCCGCGGCCTCCTCCGGCGTCGGCGCGGTGCCCCCGAGCCGGGCGGGCAGGAACCTCAGGTCGGCGCCGGTCAGCGGGGGGTAGCTCTCCTGCGCCGCGTGCAGCAGCGCGGTCATCCGCTCGCGCACCTGCCGGTTGACCTCCTCCGGGTCCACCCCGCGGGGGACGTCCACAGGCTCGCCCACGGCGATCGAGATCGGGATGTTGCTGCGCCCGAAGCGCGGCTTCTCTCCCTTGGTCCAGACCCGCTGGGAGCCCCACAGCACGGTCGGCAGGATCGGCACCCCGGCCGCCTTGGCCATCCGCACGGCCCCGCTCTTGAACTCCTTGAGCTCGAAGGAGCGCGAGATCGTCGCCTCGGGGAAGACGCCCACGACCTCGCCGGCCTTGAGCTCCTGCACGGCGGCCCGGAACGAGGCGGCACCGGCCTCGCGGTCGACCGGGATGTGCCCCATCCCGCGCATCAGCGGGCCGCCGACCGGGTGCCGGAACACCGACTCCTTGGCCATGAACCGCACCTTGCGCCCGGACGGGATCGCGGCCAGCCCGGCGTACGCGAAGTCGAAGAAGGACAGGTGGTTGATCATCATGACCGCACCACCGGTGCGGGGGATGTTCTCCTGGCCCGTGATCCGGAACCGGAGCCCCTGGAACGCGAAGAGGGCGCGGGCGAACCCGATGACAGGGGTGTAGACCGGCTCCATGGCGCAACGGTAGAGGGTCCACGCCGTCCCCGGCATGCCGGCCGCCCCACCGGGGCGGTTCGCCGCCCTGTATGCCGGGTCGCCGGGGTGTGCGCGCGCCCTCAGCGGGCGCGCACCACCTCCTCGCCGGTCCGGCGCTGCACCACCCGCCAGCCGACCCGCTGCACGACCAGGGTGATGACGCCGGCGAGGACCATCCCGGTGAGGTTGACCGCGAGCTGCAGCGCCGAGCCGCGGATCTCCGCCACCTCCCACAGCGCGAGGGCGAGCGCGAGGTTGCCCGCCGCCGGGACGGTCGTCACCGAGATGAAGACGCCGACCAGGGCCGAGGACTTGCCCGAGGTCACGGACAGGACGCCGGCGAAGCCCGCGAGCAGCGCGACGACGAACGACCAGCGGTCGGGCTGCCAGATGAAGCCGGTCAGCGGCCGCGGCCTGGTCACGGTGGACGGGTCGATCCAGCCCAGCCCGCGGGCCACCAGGGCCAGCGCCGCCACGACGAGGATGGCGAAGCAGAACGAGCGCGCGAGCAGCGACAGCGAGCGCGGGAGCAGCCCCCACTGGCGCAGGACGATGCCGGTGGCGATGGCCGCCACCGGGCCGAACTCCGGCCCGACCACCATCGCCCCGACGACCAGGATCGAGGAGTCGGTGATGACGGCGATCGCCGCGAGGGCGGTGGCCAGGGTGAGGAAGGCGTAGAAGGAGACCGAGCCGCGGCTGTCCGACCAGGCCCGCTCCTCGACCATCCGCCAGACGACCCCGTCGTCGGGGCTCCCCGGCGCGGCGGCCTCGGCCTCGCGGGCCCGGCGGTAGGGCGAGGCGGTCACCTCCGAGACGCTCATCGCGCCGTGGCGGCCCAGGCCCAGCGCGTCGAGGCGGCCGAGCATCTCCCCAGCGGCCTCGCGCGGCACGTCGGCCAGCACCGCGTCGCCGGCGGGCTCGACCGCCGCGCCCGGCAGCACGACGAGGTTGGTGACCCGCTCGTCGGACTCGAGCAGCTCGCGGACCTGCGCGGTCAGGGCGGGCGGCACCGCCAGGCGCAGGTTCAGCAGCATCGGGGGCCACCACACGGCATACCGGTCATGGGTGACACCTCACCACACCGGACCACCCGCGTGAGCAGTTGCATAGGTTCCCTATGTATTATCGGGGCCGTGTCCTCCCCCTCCCTCGGCGACGAGCTGCTGAGCGTCGTCGCGCGCCTCAACCGCTGGGCCAGCCGCCTGGCCGTCTTCGACGTGCCGCCGGCGCAGGCCCGCCTGCTTGCCCAGCTCGACGAGCTCGGACCGGCCCGTGTCGGCGACCTCGCCCAGGCCGACCACACCAGCCAGCCGACGATGTCGGCCCAGGTGGGCCGGCTCGAGGCGCGCGGCTGGGTGCAGCGCTCCGCCGACCCCGCTGACGCCCGCGCCTCGCTGATCGCCCTGTCCCCCCTGGGCGCCGAGACGCTCGCGTCGGTGCGCCGCGCCCGCGGCGCCGTGGTGGCCCCGGTGGTCGAGCAGCTCGCCGAGGCCGACCGCGGTCGGCTCGAGGACGCCGTGGCGGTGCTGCGCGAGCTGCTGGCCACTGCCGAGGCCGCCGAGGACCCTTCTCCCGCAACGAAAGGACAGTGACGTGTGGCGTCAACCCAAACCTGTGTGGGCCGTGGCCTTCGCGTGTGTCATCGCCTTCATGGGCATCGGCCTGGTCGACCCGATCCTGAAGTCCATCGGTGACCAGCTCGGCGCCTCGCCGTCCCAGGTCTCGCTGCTGTTCACCAGCTACATGGTCGTCATGGGCGTCGCCATGCTCATCACCGGCTTCGTCTCCAGCCGCATCGGCGCCAAGCGCACCCTGCTCATCGGCCTGCTCATCATCATCGTCGGCGCCGGGCTGGCCGGGACCCAGGACACCGTCGGCGGGATCGTGACCTTCCGCGCCGTCTGGGGCCTGGGCAACGCCCTGTTCATCGCCACCGCGCTGGCCACGATCGTCAAGGCCGCCCGCGGCTCGGTCGGGCAGGCGATCATCCTCTACGAGGCGGCGCTGGGCCTGGGCATCGCCGCCGGCCCGCTGCTGGGCGGGGTGCTCGGCGGCATCTCCTGGCGCGGCCCGTTCTTCGGCGTCTCGGCGCTCATGGCGGTCGCCTTCGTCGCCACCGCGTTCGTGCTGCCGGCCACCCCGCGGGCCGAGCGGGCCACCTCGATCACCGAGCCGTTCAAGGCCCTGCGGCACAAGGGACTCCTCGTGGTGGCCCTGACCTCCCTGCTCTACAACTTCGGCTTCTTCACCCTGCTGGCGTTCACCCCCTTCCCGCTGGACATGGGCCCGCACCAGGTCGGCCTGATCTTCTTCGGCTGGGGCCTGCTGCTGGCGTTCACCTCCGTGGTCGTCGCCCCGCGGCTGCAGCGGCGCTTCGGCACCATCCCCTCGGTCGTCGGCGCCCTGAGCGGCTTCGCCGCGACGCTGGTCGTCATGGCGGTGTGGACCGGTGACAAGGCCGTCCTCGCGACCTGCGTCGTCGTCGCCGGGGCGTTCCTCGGCGTCAACAACACCCTCATCACCGAGACGGTCATGAAGGCCGCCCCGGTCGAGCGCGGCGTGGCCTCGGCCGCCTACAGCTTCGTGCGCTTCGCCGGTGGCGCCGTCGCCCCGTGGCTGGCCGGCAAGCTCGGCGAGTCCTACGGCGTGCACGTGCCCTTCTGGCTGGGTGCCGTCGCGGTGGCCCTGGGCGTGATCCTGCTGAGCTCCGGTCGCCGGCTGCTGGCCCACGTCGACGCCGAGCCCGGGCACGGCGCGCCGGCCAGCCACAGCGAGGACGAGGCCGAGCTGGTCACGGTCGCCGACGCCTGAGGCGCCCGAGCGCCTAGGCTTCGGGCGTGCTCGAACACATCACCGCGACGCGCTACGTCACTCCGCTGCGCGAGGGCGGGTCGCTCCCCGGCATCGTCGAGGGTGACGACTGCGGCACCTGGGTCCTGAAGTTCCGTGGCGCGGGACAGGGCCTGAAGGTGCTCGTCGCCGAGGTGGTCGTGGGCGAGCTCGCCCGGCGCCTGGGGCTGCGCGTGCCCGAGATGAAGGCCGTCGAGCTCGACGCCCAGATCGCCAAGTACGAGGCGGACGAGGAGGTCCAGGACCTGCTCACCGCGAGCATCGGGCTCAACCTCGGGGTCGACTTCCTGCCCGGATCCTTCGGCTACGACGGCTCCCAGCCGCCCCCGCCGGAGGAGGCCGCCCGGATCGTGTGGCTGGACGCCTTCACCGCCAACGTCGACCGCACCTGGAGCAACCCCAACCTGCTCGTCTGGCACCACCAGGCGTGGTGCATCGACCACGGCGCGGCGCTGTACTTCCACCACTCGTGGCCGGGCAACGGCTCCAACCCGGATCGCTTTGCGGCACAAGGCTTCGACGCGAGCAAGCACGTCCTGCTCGACGTCGCCGGCGACGTGACGGCCGCCCACGCCGAGCTGGCACCCCGGGTCGACGAGGCGCTGCTGGAGGAGGTGCTGGACCAGGTGCCCGACCCCTGGCTGGAGCCGGCACCGGGGCTGGCGGACCCGGGGGCCGTCCGCGCGGCATACCGGGACAACCTGCTGGCGCGCGTGGCCAACCCGGCCGCCTGGCTGCCCGGGGGTGCCCGGTGAGCGCGGGGATGGTCGGCTACCAGTACGTCACCCTGCGCTGCGTGCCGCGGGTGGACCGCGAGGAGTTCCTCAACGTCGGCGTGGTGCTCTACAGCCAGGCCGCGGACTTCCTCGAGGGCGCCTTCGACCTCGACCGGGACCGGCTGCGGGCCGCCTTCCCCGACCTCGAGCTCGACGCCGTCGACGCCTCGCTGGAGGCCATCTGCCGGGTCTGCCGGGGCGAGCCGGGTGTGGGGCTTCCCACACTCGACAAGCCGGGGCAGCGCTTCGGCTGGCTCAGTGCCCCACGCAGCACGGTGATCCAGCCCGGACCGGTGCACGGCGGGCTCACGAAGGACCCGTCGGACGAGCTCCACCGGCTGGTTCGTGCGCTCGTGAATTAGGGCTGCCACCAGGGTCGTTGTTACCGTTTTGGCCCGTGACTGCCACGACCAACCCCCCTGCAGAGACCCGCGCAGAGGGCCGCACCTTCTTCGGCCACCCACAAGGCCTGGCCACCCTGTTCAGCACCGAGCTGTGGGAGCGGTTCAGCTACTACGGCATGCGGGCCATCCTGCTGCTGTACCTGACCGCCAAGCTCAAGGAAGGCGGCCTCGGCCTCGATGCGAGCCTCGGTGAGGCCGTCGTCTCCGTCTACGGAGCCTCGGTCTACCTGCTCTCCGTCGTCGGTGGCTGGCTCGCCGACCGCGTGCTCGGCGCCCGCAAGACCACCCTCATCGGCGCGCTCGTCATCATCAGCGGCCACCTGAGCCTGTCCATCCCGACGCCGGCGCTGTCCTACCTGGGCATCGTGCTCGTCGCCCTCGGCTCGGGCATCTTCAAGCCCAACGTCTCGACCATGGTCGGCGGGCTCTACAGCGAGGACGACTCGCGTCGCACCTCGGCGTTCTCGATCTTCTACATGGGCATCAACATCGGTGCCCTCGTGAGCCCGTGGGTGGTGGGCTGGCTGCGTGCCCACTGGGGCTTCCACGCCGGCTTCGCCGCCGCCGCCGTCGGCATGGGCCTGGCCCTGGTCGCGTGGTTCTGGGGCCGCCGGGCCCTGGGCGACGTCGGCCTGGCGGCACCCAACCCGGTCCGCGAGGACGAGCAGGGCGGCCTGGCCCGGCTCGCCGCCTACGTGCTCGCCGGTGTCGCCGCGGCCATGGTCATCGCGACCGTCGTCAACGACGGCAGCTTCGGCCTGGAGACGATGGTCGACGCCATCTCCTACATCGCCCTGGTCGCGCCGATCGTGTTCTTCCTGGTGATGTACCGCAGCCCCAAGGTGGAGACGCACGAGAAGCGCCGGCTGCTGGCCTACATCCCGCTGTTCGTCGCCGCGATGCTCTTCTTCATGCTCTTCGAGCAGGCCAGCACCACGCTGACGACGTTCGCGGCCGACCGCACCCAGCTGCAGGTCTTCGGGGCGCACATCTCCCCGGAGTTCTTCCAGTCGGTCAACCCGTTCGCGATCATCCTGCTGACCCCGGTGTTCGCCGCCCTGTGGCTGCGCCGCGGTGAGCGGTCCCCGCACCTCGGCGGGAAGTTCGCCATCGGCCTGGCGTTCGCCGGCGCGTCCTTCGCCATCATGGCGGCGGCCTCGTACCTCACCGGCGACGGCAAGGCCTCACCGTTCTGGCTGATCGTCGTCTACGTCGTGCAGACCGTCGGCGAGCTGTGCCTGTCGCCGGTCGGCCTGGCCGCGACCACACTGCTCGCGCCGAAGGCGTTCCGCAGCCAGACGATGGCCCTGTGGTTCCTCGCCCCGGCGGCGGGCCAGGCCATCACCGCCCAGGTGGTGCAGGCGACCTCGGGGGCCAGCGACACGGCATACTTCGGCGGCCTCGCCGTGGTGACGCTGGCGTTCGCGGCCGTCCTCGCCGGCCTGGCCGGCTGGGTCCACCGCGAGAGCGGCCACTGACGCTCCACTCCCCACACGTGCCGGGGGCGGCGCGGGCGGTTAAGGTCCGAAGCATGAACCTTGACCGTCCCGTCGCCCCCGACCCGTACTCGCTGCTGCCCCAGGTGCCCGCGATGGCCGTCAGCAGCGCCGACTTCATCGACGGCAACGCCCTGCCCGACGCCCAGGTGTTCAACGACTGGGGCTTCACCGGCGGCAACACCTCGCCGCAGCTGACCTGGTCCGACGCCCCCGAGGGCACGAAGGGCTTCGCCGTCACCTGCTTCGACCCCGACGCGCCGACCCCCTCCGGCTTCTGGCACTGGATCGTCCTGGGCATCCCCGCCTCGGTCACCTCGCTGGACGCAGGCGCCGGCGCCGAGGGCGACGCCGCCCTGCCCGACGGCGCCTTCCACGTGCGCAACGACTACGGCAACAAGGCGTATGACGGTGCGGCGCCGCCCCAGGGCGACCACAACCACCGCTACCTGTACGCCGTGCACGCCCTGGACACCGACGACCTGGGCCTGGACGCCTCGGTCTCCCCGGCCGTGGCCGCGTTCACCATGGGCGGACACACCCTCGCGCGGGGCGTCCTCACCGGCACCTACCGCTGGTGACCCCGCCGGGGCTGCAGTACCTGCCGGCCCTGTCGCACCTCGACCTGATCGCCCGCCCGGTCGCGGAGACGCTCCGCGGCTGGGCGCACGGCGGCCAGGTCGAGGTGGTCTCCATCGACCCGTCGGTGTCCGACACCGCCGCCCTGGTCGAGGCCACCGGCATGGCGCTGGAGGACTGCGCCAACTGCGTGGTGGTCGGCGGCCGCCGGGCCGGGGAGGAACGCGTGGCCGCCTGCGTCGTGCTCGCCACGACCCGCGCCGACGTCAACACCACCGTCCGGGGGCTGCTCGATGTCCGCAAGGCCAGCTTCCTGGCCATGGAGGACGCCGTGGAGCGCACCGGCATGGAGTACGGCGCGATCACGCCGGTCGGGCTGCCGGCCTCCTGGGCGGTGTACGTTGACGCGCGGGTGCTCGAGCGCGAGCACGTCGTGATCGGCGCGGGGGTGCGCGCCGCCAAGCTGAGGGTGCCCGGCCCGTTGATGGCCGAGCTGCCCGGTGTCGAGATCGTGGAGGGGCTGGCTCGCTGACCAGCACCGGAGAGCGCCTCAGCGAGCGGGTGGGCGCAGCGCCCAGAAGGCGACGGCGCTGGCGGCGGCCACGTTGAGGGAGTCCACTCCCCCGGCCATCGGGATCTTCACGACCACGTCGGCCGCCTCGAGCACCCGGCGCGAGATCCCGTCGCCCTCGGTGCCGAGCACCAGGGCCAGCCGCTCCGGCGGGTCGGCGGCCAGGTCGTCCAGGCTCACGGCGTCATCGCTCAGCGCAAACGCTGCGACGCTGAACCCGTTGTCCCGCAACACCTCCACCCCGCCCGGCCACGGGTCGATGCGGGTCCACGGCACCTGGAACACCGTGCCCATCGACACGCGCACGCTGCGCCGGTACAGCGGGTCGGCGCAGCGGGGCGTCACCAGCACCGCGTCGACGCCGAGGGCCGCTGCGCTGCGGAACGCGGCACCGACGTTGGTGTGGTCGACGATGTCTTCGAGCACCGCGACCCGGGTGGCGCCCCGCAGGATCGCCTCCGGCGGCACCAGCTCGGGCCGCTGCATCGAGGCCAGCGCCCCGCGGTGCAGGTGGAAGCCGGTCATCGCCTCGATGACGTCGTGCTCGCCGACGTAGACCGGCACCTCTTCGCGTCCGGCCTGCTCGACCAGGTCGGACAGGTCCGCCAGCCAGCGCTCGGCCATGAGGTAGGACCGCGGTCGGTGCCCGGCGGCCAGCGCCCGGCGGATGACCTTCTCGCTCTCAGCGATGTACAGCCCGCGCTCGGGCTCGGTGCGCCGGCGCAGCGCGACGTCGGTGAGCCCGAAGTAGTCCTGCAGCCGTTCGTCCTTCGGGTCCTCGATCCGCGTCACCACGGGCGCAAGGCTACTGCTCAGCTGAAGAACACCATCCGCACGATGGCCACGACGCCGATGACGACGATGAGCCCGCGCAGCACGCGGGGCGAGAGCCGCCGCCCGACGTGGGCACCCACCCAGCCGCCGCCCAGCGACCCGAGCGCGATCAGCCCGGCGACGGCCCAGTCGACCTTGTCGCGCGCGACGAGGATGAAGGTCACCGCCGCGACGGCGTTGACGATCGTGCCGAGCACGTTCTTGAAGCCGTTGATCCGTTGCAGCGACTCGGTCATGAGGACGCTCATGATCCCCACGAGCAGCACGCCCTGGGCCGCGCCGAAGTAGCCGCCGTAGACCCCCGCGACGAAGACCCCGCCGAGCAGCAACGCGGTGGCGCCGCCAGTGCGCCGCCCGGTGTCGGTATGCCGGGCTGCCGCCTTCGCCTGCAGCCACGGGCCTGCGAGCACCAGCACGAGGGCCAGCGCGATGAGGACCGGGACGATCGCCGCGAACGCCTGCGGCGGCAGGACCAGGAGCAGTGCCGCACCGGTGACGGCCCCGAGCAGGGAGGCCGGAGCCAGGCGCCGCAGGGCGTGACCCTGGCCGTCGAGCTCGGCGCGGTAGCCGTGGATGCCGGTGAGCCCGCCGGCCACCAGGCCGACGGTGTTGGAGATGTTGGCGACCACCGGCGCGTAGCCGAAGAAGAGCAGGGTGGGGAACGTGATCAGCGTGCCCGAGCCCACGATCGTGTTGATCGTGCCCGCGGCGAGGCCGGCGAGCAGGATGGCGACCACCTCGAACACGGACACCCGGTCACCCTAGCGACGGGTGACCGGGTGCCTGGTGCAGGGCCGCCGGCGCGGCGGCCGCGGCGACTACGGTCGCGGCTCCCCGCCCGGCAGGTCGGTCGGGAAGGCCGGGGGCTCGGGCGCCA
>NZ_DASVZH010000212.1:0-6702 GCF_036391795.1 Oryzihumus sp.
ATCACCGCCGCGATCTGCGGGAAGGTCAGCCCCTGCCCGAACAACACCTCGATCTGCGCGCGCTCCTGCTCCGACAACCGTGCACCAGGCATGACCGGATCCTTCCGTCAGCCTCGTTGCAACAACCACTTGAAGCGGCCCGGGGCTGAAACCCCAGAAACGTCCCTGTCGGCAGGGTGGGTCTGCAGGGTGGGTCGGCGTTGGGTGAGTGGCTCTCAGCCCGGCCAGCCGGCCAGCCGGCGCCCGCGTGCCTCGTCGAGAGCCGTCGCCGCGATGACCCGGCAGGCCGCGTCGTGCAGCTCCTGGGCGTGCCGGGTGTTCAGCCCGATCGCGGTGAGGCCGATCCGCCCGTCGATCGCGAGCCCCGAGAGCATGTGCAGCACCACGCCGACCCCGGAGCGGTGGTCCAGCTGCAGCCCGGCACCGCGCACGGCCTCGATCACGGGCCCGGCGGAGAGCCCCACCCAGGACTCGTCGAGCAGGTTGTCGGTGCACACGTAGGCACGCGGGGCGCCGTCGGCGGCCGTCACCCACTGGCCCAGGACCTCGTCGTACCGGCCCGGCACGAGGTTGCGCAGCGCGGCGTACGGGTGCGTGGTCCCGCCCTTGCGCAGGTTGACCTCGAGGGCCAGGACCCGCGAGCCGCCCGCGGCGTCACGGCTGGCGACGAAGTCGACGGAGACCCGGCCGAGTGCCCCGGCGGCCACCAGCTGCTCGCCCACGGCGCGCGCGTGCCGGGCGACCTCGGCCGCGTGGACGGGGTCTGCGGGGAAGCGGCAGCCGAGGAACACCTGGCCGTTCGTGCCACCGACGACCTGCTCGTGCGTGGCCAGCACGACCACCCGGCCGTCGGGCAGCAGGTCCACCTGGGCGCTCGGCGTCGTGACCTCGGTGCCGGTCACGAGCTCCTCGACGATGCCGCCCCGGCCCAGCTCGGCGAGGTAGCCGCGGGGCAGCGACGCCACCCGGCGCGCCAGGGTCTGCGCGTCCGCCGGCACCGGGCCGTCCAGCAGGTTGACCACGGTGTTGCCGTCGCCGGCGTAGCTGTCGTCGTGCTTGACCACGACCGCCGAGACGTCGGGGCGGGCGAGGCGGATGGCCTCGATGCCGCGCACCACGTCCTCGACGGTGCGGACGTCCTCCACCCCCGCCGGCAGCGGCACCCCGGCCCGCGCGAACAGCGTGCGCCCGGCGCTCTTGAAGCCCAGGTGCCACAGCGAGGGGTCCATGCCGTTGACCGGCAGCTGCAGCCGCTCCGCGACCGCGACCTCGTGCTCGGTGACGTTCCACGGCTCGATGAACGCCGGACGGTCACCCACGGCCCGGCGCAGGCGGTCCAGCGCGTCGGGGCGGCGCAGCAGCTTCTCGGCCAGGGACTGCGGTGAGGTGTCCTCGAGGGCGAGCACCTCGGTGCCGGTGCCCCACGCCTGCGGCCGTGGCCCCAGCCGGCGGTGGTAGTCGAGCACGTCCGGCGTCGGCGCGATCGAGCTGACCAGGACCAGGCGGGCGTGCTCCAGCCGGTGGGTCATCAGCGTCCCCAGCAGGTACCGGTGCTCCAGGGCGAGGATGCGCTCGCCGTAGTGCCGCAGCAAGGAGTCGCTGGCGCTGTAGGAGGGCAGGGCGACCACCACGTGGGGCGTGCCGGAGCCCTCGGTGTTGGCCGCGAGGGCGTGCCCGAGGCCGGCCTGCAGCTCGGCGAAGCTCTTCATCGCGCAGCCTTCCGCGAGGAGGTCACTGGAGGGGCCAGTGGGACGGCGCGGGCGGGTGGGCGCTTGTGGCGGGCGCGCCACGCCTTGTGGGTGGCGTCGGCCAGGAGGACCGCCGGGATCGCCAGGGCCGCCAGGAGCCAGCCGAACGCTCCCGGCCAGTGTCCACCCAGCAGGTCCTGGAGGGGAGGGGCGCCGACGAAGACGAGCAGCATCGCGATCTCCGACGCCACGGCATACAGCAGGAGGCGGTTGCCGCGGACACCCACCAGACCGACCCAGCGGCCCTCGCTGCGGCAGGCGAAGGCGTTGGCGACCTGCCCCAGCACCACCGTCGCGAACGCCGTCCCGGACGCCACGCCGAGCAGCCAGGGTGACACCGGCGTCCCGGGCGCCCACCCTGCGGTGCCCAGCACGACCAGGAACGCCACCATCGACACGAGCGCCTCCGTCGGACCCAGCACCAGCAGCGCGCGGCGGGCGACCGGTCCGTCGATGAGCGACCCCAGCCGCATCCTGCCGACCATGGCCCGCGGCCCGGGAGGCTCCGCACCCAGCGCGAGCGCCGGCAGCTGGTCGGTGCCGATGTCCAGCGCCAGCACCTGCAGGACGGTGAGGGCCAGGGGGATCCGCCCGCCGGAGAGCGCCCACACGACGAACGGCGTGAGCTCGGCGACGTTGTCCGTGAGGTGGTAGGTCAGGAACCGGCGGATGTTGGTGAACGTCGCCCGACCCAGCTCGACCGCCCCGACGATCGTCGCGAAGTGGTCGTCCAGCAGCACCACGTCGGCGGCCTCCCGCGCGACGTCGGTGCCGGAGGCGCCCATCGCCACGCCGATGTCTGCGGCTCGCAACGCGGGTCCGTCGTTGACCCCGTCACCGGTCATCGCCACGACGTGGCCGCGGGACTGCAGCGCCTGGGCGATGCGGAGCTTGTCCTCAGGGGTGACGCGGGCGAGGACCAGGCCGTCGTGGTCGATCAGCTCGGCCAGGGCGGCATCGTCCTGCGGCAGGTCCGCGCCGCGGAGCACCGGGGCGCCGGGGGTGGCCAGGCCGACCTCGGTCGCGATGGCTGCGGCGGTCCGCGGGTGGTCCCCGGTCACCATGGCCAGTCGTATGCCGGCCCTGCGGCACCGCGCGATCGCCTCACCGACGTCCGGGCGTGGGGGGTCCTCCAGCCCGACGAGGCCGAGCAGGTGCAGGTCTCGCTCCGCCAGGTCCGCGGTGGCGTCGGGGCGACCCGGCGGGCGGTGCGCGACGGCGAGCACCCGCAGCCCCCGGGCGCTGAGGGTCTCAACGGCGGTCTCGGCGTCCGGCGTCGCGTCGAGGCACCGCAGCAGCACCACGTCCGGCGAGCCGAGCACGTGCACGCCCTCGGCGTCGACGACAGAGGAGCGACGCCGCCGTGGGTCGAAGGGGTGCCGCTGCAGCGGGGCGGGGTGGACCGGGGCTCCGGCGCGCGTGGCGAGGACGTGCAGGGCCACGTCCATGGGGTCCCCGACCGGCCGCCACTGGCCACCGGCCTGTGCGGCGTGCGCGTCGGGGGAGCACCGGGCGGCGCTGTCGCCCACCTGGCGGGCAGCCTCCACGGCGCGGGTCGCACCCACCAGCCGCCCCTCGGGGCGGTAGCCCTCGCCCTCCACCCGGACCTGGCCGGCAGGGGTCCAGACCTCGACGGCGGCCATCTGACCACGGGTGAGCGTGCCGGTCTTGTCCGTGCAGATGAACGTGGTGGAGCCCAGAGTCTCCACGGCCTCGAGGTGGCGCACCAGCGCCTTGCGGTGGGCCATCCGCTGGGCGCCCCGGGCCAGCGACAGGGTCACCGTCGGCAGCAGCCCCTCGGGCACGAGGGCGACGGTGACACCGATGGCGAAGAGGAAGCTGTCGCGGCTGGCCTGTCCGAGGGCCAGGGCCACGAGGAAGAACACCAGGCCCACGGCCAGCGCCATGAGGGCGACCATGCGCACGACCCGGTGCAGCTGGGCCGCCAGGGGGCTGGGTGGGCGGCGTGCCCCCGCGGTGACGGCGGCGATGGCGGCCAGGCGGGTCCGGCCACCTGTGGCGACGACGCGTGCGGTCGCCTGTCCCTCCACCACGAACGTCCCGGCGTGGACCCGGTCGCCGGCGGCGGCGCTGACCGGGGCGCTCTCCCCGGTCAGCATCGACTCGTCGACGCGGACCCGGCCGTCGGGGACGAGCTCGAGGTCGGCGCAGACCCTGTCCCCGGCGTCGAGCAGCACGACGTCGCCGACGACCAGCTCGGCGGCGGGCACCACCACCGGCATCCCGTCGCGCCGCACGGTGGCGTGGACGGGCATCAGGTCGCGCAACCGCTCGGTGGCACGGTCCGCGCGGTACTCCTGGGCGAAGGAGAAGGCCCCGTTGACGACCACGACGACCCCGATGGCCACGCCGAGCGCCGGCATGCCCGCGACGAACGCCAGCGCGGCGGCGACCCAGAGCATGAGCGCGAAGAAGTGGCCCATCTGGGCAGCCAGCAGCGCGAGCGGGTGGGGGCGGCGTGGTGGCGGCAGCGTGTTGGGCCCGTCCCGGGCCAGCCGGGCGGCCGCCTCCACGTGGGTGAGCCCGAGCCCACCCGGCGGAGCGGTCACGGTCACGCTCACATGCTGCGCGGCATACAGGTGGGGCGGAAGGGACGTTTCTCCTCGCGCGCAGGTGCGTTCGGCCCCTGTCGTGCGGCCTGAGAGAATCGGGCCCACCATGACCGCTGTCCTCCCGCCCCTGCAGATCGGCCGCCACAGCATCGAGTCGCCCGTGGTGCTCGCGCCCATGGCCGGCATCACCAACCGCGCGTTCCGCCGGCTGTGCCGCGAGTACGGCGACGCCGG
Source organism: Oryzihumus sp. (assembly GCF_036391795.1). Classification (GTDB taxonomy): domain Bacteria; phylum Actinomycetota; class Actinomycetes; order Actinomycetales; family Dermatophilaceae; genus Oryzihumus. The sequence continues at coordinate 4,556 of NZ_DASVZH010000212.1, forward strand.
GCAGTCGATGGGAGGAGCCAGTGGCCGAACCTCCTTGTACGTCAGCGAGATGATCACGTCGCGGGCGCTGGTCGAGCGCACGCCGGAGTCGATGCGGCTGATCCAGCACGACCCGGAGGAGAACCCGCGCTCGATCCAGCTCTACGGCGTCGACCCGGCCACCGTGCGCGCGGCGGTGCGGATGCTGGTCACCGAGGACCGCGCGGACCACATCGACCTCAACTTCGGCTGCCCGGTGCCCAAGGTGACGCGCAAGGGCGGGGGAGCGGCCCTGCCGTGGAAGACCGAGCTGTTCCGCGCGATCGTCAGCGGGGCGGTCCAGGAGGCCAGCCCGTATGACGTGCCGGTCACCATCAAGATGCGCAAGGGCATCGATACCGACCACCTGACGTTCCTCGAAGCCGGGCGCATCGCCGAGGGCGAGGGTGTCGCCGCCGTCGCGCTGCACGCCCGCACCGCCGCGCAGGCCTACTCGGGGCAGGCCGACTGGCCGGCGATCCGGGCGCTGAAGAACGTCGTCACCTCGATCCCCGTGCTGGGCAACGGCGACATCTGGTCGGCCGAGGACGCGCTGGCGATGGTGGACCAGACCGGGTGCGACGGCGTGGTCGTCGGGCGCGGCTGCCTCGGGCGGCCGTGGCTGTTCACCGACCTCGCCGCGGCGTTCGCGGGGACGACCGCTCGGGTGCGGCCCACGCTGGGACAGGTGACGGACACGATGCGGCGGCACACGGCGTACCTGGCCGAGTTCTACGACTCCGAGCTCAAGGCGTGCCGGGACATCCGCAAGCACATCGCGTGGTATCTCAAGGGTTTCCGCGCGGGTCAGCACGTCCGTCACCACCTCGCGCTCGTCGACTCCCTTGACGCCCTTGACGAGCTGATCGGCACGCTCGACCTCGACCAGGAGTGGCCGGGCGAGCCGGCCGAGGGGCAGCGGGGGCGGGCCGGCTCGCCGCGCAACGTCGCCCTGCCCGAGGGGTGGCTGGAGAGCCGCGAGCTGGGCGAGGCGGCCGCGGCGGCCGTGGCCCAGGCGGAGATGTCGGTCTCGGGAGGCTGAGGCGTTCTGGCGGTCGGGCTGACGCGGTCGGCGCGGCGTGGCATCGTCGAAGGCATGTGCCGGAACATCAGGACGCTGCACAACTTCGAGCCGCCCGCGACCGACGACGAGGTGCACGCCGCCGCGTTGCAGTACGTGCGCAAGGTCAGCGGCATGACCAAGCCGTCCGCGGCCAACGCCTCGGCCTTCGAGGCGGCGGTCGCCGAGGTCGCGCACATCACCCAGCACCTGCTGGACGACCTGGTGACCCAGGCCGCGCCGCGGGACCGTGAGATCGAGGCCGCGCGGGCGCGGGCCCGCAACGCGGCCCGCTACGGCACGCCCGCGTAGGCGGTCGCCCCGCTGGTCGGCGCTTCGGTATGCCGGGCTCGCCCGGTGCGGGGGTTGCGGGTGTGGATGATGCCGGCAGCCTGTCGGTGGTCGAATGTATGTTCGAACCATGCACCAGGGGGATCGTCGTCAGGGGGCCGCGGCCAGCGGCTCTGGTGGCGTGCCCGCGGTCGAGTTGTCCTTGGCGCAGCGGCGGGAGCTGGTGCGGGCGGTGACCGCGGCGCTGGCCGGGGTGGACGGGGTCCTGCACCAGGGGGTGGGTGCCGAGCTGGGGCCGTTCTTCGCCGAGCTGGACGCGCTGCGACGGGGGTGTAAGGCCGGGCAGGTCGCGACCCTGGCCGAGGCACTGAAGCGCGGAGACATCGCCTCCTCGGATCACGCGAGCCCGGCGGCGTGGGTGCTGGCCCACAGCCTCCTACCGATCCGGGGGTGCCGCGGACCTGGTCAAGGTGGCCCAGGCGTGCCTCGGGCGCCCGGTCCGGGCCGGGGCGGCGCAGGTGTTGGACCACGGGTCGGTGCAGCGGCTGCGTTCGTGCGTGCTGTCCGGGCGGGTCGGGGTCCGCGGCGCGGCGGCGGCCTTGGCCGAGCTGGCCAGGCTGGGGCCGCGGCTGACGCCGGAAGCGCTGCCCACCGTCTGGGAGGGGTTCCTGCAGGTCGCCGAGGAGTCCGGTCCGCGGGAGATTCGAGGGCTGCGGGAGCGGATCATCGCCACCTACGGCCGCGATCTGGAGTTCCAGGTCCGGCAGGACCGGCTCCG
>NZ_DASVZH010000213.1:0-4490 GCF_036391795.1 Oryzihumus sp.
CAGGGGTATCGACAAGAGAACATCACCGTGCGCTGAGAAGAGGCCACCGATGGCATCACACAGCACGAGCGGGGCTGCGGAAACCGCGGAGCGCCGGCCCGCCTTCGAGGTGCGGTCGATCGACTACGTCCCGCTCAACGAACGCCATGGCAAGCTGTGGCACCTGGGGCCCCTGTGGTTCATGAGCAACGCCCAGATCGCCACCCTCGCGGTCGGCGTCCTGGGCGTGACCACCGGCGGCAACCTCATCTGGTCGCTCATCGCGATCGTGCTCGGGGTCCTGACCGGCACGTTCTTCATGGCGGCCCACTCCGCGCAGGGGCCACAGCTGGGGCTGCCGCAGATGATCCAGTCCCGCCCCCAGTTCGGCTACGTGGGCGCCATCCTGGTCTGGCTCTTCGCCTACCTGCAGTACGCCGGGTTCAACGTCTTCAACACCCTGCTCGCGGCGGACTCGGCGCACGCCACGGTCCACGGCGGGACGTCGGTGTGGATCGTCGTCGCCACCATCGTCGCCGCGGTCGCCGCCATCGCCGGCTACGACTTCATCCACAAGATGGAGCGTTGGCTGGCCTACGGCTTCGTGGTCCTGTTCGGGATCCTCACCATCGCCTTCTTCACCTTCGGCTTCCCGGCCGGGTCGTTCGACCTCGGCCACTTCGACCTGGCGCCGTTCCTGCTGCAGTACTCCGTCGTGGCGGGCTACCAGATCAGCTGGGCGATCTACGTCTCGGACTACTCGCGCTACCTGCCGCCGGACGTCACCGTCAGCAAGACCTTCTGGTGGACCTACGGCGGCTCCGGCCTCGGCGCGATCTGGATCATGAGCCTGGGCGCCGCCCTGGCAGCGTGGGCGGGCAAGGCGTTCGACGCCATCCCGTCCCTGGAGTCCGCCGGCAACCAGGTCTTCGACGGCTTCGGTGCGGTCATCCTGGTCTTCTCGGCCCTGGGCCTCATCTCGGTCACGGCCCTGAACATGTATGGCGGTTCGCTCACCCTGATCAGTGCCTCCGACTCGTTCAAGCGGATCCGGCCCACGCTGGGCGCCCGGATCGTCACCATCTCCCTGACCGCGGCCATCTCCCTGGTCGGCGCGCTCGCCAGCACGAAGTCGTTCCAGACCAACTTCGAGAACTTCCTGCTGCTGGTGCTGTACCTGTTCATCCCCTGGACCGCGGTCAACCTGGTCGACTACTTCATCGTCCGGCACGGCCACTACGCGATCGAGGAGATCTTCAACCCCACCGGCATGTACGGTCGATGGGGCTGGCGTGGCATCGCTGCCTACCTGATCGGCTTCGCGGCCATGGTCCCGTTCTTCAGCACCGGCCTCTACACCGGACCGGTGGCCGAGGCCGCCAAGGGGGCGGACTTCTCGCTCTTCGTCGGCCTGCCGGTCTCCGCGGTGCTGTACTGGCTGTTCTGCCGCAACCTGGACATCGAGGCCGAGGTCGCCGTGGCGACCAAGGAGCGCGAGGAGCTGGAGTACGAGGCGGTCCACCACATGCGGCCCGAGCCTGGCCACGGCCCGCACCCCGGGTGAGCGGCGGTGCCGTGGACGCGTGGGCAGCCGCGGAGTCGCTCCGTCGCGGCGAGGTGACCTCACAAGAGCTGGTCGAGCGCTCGCTGGAGCGCATCGCCCGGTTCGAGGGGGTGGTCAACGCCTTCACCGTCGTCCTGGCGGACCAGGCACGCGCCCGGGCGCGTGAGGCCGACGCCCTCCACGCCGCCGGTGCCGGCGAGCAGCTGCTGCTGGGGGTCCCGATCTCGGTGAAGGACCACATCTGGCTGGCCGGGGCGCCGGCGACGAACGGCTCGGGGACCCTGCGCGACTTCGTCCCCGACGTGGACGCCGTCCCCGTCGCCCGGCTCAAGGCCGCCGGCGCGGTGGTGGTGGGCAAGACCAACAACCCGGAGTTCTGCTACCGCGGGTTCACCGACAACGAGGTCTTCGGCCTCACCCGCAACCCCTGGGCGACGCACGCCACCCCGGGCGGCTCCAGCGGCGGCGCCGGGGCCTCGGTGGCGTACGGGGCGACGCCCATCGCGATCGGCACCGACGGCGGTGGGTCGATCCGCATCCCCGCGGCCTTCTGTGGGGTGGTCGGGCACAAGCCCACCTTCGGGCTGGTGCCCAAGCTGCCGGGCTTCCGCGGCTGGCCGAGCCTGTCGGTGGACGGCCCGCTCACCCGCTCGGTGCGGGACGCGGCGCTGGCGCTGCACGTGATGGCCGGACCCGCGCCGGCGGACGACCTGACCTGGCCGGTGGACGTGGGCGACCTGCTGGGTGCCGTGACACGGCCGGTGGACTGGTCGACGCTGCGGGTCGCCGTGTCGGAGGACCTGGGGTGGGCCCCGGTCGAGCGGTCGGTCCGGGCCGCCTTCCGGGACGCGGTGGGCCGGCTGGTGGACGACGGAGCCCGGGTGACCGAGGCCCGCCCGGACGCCCCGTACCCGACGCAGCTGTGGAACGACCTGGCACTGCCCGAGGGCTTCGCCTCCGAGGGACCGCTCCTGGAGGAAGCCGGCGACCTGATCTCCGCGGGCACCCGCGAGATCATCGAGGCCGGGCGGGCGGCCAGCGCCCGTGACTACCTCGACGCCCTGGAGCGGCGGCGCGGCTACCGCCAGCACTGGGAGCGCTTCTTCGAGGACCACGACGTCCTGCTGACACCGTCCATGCCCCTTCCCGCCTTCGGCACCGACGTGACCTCGCCGGCGGCGATCGACGGGGTCCCGGTTGACCCCTTCTTCGACGACTGGTGTGCGCTGGCGCTACCCGCCAACCTCACCGGCGGCCCGGCGTGTGCCGTCCCCACGGGCTGGGAGCCCTCGGGGCTGCCGGTTGGCATGCAGGTGATGGGTCCGCGTTGGGCCGATGCGCGGGTGCTGCAGGTGGCCGCCGCCTGGGAGCGGCTCGCCCCCTGGGGCCACCGGTGGCCCACTCCCACCGAGGCGTCTTCGCCCGACCGGGCATGACCGTCGCGACCGCAGGAAGGTGAGAGTGTGGTGGACATGACCTCCTCTACCCCTCGGGGCCCGGTGGACGCCACCGCGGTGCCCCGGTTCGGCGGACCGGCGACCTTTGCCCGTCTTCCCCGGCTCGACGAGGTGGGCCGCGCCGACGTGGCCGTGGTCGGAGTCCCCTTCGACAGCGGCGTCAGCTACCGCCCGGGTGCCCGGTTCGGCCCGGCGCACGTGCGCGCGTCCTCCAAGCTGCTGCGCAACTACAACCCCGTGCTCGACGTCGAGCCGTTCGGCGTGCAGCAGGTGGCCGACGCCGGGGACATCGCCTGCAACCCGTTCTCCATCGACGAGGCGGTCCAGCAGGTCGACCTGGGTGCGCGGGCGGTGCTGGAGCACAGCACGCGCCTGTTGACCATCGGCGGCGACCACACCATCGCGCTGCCCCTGCTGCGGGTCATGCGCGAGATCCACGGTCCGGTCGCTGTCGTGCACTTCGACGCCCACCTGGACACCTGGGACACCTACTTCGGTGCCCCCGTCACGCACGGCACGCCCTTTCGCCGGGCCAGTGAGGAAGGGCTCATCGACCAGACCGGCAGCATCCACGTCGGCATCCGCGGCCCCCTCTACGGCCCGTCGGACCTGGCCGACGACCAGGCGCTCGGCTTCCAGGTCGTCGGCTCCCACGAGATGGATGACCTGGGGTGGCGTGGCGTGGTCGAGCGGGTCCGGGCCCGGGTCGGTGACCGACCGACATACGTCTCCCTCGACATCGACGTGCTCGACCCGGCATTCGCGCCAGGAACCGGCACGCCGGAGGCGGGCGGCCTGACCAGTCGCGAGCTGCTGAACATCCTGCGCTCGTTCAGCACGCTCAACCTGGTCGGGGCCGACATCGTCGAGGTGGCGCCCGCCTACGACCACGCGGAGGTGACCGGCATCGCGGCCTCCCACGCGGCATACGAGCTGATCAGCGCCATGGCTCCCGGCGGTGAGGCAGGCCGGCGTCCGCACGTGACCGCGTCGACAACCGGGCTCGGCGGCTGAGGCGGGGCGGCCCGCCACGAGGTCGTGACGGGCCGCTTCCCCTGGTTCAGGTGGTGAGGACCATCCGGAACCGCGCCTTGCCCTCCATCATCTTCTCGAACGCGGAGGCGGCGTCCGTCAGTGGCGCCGTCTCGACCATCGGGCGGACTCCGGTCAGCGCGGCGAAGCGCAGGGTGTCCTCGCTGTCCTTCGCCGTTCCTGAGGCGTGCCCGGCAACGGAGCTGCTCTTCATGATGAGGTCCACGGCGGGCACGTTCAGCGGGTCCTCCGGGACGCCGACGATGACGAGCTGGCCGCGGTGCCGAAGACCACCCAGGGGGGCCGTGGTGGCGTCGGCGTTGGTGATCGTCGACAGCACGGTCGCCGCGCCACCCAGCTTGGTGAGCTCCTCGGCGACGTCGACAGCGGTGCTGTCCAGGTAGTGGTGCGCCCCGAGCTGTTTCGCGAAGTCGCCCTTCTCGGCACCGCGGGCGATC
>NZ_DASVZH010000214.1:0-7203 GCF_036391795.1 Oryzihumus sp.
ACCGCTCGGGCAGCGGGCCCTCGCCCGGCTCCAGGGAGGAGACCCCGTCGTGCAGGGTGACCGGGGCGATGAGCACGCCCGCCGCGACCAGGTCCGAGACGAGCTCGGCGCTGAAAGGCCGGCCCGCGCTGGGCATCTCGGCGCTGCCGGGGTCGCGGGCGAACACCGTCTGGTAGGCCGAGATCGGCCAGGAGCCCGGCACGTAGGCGTAGGCGATCGGCGACCCGTGGGCGACGAGGAACTCGTCCGTGGGCCGCGGCAGGCTCACCCGGGCCCGCCAGATCCGGGGCGCGTCGGCCAGCGGGTCGGGGTAGGGCGCCAGCAGCCGCAGCACGCCGCCGTCCGGCAGGTCGAGGCGCTCGCCCTCGCGGCCGTCGCGCAGCGGGCCGTCGGCGCGGGGGCCGGGGCGCAGCTCGACCAGCCAGGTCCCGGGCTGCGGCTCGGCCGCGAAGTGGACGGTGATGTCGGCCCCGCCGCGGCGGGCCGGCAGGGCCGCCGGCAGCGTCGCCGAGGTGTTGACCACCAGCACGTCCCCGGCGCGCAGGAACCGGCCCAGGTCGTGGAAGCGGGCGTGGCTGACCCCGCAGCCGTCGGCGACGAGCAGGCGCACCTCGTCCCGGCGCAGCCCGCGTGCCTCCGGCGGCTCGGTGGCCACCGCCCCCTCGGGCACGCTGAAGACGAGGTCGGGCACCGCCGCCACGCTCATGCCGTCACCGCCGCGGCGCCCGCGAGCAGCTCCGTCGCCCGGTAGCGCCCGCTGGGCGGCCGCTCGGTGACCAGCCGCAGCAGCGCCGGCACCACCGTCTCCGGCTCGGGCCGGTCGCTGATGTCCTCGCCGGGGAAGGCTTCCTGGTGCATGGTCGTGCGCATGTCGCCGGGGTCGAACGCGTAGACCGCGAGGTCGGGCCGCTCGGCGGCGAGGACCGCGCTGACGTGGTCGAGCGCCGCCTTGGCCGAGCCGTAGCCGCCCCAGCCCACGTAGGCCTCCACCGCGGCGTCCGAGCTGACGTTGACGATGGCACCCCGGCCCGCCGTGAGGGCGGGAAGGAGCAGCTGGGTCAGGGCGAGCGGGGCGAGGACGTCCACGTCGTACACGCGGGCGAGCACGTCGAGGGGGTAGCTCGCCAGGGGCGGCTGCGGGCTGGGCCCGAGCAGGCTGGCGTTGTTGACCAGGAGGTCGAGCCGGCCGTGCGCCTCGACCGCGGCGGCCAGCGCAGCGCGGTGACCGGGGTCGGTCACGTCGCCGGCGATCGCGGTGAGCGTGCCGGCGGGCAGCTCCCGCTCCAGGGCGGCGAGGTCGGCGGCGGAGCGGGCATCGGCGACGACGCTCCAGCCGAGGTGGGTCAGTGTGGTGGCCGTGGCGCGGCCGAGGCCGCGGGATGCGCCGGTGATGACGGCGACAGGCATGGGCTCTCCTCCTGGTCGGTGGTAGAGCCCATGCTGGAAGTTAAAGCGAACTTGATGTCAAGGCCCGGCGCTGCCGGGTGTGGGGTCAGGCGACGCCGTGCTGGTGGTCGGCGGCCATGTTGGCGCGCTCGAGCAGGGCGCGGACCTCGGACTCGCGGTAGCGCCGGTGGCCGCCAAGGGTGCGGATCGAGTTGAGCTTGCCGGCCTTGGCCCAGCGCGTCACGGTCTTGGGGTCGACGCGGAAGAGCGCAGCAACCTCAGCCGGAGTCAGCAAGTTCTCGGCGTCGAGGTGTCTCGCGGTCATGGTCGTCTCCTCTGGACTGGGGCACCCCTCTGAGCAGGGGCACACCATCAGTTTCGGACATTGGTGACGACTTGGGAACAATCAAGACGTGTCATATCTGATGCCCCAAAAGAACTAGTTACTCCGCCGTGACACGTTCCGCAATAGGCTGATTTCCGCCGCGAGACCCGCGCGTCCCCACCCGACCCCGAGGAGTCACCACCGTGACCGCGTCACCCGTCGTACCGCCGTCGCCCGACCACGCCGAGGACCGCCACGAGCAGGTCGTGTTCTGCCACGACAAGGCTACCGGCCTGCGCGCCATCATCGGCATCTACAGCACCGCGCTCGGCCCGGCGCTCGGCGGCACCCGGTTCTACCCCTACGCCAGCGAGGAGGACGCGCTGGCCGACGTGCTGCGCCTGTCCCGGGGGATGGCCTACAAGAACGCCGTGGCCGGCCTCGACCTCGGCGGCGGCAAGGCGGTCATCATCGGTGACCCTGCCAAGGACAAGACCGAGGCGCTGCTGCGTGCCTACGGCCGGTTCGTCGAGAGCCTCGGTGGCCGCTACGTCACCGCCTGCGACGTGGGCACCTACGTGGCCGACATGGACGTCGTCGGCAAGGAGACCCGCTTCGCCACCGGCCGCAGCGAGGCCAACGGCGGGGCCGGCGACTCCTCGGTGCTCACCGCCTGGGGCGTCTTCCAGGGCATGCGGGCCAGCGCCGAGCACGTGTGGGGCATGCCCAGCCTGCACGGCCGCACGGTCGGCGTCGCCGGCGTGGGCAAGGTGGGGCGCATCCTCACCGGCCACCTGCTCGAGGAGGGGGCCCACGTGGTCGCCACCGACGTCAACCCGGCCGCCCTCGAGGCGCTGCGCGTGCTCCACCCGCAGGTCGACGTCGTCGAGGACGTGGAGTCCCTGGTGCGCTCCGACATCGACATCTACGCCCCCTGCGCGCTCGGCGGCGCCCTCGACGACGTCACCATCGACGTCCTGTCCGCCCAGATCGTCTGCGGTGCGGCCAACAACCAGCTCGTCACCGAGGGCCCCGGCGGCAGCGCCGACCGGATGCTCAAGCGCGGCATCACCTACGCCCCCGACTTCCTGGTCAACGCCGGCGGCGTCATCCAGGTCAGCGACGAGCTGCACGGCTTCAACTTCGAGCGGGCCAAGCAGCGTGCCACCGGCATCTTCGAGGCGACCGCCTCGGTGCTGCGGATGGCCGAGCAGGAGGGCACCTCCCCGGCCGTGGCCGCCGACCGGATCGCCGAGCGGCGCATGGCGACCGTCGGCAACCCGTCCCGGATCTGGCTCCCCAGCGGTCGCTGAGTCCCATCTGTCGGACATCTGCCGCTCCGCCGGCGCCGGACCAGCACGGATCCGGCGCCGGCGGAGCACGATCCGGCCACGAAGTGGGGCGGCACACCCTGCACCGGGCAGCGCGAATTTGCATTGCTCCTGTAGCGTTACCACCACGAAATACGAGATTCCCGGGACCGCTCCGTGGAGTCGAACTCGCTGACCAGTGGGCTCGACCGAGCGATGCCGTCCCGGCAGACGCATGAGGGGGTCGACGCCATGGGGCGCGGCCGGGCCAAAGCCAAGCAGACGAAGGTCGCTCGGGAGCTGAAGTACTTCTCCCCCGACACTGACTTGAGCGCGCTTGAGCGAGAACTGCACGGATCGTCGTACGCCGAGCCGGAGCGCAGCTCCGACGTCGACGACGGCGAGGACTACGACGACGACTACGGGAAGTGGGCGTCAGGCCAACGCTGACCTCATGCGCCGCGCCCTCCGGGGCGCGGCGCCGTCAGTCCCGTCCTCCGGGCGGGCAGGTCATCACCCTCACCCTTCCACCGGGTGCTGCTGCCGCGAGAGCGGTGACGGCACCTTGTCATGTGCACCGCCCCTCGCGGCGGCGCGCACCGGTGGCTGACTGCCGCGTGCCGTGAGCTGCCTCGGACACCCAGGTCGAGCCGGTATGCCGTGACGCCGCCACGTGCGCGCGTCACCCCGCACGGCGCGCCGCCCGCACCACGGCAGGCTGACGCCGCCGCCTGACCTGGGGCCGGACGCCCCGCGCGGTCAGGCCGGGTGGGTCCCCACGACCTGGACCGCCCCACCGTCGACGCCCTTGGCGCCGTGGACGACCTCGACACCCTCCTGCACCGCTGCCGCCGCGCGGTCGCTCACCTCGCCGAGCACCCAGGCCGGCAGCCCGGATGCCTGCGCGGTGCGCACCGCCAGGTCGGCCTGCTCCGCCGGCAGCACCGCCACGAAGCCGACACCCATGTTGAGCGTGCGCTCCACGTCGGCGACCGGCACCTGCCCGAGCTGCTGCACCAGCGTGAAGACCGGCGGCGGCGTCCACGAGCCGCGGTCCAGGCGGGCGAACGTGCCCTGCGGCAGCACCCGCGCCAGGTTGGCGGCCAGGCCACCGCCGGTGACGTGGCTCAGGGCGTGCACGTCGAGCCCGGGGGTGCGGATCAGGCCGAGCAGGTCGCGGGCGTAGACGCGGGTGGGCTCGAGCAGTTCCTCGCCGAGGGTGCGACCGAGCTCCTCGACGTGGCGGTCCAGCGCCCAGCCCGCGCGGTCGAAGACCGCACGCACCAGCGAGTAGCCGTTGGAGTGCAGGCCCGAGGAGGCCAGCGCCACGACGGCGTCACCGGGCCGGACCCGCTGCGGACCCAGCACGTCGTCGTGCTCCACGACGCCGGTCGCGGCACCGGCCACGTCGTACTCCTCCGGGCCGAGCAGGCCGGGGTGCTCCGCGGTCTCGCCGCCGACCAGGGCGGTCCCCGCGACCTCACAGGCGGCCGCGATGCCGGAGACGATCGCCGCGATCCGCTCGGGGACCACGCGGCCGGTGGCGATGTAGTCGGTCATGAACAGCGGCTCGGCCCCGCACACCACGATGTCGTCGACGACCATGCCGACCAGGTCGAAGCCGATCGTGTCGTGCTTGTCCATCCGCTGGGCGATGGCCACCTTGGTGCCGACGCCGTCGGTGGAGGTGGCCAGCACCGGCCGGGCCATGCCCTTGAGCGCGGACGCGTCGAACATCCCGGCGAAGCCGCCCAGGCCGCCGAGCACCTCGGGGCGCTGCGCCCGCCGGACCGAGGCCTTCATCAGCTCGACCGCGCGGTCGCCGGCCTCGACGTCGACACCGGCCCCGGCGTAGGTGATGGGGGTGCTCGGGGTGGTCATGGCGGGATCAGTCCTCCGGTGTGCCGTGCGGCCGGGTGCGGTCGGGGTCGTGCCGGTCAGGGGCGGGACAGGGAGTCGGAGGCGCCGCCGCCGACGCCGGTGCTGACACCCTCGACGTCGACCGTGCCGGCGTCGGACGCCTCGACCCGGCCGGTCTCGATGGGCAGCTCCAGCTCCAGCAGGCCCTTGCCGAGCCGGTCCTGCGAGGGCAGCTCCACGGGGTAGACCCCGGTGAAGCACGCCGTGCACAGCCGCTCGCGGGGCTGCTCGGTGGCGACGATCATGCCGTCCTCGCTGATGTAGCCCAGGCTGTCGGCGCCGATGCTGGCGCGGATCTCCTCGACGCCGAGTCCGGTGGCGATGAGCTCGGCTCGTGTCGCGAAGTCGATGCCGTAGAAGCAGGGCCAGCGCACCGGCGGGCTGGAGATGCGCACGTGCACCTCGGCGGCGCCGGCCTCGCGCAGCATCCGCACCAGCGCCCGCTGGGTGTTGCCGCGCACGATCGAGTCGTCGACGACGACCAGGCGCTTGCCGCGGATGACCTCGCGCAGCGGGTTGAGCTTGAGCCGGATGCCGAGCTGGCGGATGGTCTGGCTCGGCGCGATGAAGGTGCGCCCGACGTAGGAGTTCTTGACCAGGCCCTGGCCGTAGGGGATGCCGGACTCCTGCGCGTAGCCGATCGCCGCCGGCGTGCCGGACTCCGGCGTCGGCATGACCATGTCGGCCTCGACCGGGTGCTCCCGGGCCAGCTGGCGGCCCATCTCGACCCGGGCCTCGTGCACGCCGCGACCGTTGATCGTGGTGTCCGGGCGGGCCAGGTAGACGTACTCGAAGACGCAGCCCTTGGGCTCGGGCTCGGCGAACCGGCGCGAGCGCAGGCCGTCGGCGTCGATGGTGATCAGCTCGCCGGGCTCGACCTCGCGGATCACGCTGGCGCCGACGATGTCGAGCGCCGCGGTCTCGGAGGCGACCACCCAGCCTCGCTCGAGGCGGCCGAGGACCAGCGGGCGGATGCCCTGGGGGTCGCGGGCGGCATACAGCGTCTGCTCGTCCATGAAGACGAAGCAGAACGCGCCGCGCAGCCGGGGCAGGACGTCCAGCGCGGCCGCCTCGAGGCTGCGGTCGGGGTCGTCGGTGAGCAGCGCGGTGACCAGCGCGGTGTCGGTGGTGTTGCCCCGGCGCAGCTCACCGCCGACGTGGCCGGAGAAGCCCTGCTCGTTGCGCTCCCGGAGCAGGTCGCGCAGCTCGGCGGAGTTGATGAGGTTGCCGTTGTGGGCCAGCGCCACGGTGCCCTGGTCGGTGCCACCGAGGGTCGGCTGGGCGTTCTCCCACGTGCTGCCACCGGTGGTGGAGTAGCGGCAGTGCCCGACCGCGAGGTGCCCCTTGAGTGAGCCGAGGCTGGTCTCGTCGAAGACCTGGGAGACCAGGCCCATGTCCTTGTAGACCAGCATGCGCTTGCCGTCGCTGGTCGCGATGCCGGCCGACTCCTGCCCGCGGTGCTGCAGCGCGTAGAGCCCGAAGTAGGTCAGCTTGGCGACGTCCTCGCCGGGCGCCCAGACACCGAAGACGCCGCAGGCGTCCTGCGGGCCCTTTTCGCCGGGGAGGAGGTCGTGGGACAAGTGCCCGTCACCGCGTGCCACGGGCCCAGTCTCGCACAGCGGTCCGGGCGCTCAGCCGCGTCGGTCGAGCAGGATGAAGACGATCCCGGCGAGGAGCACGCCCAGCGCGGCGCAGCCCACCCCGAGGAAGCCCAGCTCACCCATCGCCCCGTAGCGGTTGGTGGCCGGCCCCACGGCGCTGACGACCAGCCCGGCGACCAGGCCCAGCAGGCCCCCGGTCAGCAGGAACGGGCCGATCCTGGGCGCGCGGCGCGCTCGGCGGCGGGACGGTTCGCTCACGCCACCCACGGTAGGCGATCGGGTCCGCACCCATCCGGACGGGGCTGCGCGCCGAAGACCAGGCATGGGGATCCGCACGGCTGTCAGCGCCTCGTGGCGCCACGCCGCCACCGGCGTGCTCGCCGCCGTGGCAGGTATCGCGGCCGGTCACCTGGTGGCGGGCCTCACCAACCCGGCGGCCTCGCCGGTGCTGGCGGTCGGCTCGACCGTCATCGATGCGACCCCCACCCCGGTCAAGGAGTGGGCGGTGGCCCACTTCGGGACCAACGACAAGCCGGTCCTGCTGGGCAGCGTCACCCTCGTGACCCTCCTGCTCGCGGCGGCGGCGGGCGTGCTGGGCCGGCGCCGTCCCGCCGTCGCCGTGACCTTCGTCGTGGCCCTGGCGGGCCTGGCCACCGCCGCG
>NZ_DASVZH010000215.1:0-13351 GCF_036391795.1 Oryzihumus sp.
GGCATCGGCGACGTGGGGCTCGGCCGACCTCGCGGCGCGGGTCGGCTGGGTGCCGCAGCAGGCCGAGCTTGCCGTCGTCGGGCGCACCGTCCGTGACGACGTGCTCGCGACCGCCCGCCGTCTCGGGCAGGACGAGGCCGCGGCTGCCGCCCGGGCCGACGGCCTGCTGGACACCCTCGGGCTGGCCCATCTCGCCGGCGCCGACCCGCACCACCTCTCCGGCGGGGAGATGCGCCGGCTCGCCCTGGCGGGCGCCCTCGCCCACGGCCCCTCCGTGCTCGTGCTCGACGAGCCGACGGTCGGCCAGGACCGGCTCACCTGGGCCGCGGTGGCCGGCGTCGTGCTCGCTGCGCGGGAGGTCGGTCTCGGCGTGGTCGTCGCCACCCACGACCCGCACCTCGTCGCGCTCGCCGACCGCGAGGTGCGGCTCACCCCGGCAGCCACCCCCGCAGCCACCCCGGTCGCCGTGCCAACCGGGCCGGACGTCCACACCCCCGAGCTAGACGTTGCTGCCCCTTCGGCGGCCGCGAAGGGGCAGCCCCGTCCAGCTCGGCGCCCAGAGGGACACCCGGCGCGGCCTCGAGCGGTGCGGTGGGCCGGGCTCGCTGCGCGGAGCGGTCCGCTGTCGGCACTGCTCGCCTCGGCCCTGCTCATCGTCGGCGCCCCGTTCATCCGCGACCTGCGCACGGCACTGCTCGCGCTCGCGGCCGAGCTGGTCCTCGCTCCGCTGGTGCTGGGCCGCATCCGCACCCCGTTGCGGTCCCTGGCCCCCGGGCTGCTCGCCGTCGTCTCGGTCGGCTTCTCCAACTCGCTGCTCAGCGTCGACCACTCCTGGGCCTCCGGCGCCACCGCCGGGCTCCGGGTCGCCTTCTTCGTGCTCCCCGGGGTCGCCCTCGCGGCCCGCATCGACCCCTCGGCGCTGGGCGACCACCTGGCCCAGCGGGTGCACCTGCCGGCCCGGCCGGTCATTGCCGCCGTGGCCGCCCTGCAGCGGTTCGACGCCCTCGGCAACACGTGGGACCAGCTGGCCCGGACCCACCGGGTCCGCGGCCTGGCGCCGGGTCGCTCCCCGGTCGCCCGCGCCCGGCACGTCAGCGCCCTGACCTTCGCGCTGCTGGTCCAGACCCTGCGTCAGGCCGGGCGGATGGCCGTGGCGATGGAGGCCCGGGGCTTCTCCCGCCGCGGCGGCCGGACGTGGGCCGAGGCAGCGCCGTGGACGGCGGCGGACACGGCGATGACCGCGCTGGGACTGGCCGTGGCCGGCATACCGGTGCTGCTGTCCGTGCTCGGCTGACCTCCCAGAGGAACCCTGCCGCGCGGACCGCCGGTGCGCGGGAACATTCACCCATCGCCCGAAGTTGAGCCGAGTGGACGCAAGTTTGCGGAGCCCGGGTTTGACAAGACCGGGCATTTCCTCGCAGATTGAGCGTCAGGCACTCAAGGCTTTGAACCACCCGTTCAGCATCAGCTCGACCCTCAGGAAGAGGAGAACCACCATGGCTCGTGCGGTCGGCATCGACCTCGGCACCACCAACTCCGCTGTCGCCGTCCTCGAGGGCGGTGAGCCCACGATCATCGCGAACGCCGAGGGAGGCCGGACCACCCCGAGCGTCGTCGCGTTCGCCAAGAACGGCGAGGTGCTCGTCGGCGAGATCGCCAAGCGCCAGGCGGTCACCAACGTCGACCGGACCATCCGCTCGGTCAAGCGCCACATCGGCACCGACTGGAAGTCCGCCGACATCGACGGCAAGCAGTACACCGCCCAGGAGATCAGCGCCCGCGTGCTGCAGAAGCTCAAGCGCGACTCCGAGTCCTACCTCGGCGAGCCCGTCACCGACGCCGTCATCACCGTCCCGGCGTACTTCGACGACGCCCAGCGCCAGGCCACCAAGGAGGCCGGCGAGATCGCGGGCCTCAACGTCCTGCGCATCATCAACGAGCCGACCGCGGCCGCGCTGGCCTACGGCCTCGACAAGGGCAAGGAGGACGAGCTCATCCTCGTCTTCGACCTCGGTGGCGGCACCTTCGACGTGTCCCTGCTGGAGGTCGGCAAGGACCCCGAGGACGGCTTCTCCACCATCCAGGTCCGCGCCACCAACGGTGACAACCACCTCGGTGGTGACGACTGGGACGAGCGCATCGTCAAGCACCTGCTGACCACGGTGAAGAACAACACCGGCGTCGACCTGGCCAACGACCGGATCGCGATGCAGCGTCTGCGCGACGCCGCCGAGCAGGCCAAGAAGGAGCTCTCCTCCTCGAGCAGCACCAACATCAGCCTGCAGTACCTCTCGATGACCGAGAACGGCCCGATCCACCTCGACGAGACGCTGACCCGCGCCCAGTTCGAGAAGCTGACCGCCGACCTGCTCGAGCGCACCAAGGCCCCGTTCCACCAGGTCATCAAGGACGCCGGCATCTCGGTCAGCCAGATCGACCACGTCGTGCTCGTCGGTGGCTCCACCCGCATGCCCGCCGTCTCCCAGGTCGTCACCGAGCTGACCGGCGGCAAACAGCCCAACAAGGGCGTCAACCCCGACGAGGTCGTGGCCGTCGGCGCCAGCCTTCAGGCCGGTGTCCTCAAGGGCGAGCGCAAGGACGTCCTGCTCATCGACGTCACCCCGCTGTCCCTGGGCATCGAGACCAAGGGCGGCCTGATGACCAAGCTCATCGAGCGCAACACGGCCATCCCGACCAAGCGCTCCGAGGTCTTCAGCACCGCCGACGACAACCAGCCGAGCGTGCTGATCCAGGTCTTCCAGGGTGAGCGCGAGATCGCCCAGCACAACAAGCCGCTGGGCACCTTCGACCTGACCGGCATCGCCCCCGCCCCGCGTGGCGTGCCCCAGATCGAGGTCACCTTCGACATCGACGCCAACGGCATCGTGCACGTCTCCGCCAAGGACCGCGGCACCGGCAAGGAGCAGTCGATGACGATCTCCGGCGGCAGCGCGCTGCCCAAGGAGGAGATCGAGCGCATGGTCAAGGACGCCGAGGCGCACGCCGCCGAGGACCACAAGCGGCGCGAGGAGGCCGAGGCCCGCAACACCGCGGAGCAGCTGGTCTACTCCACCGAGAAGTTCCTGGCCGACAGCGGCGACAAGATCCCGGCCGACGGCCGTGGCGAGGTCGACGCGGCGCTGGCCGACCTCAAGGACGCGCTCAAGGACGGTTCCGGCGCCACGCCGGAGGACATCTCGGCCAAGACCGCGAAGCTGTCCGAGGAGTCCCAGAAGCTCGGCACCGCGATGTATGCCGCCGCGCAGGCCGAGGGGGAGGGTGCCGGGTCCGCCGGGGCCGGCTCCGCCGACGGTCAGCACGCGCACGCCTCGGCTGACGAGGACGTCGTGGACGCCGAGGTCGTGGACGACGAGAGCGAGAGCAAGAAGTGATGTCGGAGCACGACAAGACCACCGCCGCGGGGCCGGCGCAGTCCGGCCCCGCGGGCGGGGGCCCCGTGGACGCCACCCCGGCCGCCGGGGCGGAGGCCGCCGAGGCCGCGACCGAGCCCGCGGGCTCGGAGGCCCCGCCGGTCGAGGAGGCGGACGTGCACCCCGACACGACCCTGGCGGCCGAGCGGCTGCTCGACCTGCAGCGCCTGCAGGCCGAGTACGTCAACTACAAGCGTCGCGTCGACCGTGACCGTGACGTGGTGCGCGAGCAGGCCGTGGCGTCGGTCATCGAGGCGCTGCTGCCGGTGCTCGACGACATCCACCTCGCCCGCCAGCACGGCGACCTCGAGGGCGGGCCGTTCGCGGCCATCGCCGACAAGCTCGAGGCGACCCTCGCCCGGTTCGGCGTGCAGCGCTTCGGGGAGCCCGGTGAGGCGTTCGACCCGAACCTGCACGAGGCCCTGATGCACACCCAGGCCGAGCTCGCGCCGGGCACCGAGGTCACCACGGTCGTCCAGGTGCTCCAGCCCGGGTACCGTTCCGGCGACCGGGTCGTGCGCGCCGCGCGCGTGGCCGTCGCCGACCCGCAGTAACAGACAGACCGACGAAGGGAGGGACCCCGATGGCAAGCCAGGACTGGTTCGAGAAGGACTTCTACGCGATCCTCGGGGTCCCTGCCGACGCCGACGCGGCGGCCGTCAAGAAGGCCTACCGCAAGCTCGCCCGCACCCTGCACCCCGACCAGAACCCCGGGGACGAGGCGGCCGAGAAGCGCTTCAAGGAGATCGGGGAGGCCTACGCGGTCCTGTCCGACCCCGAGGAGCGCAAGCAGTACGACGCGATCCGCTCGATGAGCCACGGCGGCCCCCGGTTCACCGCCGGCGGCCCGACCGGGGGCGGCGCCGGGTTCGAGGACCTCTTCGGCAACCTCTTCGGCGGGGGCGGCGGCAACGTCCGCTTCAGCACCGGTGGAGGGACCCGGGGTGGCGGCGCCCAGCCCGACCTCGAGGACATCCTCGGCGGCATGTTCGCGGGCGGCGCGGGCGGCGGCGGCTTCCGCGGCCAGCCCGGCTTCGGCTCCCGCTACGGGGCGCCGGCCGGCCCACGCCCCGGCACCGACGTCACCGCCCGCACCACGCTCGGCTTCCGGCAGGCGGTCCAGGGCGACACCATCACCCTCTCGACCGGCGACGGCGGCCGCATCACCACCCGCATCCCGCCGGGCGTCAAGGACGGCCAGCAGATCCGGCTGCGCGGCAAGGGCAGCCCGGGCGACCAGGGTGCCCCGGCCGGCGACCTGCTGCTGACCGTCCACGTGCAGCCGCACCCGGTCTTCGGCCGGGACGGTGACAACCTCACCGTCGACCTGCCGGTCACCTTCGCCGAGGCCGCCCTCGGTGCCACCGTCGCGGTCCCCACCCTGTCCGGTGAGACGGTCAAGGTCCGTATCGCGCCCGGCACGCCGAGCGGGCGGGTGCTGCGGGTCAAGGGCCGGGGGGTCAAGCGCAAGGACCACCACGGCGACCTGCTCGCGAAGGTGAGCGTCGTCGTACCCCAGAAGCTGTCCGACGAGGCGCGCCGGGCCGTCGAGGCCCTGCGCGAGGAGGATGCCGGACACGACCCGCGCGCCGAGCTGTTCGAGCGCGCGCGACGGGACTGACATGACCGCCGGGATGGGCGGGTTCGCCCCCGACGACGAGGCACCGGTCTTCGTCATCTCCGTCGCGGCCCAGCTCGCCGGCATGCACGCGCAGACCCTGCGGCAGTACGACCGGCTCGGCATCGTCTCCCCGTCGCGCACCCGCGGCGGCGGCCGGCGCTACTCCGCCCGCGACATCGCCCTGCTGCGCGAGGTGCAGCGGCTCTCCCAGGAGGAGGGCGTCAGCCTCGCCGGCATCCAGCGCATCCTCGAGCTGGAGAACCAGGTGCGGGCGCTGCGCTCCCGGGTCGGGGAGCTGACCGAGGAGCTGCAGGCGATGCGCGACGCGGTCGGTCTCAGCGGCCGCGTGTTCGCCGTCGGCCGGGCCGGCGAGGTCGTGGCCGTGCGCCCCGGGCAGCGGCCGATGCGCAGCTCCAACGGATCCCAGGCGCTCGTCGTGTGGCGGCCCGGCCGGTGATCGAGCACCTGCTGGTGCTGCCCGACCGCGACCTGGCCGAGGAGGTCGCCGAGGACCTGCTGGGCGGTGGCCACCTCGAGGTCCGCGTGGTCCGCGAGGCGCTGTCCGGGGAGGACGACGCCGAGGACCACGAGTGGGCGGTCTACGTGCTCGACGGCGACGACGTCGACGAGCGCTCGGCGCGGGCCCGGCTGGAGACCCTCGCCCACGCCCACGGCGGGTGGTACGACGCCGACCCTCACGGGCACGGCCGCTGAGCCGTCGCGAGACGGGTGCGCCCGAAATGTCCGGGTCGCCTACGATCCGCGGATGCACATCCTCGGCTACCGCGTCCCCGCCCTCCTCCCGCCGGGCATGCTGGTCGCCCTGCTGCTGGCGCTCGTCGTCTACCTCGTCGTGCGCCGTCGCGGCCACTCCTCGCGGGCGTGGCTGTCGGCGCTCCTGACCGCCTGGACCGGGATGGTCCTGCTGGCCACCCTCGCCCCGCAGCGCCTCGGGGCCATCCAGATCGCCCGGCACGGCCGGCGGTACTGCGCCGTCCTGCCGCACCTGAGCCCGTGGGGCGCCCTGCAGGACGACCAGCGCCTGCTCAACGTGCTGCTGTTCATCCCGCTCGGGGCGCTGGTGTTCGTCTTCCACCGGCACGCGGCGGTCCGGGTCGCCGCGATGGTCGTCGTCCTGCCGATCGTCATCGAGACGGTGCAGTACGTGGTCGTCTCGCTGCACCGCGCCTGCGACGGCACCGACGTCGTGGACAACTGGATGGGCCTGGCCATCGGGCTGGTGATCGGCCTGGCGGTGGCCGTGCCGGTGTGGGCGGTCCGCAAGCTCCGCCGTCAGCTCAGGGCCCGGGTGAACGCCGCGTAGGTCCGCGCGCCGAACAGCACGAACCGCACCAGCTCCAGCCCCTCGTGGTGGGCCGCGCCGCGGACCGCCGCGACCGCGATACCGGCGACCTCCTCGGCGTCCCAGCCGTAGATCCCGGCACTCACGGCAGGGAAGGCGACCGAACCGGCGCCGATGCGGGCGGCCTCGGCCAGGGAGGACGTGAAGCACGAGGCCAGCAGCGCCGGGTCGGTCTGCCCGGCGTGCCGGTTCGGTCCGACCGTGTGGATCACCCAGCGGGCCGGCAGGTCCCCGGCACCGGTCGCCACCGCGGCGCCCACCGGCAGCCCCTGCGGGTATGCCGTGCGCCGCACCTCCCGGCACTCCGCCAGGAGCGCGGGGCCCGCCGCGGCGTGGATGGCGCCGTCGACGCCCCCGCCACCGAGCAGGGAGCTGTTGGCGGCGTTGACGATCGCGTCGAGGGCCTGGGCGGTGATGTCTCCCTCGACCGCCTCGATGATCGGCGTCTGCTGGCGTGCCATGGCACTCAGGCTAGGCGTGTCCCCGGGCCGGGACATTGCCCAAACCGCCCCGAGGGGGCGCCGGCTGGTGGTTGGATTCGCCTAGCCAGCCGCCCGACGCCCCCGGAGACCGCGTGACCGCAACGATGCTCAGGGCCCGGGGAGTGCTCCTTCGGTACGCCGGCTGGGCCGAGTCGTCCCGGTGGCGGCTGTGGGTGGCCATCTTCGTCCCGGTGGTCGGGCTCTACCTGCTGACGCTGCGCACCGACATCTGGGACCTGAGCCCGGACCCGACCGGCGTCACCCCGTCGGCCTGGGCGCTCGCCCACCACGGGACCCCGGTGCTGCCCCGCCACCTGTGGCCGATCATCAACCCCTGGTGGGTCGACGTCGGCGGCGGGAACGTCGTGAGCAACCGGACCCCCGGCCTGATCTACCTCGCGGCGCCGTTCTACTGGGTGATGCGCTTCGCCGGACCGGAGGACGTCGTCCCGGCGTCGATCGAGGCGGCGCTGCTCACCGGGGCCGCCATGGGCACCCTGGCCGTGCTCGTTCGCCGACTGGCGACGCCACGCACCGCGCTGGTGACCGGACTCATCGCGGCCACCGCGACCACGACCTGGGCGGTCTCCGGCACGGCCCTGTGGCCGCACGGCCCGGACCAGCTCTTCCTGTGCCTGGCCATGCTCTCGCTGGCGGCCCAGGCGTCCGGTCGCGCCGGACTGGCCTTCGCCGCGGCCGTGCTGGTCCGACCGTCGCTGGCGATCGTCGCCGCGGTGACGGGAGGCGTGCAGTCGTGGAGGGCACGATCGCTGCGCCCCGCGGTGGTCATCGGCGCGGTGACCGGTCTCGGCCTGGCGCTGTTCATGCTGTACTCCGCGCACCACTGGAGCGTCCAGGTCACCTCCGGCGGTGAGGCCATCACCCGCGGCGCGGTCAACGGCACGTCGACCCACGGCTACGAGCACCAGCTCAGCAACAACTCCCTGGCGACCTGGGGCGGCTTCCTCGTCAAGGTGCTCGGCGCGCTGGTGTCGGGGGAGCGCGGCGTGCTGGTCGGCGCGCCCTTCCTCCTGCTGCTGGCCCCCGGTCTGCGGGCCGCCTGGAGAGATGCCCCGGCATGGGTGCGGTCGAGCGCCGTCGGCGGCCTGCTCTACCTCCTCGTCCAGCTCAAGGCAGAGGTGTTCACCGGCGGCATCTGCTTCTGGAGCTACCGCTACACCCTCGAGACGTTCACCCTCTGCGCCCCGCTGCTCGTGCTGGCGTGGACGGAGTGGACCAGTCGCACCCCGCGCCGGCGTGCCGCGTTCTTCGCCCTCGTCAGCATCGCGGTCTCCATGCAGGCGGTCGGCGCCATGTGCTTCCGTGGGCCGTACGACACCTCGCCCTGGCTGTTCGGCAACCTGGTCACGGTGCTGCAGGGGCCGTTGGCGGTCTCGGCCATCGCGCTGCTGTTCAGCGGCGTCGGGGTGGCGGCGCTCATCCTGCGCCAGGGCTGGCGCCGGACGGGCGCCTCATCGCCGCCGCGTGAGGTCGTCGGGTCCCGCTGACCGACGCGCTCAGGCGCGGCTGACGCCACCGCCGAGCTGCATCACCACGACGCCGATGACGACCAGGACGATGCCTGCGACGGTCACCGGACGGACCGGCTCGTCGAAGAGCACCACGCCGCCGATGAAGGCGCCGATGGTGCCCAGGGCCGACCAGATGGCGTAGACCGGGCCGACGTTGAGCGAGGTGAGGGCCTTGGCCATGAGGCCGAAGGAGAGCAGGTAGCCCACGACGACGATGACCGAGGGCCAGAGCCGCGTGAAGCCTTCGGAGCCGCGCAGGGAGAGGGTGGCGCACACCTCGAAGGCGATGGCGAGGCCGAGCAGGACGTAGGGCACGACTCCGATGGTGACAGGGACGGCGGGCGTCAGCGAAGACAGGTCATGCAGGCGCGTGTCCCCTGGCCCTGGCCCGGCTCCGGACACGCCATGGAGACCCGCCGGCTCCGGCGGGCCTGGGGCGGGGCCCTCAGGTGTGCCAGGTGACCCCGAGCGCCGTGACGGTCGCGGTCAGCCCGCGTTCGTGGACGACGGTGTGGTGCCGTCCGCAGAGCAGCGCCAGGTTGCCCAGGTCGGTCGGGCCGCGCCGAGCCATTCGACCACTGACACGGTCGCCCTCCTGCCGGGTCGCCAACCGGCGGCCATCGACTCTGTGCGGCGCACCCCGGGAGGCGGTACAACAGGAACCGCCCGCGAACTGAAGTTGAGCGGAATACACTCAACTTTGCCTGCTGTTGCACAGGTGACGTCCCACTCGTTCCCGAGGAGCCCGACCACCATGGACCTTCAGCTCACCACCAAGGCCCAGGAGGCCTTCTCCGCCGCGACCCGTGACGCCGCCGCGGCCGGTCACCCGCACGTGGAGCCCGCCCACCTGCTGCTGGCGCTGACCCGGCAGACCGACACCACCACCGGCCCGCTGCTCGACGCGA
This sequence comes from Oryzihumus sp., assembly GCF_036391795.1. Classification (GTDB taxonomy): domain Bacteria; phylum Actinomycetota; class Actinomycetes; order Actinomycetales; family Dermatophilaceae; genus Oryzihumus. The sequence continues at coordinate 9,338 of NZ_DASVZH010000215.1, forward strand.
CCGGGTCCTCCCTCCAGGCCGCCGCGGCCGCCGCCGAGCGCCACCTCAAGACCCTGCCGTCGGTGAGCGGCTCCAGCCTCAGCGCCCCGAGCCTGTCCCGCGCCGGACTTGCCGTGCTCGAGAACGCCCGCAAGCAGATGGAGTCGATGGGCGACTCGTTCGTGTCCACCGACCACCTGCTGCTCGCCATCGCCCAGACCGGCGACTTCGGCCTCGACGGCGCGGCGATCGCCGCGGAGATCCCCAAGCTGCGCGGCGGCGCGCGGATCACCACGCCGGACCCCGAGGCGACGTATGACGCGCTGGCCAAGTACGGCACGGACCTCACCGAGGCAGCCCGCGAGGGCAAGCTCGACCCGGTGATCGGCCGCGACGCCGAGATCCGCCGCGTGGTCCAGGTGCTGTCCCGGCGCACCAAGAACAACCCCGTCCTCATCGGCGAGCCCGGCGTCGGCAAGACCGCCGTCGTCGAGGGGCTGGCCCAGCGCGTCGTCGCCGGCGACGTCCCGGAGTCGCTGCGCGGAAAGCGCCTGGTCGCCCTCGACCTGGCGGCGATGGTCGCCGGCGCGAAGTACCGCGGCGAGTTCGAGGAGCGGCTCAAGGCCGTGCTCGAGGAGATCCGTTCGGCCGGCGGCCAGGTCATCACCTTCATCGACGAGCTGCACACCGTCGTCGGCGCCGGTGCGACCGGCGAGGGCGCCATGGACGCCGGCAACATGCTCAAGCCGCTGCTGGCCCGCGGCGAGCTGCGCATGGTCGGCGCGACGACGCTGGACGAGTACCGCGAGCACATCGAGAAGGACCCCGCCCTCGAGCGCCGGTTCCAGCAGGTGTTCGTCGGCGAGCCCAGCGTCGAGGACACCATCGCGATCCTGCGCGGGCTCAAGGAGCGCTACACCGCCCACCACAAGGTGGCCATCGCCGACAGCGCGCTCGTCGCCGCCGCAACCCTGTCGAACCGATACATCACCGGCCGCCAGCTGCCGGACAAGGCGATCGACCTCATCGACGAGGCCGCCTCGCGCCTGCGGATGGAGATCGACTCCTCACCCGTCGAGGTCGACGAGCTGCGCCGTGCCGTCGACCGGCTCCGGATGGAGGAGCTCGCCCTCGAGCGCGAGACCGACGAGGCCAGCCAGGAGCGTCTGGCCAAGCTGCGCCAGGACCTCGCGGACCGCTCCGAGCAGCTCGCCGCCCTGACCGCGCGCTGGGAGCAGGAGAAGGCCGGCCTCAACCGGGTCGGTGACCTCATGGCCCAGCTCGACGACCTGCGCACCCAGGTGGAGCGGCTCCAGCGCGACGGCGACCTCGCCGCCGCGTCGAAGATCCTCTACGGCGAGATCCCCCCGCTGGAGCGGGAGCTCGCCCAGGCGCAGGCGGCCGAGGCGACCTCGTCCACCGCCGGCGGCGAGGCACCCATGGTCAAGGAGGAGGTCGGGCCCGACGACATCGCCGACGTCATCAGCGCGTGGACCGGCATCCCGGCCGGCCGGCTGCTCGAGGGCGAGACCGAGAAGCTGCTGCGCATGGAGGAGTTCCTCGGCCGCCGGCTGATCGGCCAAGGCACGGCTGTGCGTGCGGTCAGCGACGCCGTGCGCCGCAGCCGCGCCGGCATCTCCGACCCCGACCGGCCCACCGGTTCGTTCCTCTTCCTCGGCCCGACCGGCGTCGGCAAGACCGAGCTGGCCAAGTCCCTGGCCGACTTCCTCTTCGACGACGAGCGGGCCATGGTCCGCATCGACATGAGCGAGTACTCCGAGCGGCACTCCGTAGCCCGCCTCATCGGCGCCCCGCCCGGCTACGTCGGCTACGAGGAGGGCGGTCAGCTGACCGAGGCGGTCCGCCGCCGGCCCTACTCGGTGGTCCTGCTCGACGAGGTGGAGAAGGCCCACCCGGAGACCTTCGACATCCTGCTGCAGGTCCTCGACGACGGCCGGCTCACCGACGGCCAGGGCCGCACGGTCGACTTCCGCAACGTGATCCTCGTGATGACCTCCAACCTCGGCTCGCAGTTCCTCATCGACCCGACGCTGCCGCAGGACGTCAAGCACGAGGCCGTGATGAGCGCGGTGCGCACGTCGTTCAAGCCCGAGTTCCTCAACCGCCTCGACGAGGTCGTCGTCTTCGACCCGCTCTCGACGGAGGAGCTGAGCCGGATCGTGGACCTGCAGGTTGCGGCCCTGGCCCGCCGCCTGTCCGATCGCCGGATCGCCCTCGAGGTCACCGACGCGGCCAAGGAGTGGCTGGCCATCACCGGCTACGACCCGGCCTACGGCGCGCGCCCGCTGCGCCGCCTGGTGCAGACCCAGATCGGCGACCGCCTCGCCCGGTCACTGCTCGCCGGCGAGGTGCGCGACGGCCAGACCGTGGTCGTCGACCGCGACGGGGAGCAGGACGGGCTCACCCTGAGCTGACTCACGGGAGCAGACCGGTATGCCGGGTGGCGGCGCAGTAGGACCGCGCCGCCACCCGTGCGTCAGGACCCGGTCCCCGGTCCGGCCCGGGCCGCCACAGGTAGCGTGAGCCGCATGCGACGGCACGCGCGGGCCCTGGTGGCCGCCCTCACCCTCGGCCTGGCGCTGACCGGCTGCAGTGGCGGCGGCGACACGGCCACCAGGCAGAGCCCGGCCCAGCAGCTGGCCGCAGCGAAGAAGTCGGTCGACGCCGCGCGCTCGCTGCACCTGGTGCTGCGCTCCTCCGGCATCCCCGCCGCTGCCGGGGGCGTGATCGGGGCGGACGGCGTCGGCACGCACGACCCGGCGTTCAAGGGCACCCTCGACGCCCGCATCTCGGGGATCCAGGCCAAGGTCGACGTGGTCGCGACCGGCGGCCGGCTCTACCTCAAGCTGCCCTTCACCACGACGTTCGCGCCGGTGGACCCCAAGCAGTACAACGCCCCCGACCCGGCCACGCTCTTCTCCGCCGACAAGGGGCTGTCCACGCTGCTCACCGCGACGCAGAACCCGACGCTGGGCGAGAAGAAGCGCCAGGGCAGCGAGGTGCTGCAGACGGTCAAGGGCACCATCCCCGGCAAGGACGTCGTCGCCCTGCTCGGCAGCGGGGACGCCAACGGCACCTTCGACGCGACCTACGGCATCACCGACCCCGGTGGGCAGCTGCGCACGATCAGCCTGACCGGTCCGTTCTTCAGCGGCGCCCGCTCGACCTACTCGCTGACCCTCGACCACTACGGCGCGCCCGTTGAGATCTCCCGGCCCTAGGGCGCTGCTGGCCCTGGCGTCCACCGCGGTCGCGCTCGCGGCCGCCGACACCTACGTCGTCGTGGTCGCGCTGCCGGACATGATGTCCGGTGTCGGGCTGGGCGTCGACGCGCTCCAGAAGGCCACCCCCATCGTCTCGGGCTTCCTGCTCGGCTACATCGCCGTGCTGCCGCTCATCGGCCGCCTGGCCGACCTGCTGCCGCGGCAACGGATCCTGCTCGCGTGCCTGGCCGTGTTCGTCGTCGGCTCCGTGGTCACCGCCACGGCGGTCGAGCTGCCGGTGCTGGTGGGTGGGCGCGTCCTGCAGGGCATCGGCGGCGGAGGCCTGGTTCCGGCCACGCTCGCGCTGGTCGCCGACCTGTGGCCACCGGGCCGCCGTGGCACCCCACTCGGGGTGGTGGGTGCGGTGCAGGAGCTCGGCAGCGTTCTCGGGCCTCTGCTGGGCGCAGCCGTGCTCGCGGTCGCCGACTGGCGGGCCATCTTCTGGCTCAACGTCGTGGCCGGGCTGCTGCTCGCCGCCGGGCTGTGGCGGGCGGGCGCTCCCGGACGGCCACGCGTCCTGCCGCTGGTCGTCGCCGTCCTCGCCACCGTGCTGGGCCTGCTCACTCTCATCGCACCCGAGCGCCTGGTCACCGGCGTGACCACCGGTATCCCGTTCGTCCCCTTCACGGGCACCTCCCGCCTGGCGACCCCGATCGGGGTCGCGACCGGCGTGCTGCTCCTGGTCCTCGCCACGCTGACCGCCCGGTCCTGGAGCGCGGTGCTGCGCCAGGCCGACGTGCCCGGCGCGGTC
>NZ_DASVZH010000216.1:0-7118 GCF_036391795.1 Oryzihumus sp.
GCCTCCCGCGGCAGGGCGACGCGCCACCCGCCACCCTCGGGTAGCAGCGGCAGCGGGTCCAGGTGGCGCCCCTCGGGTGACAGGGACCGCCCGGCCAGCCGCACGTCGTACCGGCTGCCGCAGGCGGCGCAGGTGAGCTGCTCCCCATCCAGCGCGGCGCCGCTGAGCGGGGCCCCACAGGTGGCGCACTCGTCGCGGTAGGCGTACGGGGTGCCGTGCAGGACGCACACGGCGACAGGGAGCCCGCCCACCACCCGGCGGGCGACGTGGCCGGCGGCCACCGCGACCTCCAGGTGCGCCCAGCCGTCGCCGGAGGCCTCTGCGGCCTCCCCGGCGGCCGGCGCGGACTCGGACGGCGGGCGCCCGATCTGCAGCACCGGCAACGGCTTCTGCCGGGCGACCACACCCTGGACGTCGACCGCGACGACCTCCGGCGCGGCGTCCAGCACGGCCCGCTCGATGGTGGTCGTCACGGTCACCGACGAGGACGGGCAGCCGTCGCAGCTGCCCTCCAGCCGCAGGTGGGCCACCCCGTCGGCGTCGACGCCGGCGTACTCGATGCCGCCGGCGTGCGAGCCCAGGTAGGGGCGGACCCGGTCCAGCGCCTGCTGGACCCGGGTGTCCACGTCGTCGGGGTGCAGGTCGTGCAGCACCAGCAGCGAGCCGACCAGGTCGTCCCCGGCGAGCCGGCGCACCAGCGCCTCACCGCCGTCGGCCTCCCCCACGAGGTCGACGACGCGGGCCAGCCCCGCGCCGTACAGGGCGACCAGGGCCCGGACCAGCTCCTCCGCGCGGTCCGCGGCGAGGCGGTCGGGGCTGTCGTGGAAGGCGTCCAGCAGCACCTCCACGCGGCTGGCCAGCTCCTGGGCCTCGTGCCGGTTCATCACTGCGCCGGTCAGTAGACCGTCGCGGCCATGGCCGGCGAGTGGACCTGCTCGACCACCGAGCCGTTGCCGGTGAACAGGTGCACCCCGCACGGCAGGCACGGGTCGAAGCTGCGCACCGCCCGCATGATGTCGATGCCCTTGAACGTCTCCGGCGGGTTCTCCTCGAAGATCGGGGTGTTCTGCACCGCGTCCTCGTAGGGGCCGGGCGTGCCGTAGACGTCACGGACGCTGCCGTTCCACGGGGTCGGCGGGTAGGGGTGGTAGTTGGCGATCTTGCCGTCGCGGATGACCATGTGGTGGCTGAGCACCCCGCGGACCGCTTCGGTGAACCCGCAGCTGATCGCGTTGTCCGGCACCGTGAACGGCGTCCACGTCTCGGTCCGTCCGGCGCGCACCTCGGCGAGCGCCTGGTCGACGAAGTGCAGCGCCAGGGCCGCGGTGTAGGCCTGGAAGTAGGTCCGGGCGCGGTCCCGCTCGATGGCGTTGCTCCACTGCGGGATCGTCCACTCGAAGCTCACCTCGGGCTTGAGCGCGGTGCGCGGCAGGGTGATCTGCACGCTGTGGCCGGTGGCCTTGACGTAGTCGGTGTTGACCAGGCCGGACAGCGCGGTCGACCACAGCCGGGCGATCGGGCCACCGCCGGTGTCCAGGGCCAGGTGGTCGGTGCCGTCGAACCAGCGCGGCGACATGGTCCAGCTGTAGTTGCCTTCGAAGTCCCGTTTGGCCGGCTTGGGGACCGTGTGCTGGTTCCACGGGTGGCGCCGGTCGACCGGGTTGCCGAGCGGGTCCTTGTCGACGAACACCTCGTAGCCGTCCTGCGCCCAGTCCTCGTAGTAGGAGTGGCCGAGCAGGATCCGCATGCCGAGGTTGATGTCGACGAGGTTGTTGGTGACGAGCCTGCCGTCGACGATGACGCCGGGGGTCACGAACATTCGCTTGCCCCAGTCGTTCATGCGCCGGTAGGTGAAGTCGCAGATCGCCGGGTCGTTGAGGCTGCCCCAGCAGCCGAGCAGCACGCGGCGCTCGCCGACGTGCTCGTAGCCGGGCAGCGCCTCGTAGAAGAAGTCGAACAGGTCGTCGTGCAGCGGCACGACCTTCTTCATGAACTCCACGTAGCGCATGAGCCGGGTGAGGTAGTCGGTGAACAGCTGGATCGTGGCGACGGTGCCGACCCCGCCGGGGTAGAGCGTCGAGGGGTGGACGTGCCGGCCCTCCATCAGGCAGAACATCTCCCGCGTCATCCGGCTCATCTGCAGGGCCTCGCGGTAGAACTCGCCCTCGAGCGGGTTCAGCGAGCGCATGATGTCGCCGATCGTGCGGTAGCCGTGCTCACCGGCGTGCGGCGCCTCGGTGCTGTTGGCCCGCTCCAGGACGCCGGGGTTGGTCTCCTTGACCATGCGCTCGCAGAAGTCCACCCCGACCAGGTTCTCCTGGAAGATGTTGTGGTCGAACATGTACTCCGCGGCCTCGCCGAGGTTGATGATCCACTCACCGAGGGCCGGCGGCGCGATCCCGTAGGCCATGTTCTGGTTGTAGACCGAGCAGGTGGCGTGGTTGTCCCCGCAGATCCCGCAGATCCGGCTGGTGATGAAGTGGGCGTCCCGCGGGTCCTTGCCCTTCATGAAGATGCTGTAGCCGCGGAAGATCGACGAGGTGCTGTGGCACTCGCGGACCTCCCTGGCCTTGAAGTCGATCGTGGCGTAGATGCCCAGGCTCCCGACGATCCGGGTGATCGGGTCCCACGCCATCTCGACGACGTCGCCGGACTGCTTGGTCGTGGTGGTCATGTCGGTCCGCCCTCCGTCACCAGGACTTGGTGTAGCCGGTCTGCAGCACGTTCCCCTTGGTGCGCCACTTCGGTTCCTTGTCGACCGTGTTCATCGTGATGCCGCGCAACCGGCGGATGACCGTGCCGTACATCGTGCTGGCGCCGGCCGAGACCTTGCTGCCGGGCGGCTCGTCCATGAACGGCATGAACTTGTCCGGGAAGCCCGGCATGGTGCACGCGATGCAGATGCCGCCGACGTTGGGGCAGCCGCCGACCCCGTTGATCCAGCCCCGCTTGGGCACGTTGCACTTGACCACCGGGCCCCAGCAGCCGAGCTTGACCAGGCACTCGGGGGTGCCGTACTCCGTGGCGAACTGGCCCTGCTCGTAGTAGCCGGCGCGGTCGCATCCCTCGTGGACGGTGGCGCCGAACAGCCAGCGCGGGCGCAGCGCCTCGTCCAGCGGGATCATCGGTGCCTGCCCGGCCACCTGGTAGAGCAGGTAGACCAGCGTCTCGGACAGGTTGTCGGGGTGCACGGGGCAGCCGGGCACGCAGACGATCGGCAGCCCCGCCTTGGACTTCCAGCTCCAGCCCAGGTAGTCGGGCACGCCCATCGCGCCGGTCGGGTTGCCGGCCATGGCGTGGATCCCGCCGTATGCCGCGCACGTCCCGACCGCGACGACGGCGGTGGCCCTGGGCGCCAGCCGGTCCAGCCACTCCGAGGTGGTCATCGGCTGGCCGGTGGCCGGGTTGTTGCCGAAGCCGCACCAGTAGCCCTCGGACTTGATCTTCTCGTTGGGGATCGACCCCTCGACGACGAGGACGAACGGCTCGAGCTCGCCGCGGTCGGCCTTGTGCCACCACTCGATGAACGTGTCCGCGCCCTGCTCCGGCCCGCACTCGAAGTCGATGAGCGGCCAGTGCACCTGGACCCTCGGCAAGCCCGGCAGTGCGCCGAGGACGATCTCCTCCACGCTCGGCTGGGTCGCGGCGGTCAGCGCCACCGAGTCCCCGTCGCAGCTGAGCCCTGCGTTGATCCACAGGACGTGGAGCACCGGCTCCGTCGTCCCCGCCGTCCCCGTCGACTCCTGCGTGGCTGTCGACATCTGTGGCCACCACCCTCCTGTGCGATCACAGTGGGCGTCCCGGCGCGCGGGCTCCTGTCGTCATCCCCGGCGGCAGGTGCTCGGGTCCCGAGGCACCTCCTCCTCCGGAGCATAGGACGGCGTGGTGCGGCGGCAGGACATACGTGTCCGGACATTTCTGCGACTGTCCGCGAATCGCGGAATCCCCGACCTCGCAACGGGATCGGCCGCTTCCACCACCGTCGTCGCCCCGGCTACCGTGCATGGCGTAGCCCCACCCGGAGGGGACCCGCGATGGCCCGACCCCCCGACGCCGACCCGGCAGCCGAGCCCCTCCCCGGCGCCAGTGCCGGGGCCGTGGTCGCGCCCGTCGTGGTGGTCAGCCGCACCTTCCCCGCCCGGCCCGCCTCCTGGGTCGAGGCCCAGGACTTCCTGGAGCACACCCTCGCCGGGCTCGACCTCGAGCCGGCCGGCCCGCGGGCGATCCAGGACGCGATCGGCGAGGCGCTGCTCGCCTCGGCCCGTCCCGGGGTGGGCGCGTTCCAGGTCGCGGTGCGGATCTTCCCCGACGAGGTCGAGGTGGAGGTCCTCAGCACCGAGCAGCTGGTGGACGCCATCCGGGGCTACCCGCCCGTGCCCCGCTCCTTCGCGGAGTGGATCGCCGAGGTGCTGCAGCGGCAGGGCCTGTCCCAGGAGGCCGCGGCCCGCCAGCTCGGGGTGTCCGTGCGCACGGTGGGCCGCTGGGTGCGCGGGCAGTCCGAGCCGCGGCTTCGCGACCTGCGCCGGGTCCACCAGGTCTTCGGCCAGCACTGACCGTGCTCAGCCAGGGCCGGTTTGCTCAGCCAGAACCGTTCCCGGGCGCCCGATCGGGCGCCGGAAGCGGCCTGAGGTGAGCAGACCCGCGGGTATGCCGGGTGCTCGCCGCGCGTGCTTCAGCGGCCGAAGACCGCCGGCAGCGTCGCCGTGTGCGCCTCGCTCAGCTCGCCGAGGCCGAGCTCGAACTGGCCCTGCACGTCCAGGCCGTCGGTCTGGTCGTCGACGACCCCGATCCGCGCGTGGGCGAAGCCGCGGGCCGAGCACATGTCGGTGAACCGCACCTCCTCCGAGCGCGGCACGGCCACGATGGCGCGGGCGGTCGACTCGCTGAACAGCGCGGTGAACGCGTCGATGCCGTCGCGCTCGCAGACCTCCTCCAGCCAGACCCGGGCGCCGACGCCGTGGCGCAGGGTGGCCTCGGCGAGGGCGACCGCCAGGCCGCCGTCGGACAGGTCGTGCGCGGCGTCGATGAGCCCGTCCCGCGAGGCGTTGACGAGGATCTCGCCGAGCTGGCGCTCGAGGTCGAGGTCGACCTGCGGGGGCAGACCGCCGAGGTGGTCGTGGATGGTGCTGGCCCACTCCGAGCCGGCCAGCTCCTCCCGGGTGGTGCCGAGCAGGTAGATGACCTGGCCCGGCGTCTTCCAGCCCGAGGGCGTCCGGCGGGCCACGTCGTCCATGACGCCGAGCACGCCGACCACCGGCGTCGGGTGGATCGCCACGTCCCCGGTCTGGTTGTAGAACGAGACGTTGCCGCCGGTCACCGGGATGCCCAGCTGCTGGCAGCCGTCGGCCAGGCCGCGCACCGCCTCGGCGAACTGCCACATCACGCCCGGGTCCTCCGGCGAGCCGAAGTTGAGGCAGTCGGTGATCGCCAGCGGCGTCGCCCCGGCGGTCGTGACGTTGCGGTAGGCCTCGGCCAGCGCGAGCTGCGCCCCGGCATACGGGTCGAGCTTGGCGAACCGGCCGTTGCAGTCGGTGGAGATGGCGACCCCGCGCCCGCTCTCCTCGTCGACCCGCACCACGCCGGCGTCGTCGGGCATCGCCAGGGCGGTGTTGCCCCGCACGTAGCGGTCGTACTGGTCGGTCACCCACGACTTGTCGCACAGGTTCGGCGAGCCGATGAGGCGGATCAGGGTGTCTCGCAGCTCGTCGCCGGTGCCCGGGCGCGGCAGGTCCTGGGGACCGGCCGCCTGCAGCCCGTCGAGGTATGCCGGCCGCTCCAGCGGGCGTTCGTAGACCGGGCCGTCGTGGGCCACCGAGCGCGGCGGCACGTCGACGATGACCTCGTCGTGCCAGAGCACCTCGAGGCGGTCGCCCTCGGTGACCTCGCCGATGACCGTGGCCTCGACGTCCCACTTGCGGTTGATCGCGAGGAACTCCTCGAGCTTCCCGGGCTCGACGACGGCCATCATCCGCTCCTGCGACTCGCTCATGAGGATCTCCTCGGGGCGCAGGGTCGCGTCGCGCAGCGGGACCCGGTCGAGGTGGACCCGCATGCCGCCGTCGCCGTTGGAGGCCAGCTCGCTGGTCGCGCAGGACAGCCCGGCGCCGCCGAGGTCCTGGATGCCGTCGACCACGTGCGCGGCATACAGGTCCAGGCAGCACTCGATGAGCACCTTCTCGGCGAAGGGGTCGCCGACCTGCACCGCGGGGCGCTTGGTCGGGCCACCCTCGTCGAAGGTCTCCGAGGCGAGCACGGACACGCCGCCGATGCCGTCGCCGCCGGTCTTGGCGCCGAAGAGGACGACCTTGTTGCCGACGCCGGAGGCCTTGGCCAGGTGGATGTCCTCCACCCGCATGGCGCCGACGCACAGGGCGTTGACGAGCGGGTTGCCCTGGTAGCAGGAGTCGAAGACGACCTCGCCGCCGATGTTGGGCAGCCCCAGGCAGTTGCCGTAGCCGCCGACGCCGGCGACGACGCCGGGCAGCACCCGGTGGGTGTCGGGGTGGTCCAGGGCGCCGAAGCGCAGCGGGTCCATCACGGCCAGCGGGCGGGCGCCCATGCTCATGATGTCGCGGACGATGCCGCCGACGCCGGTGGCCGCACCCTGGTAGGGCTCGACGTAGGAGGGGTGGTTGTGGCTCTCGACCTTGAAGGTCACCGCCCAGCCGTCGCCGATGTCGACGACGCCGGCGTTCTCGCCGATGCCGACGAGCAGCTTCTCGCGCATCGCGTCGGTGGTCTTGTCGCCGAACTGGCGCAGGTGGACCTTGGAGGACTTGTAGGAGCAGTGCTCCGACCACATGACCGAGTACATCGCCAGCTCGGAGCTGGTGGGGCGCCGCCCGAGGATGTCGCGGATGCGCTGGTACTCGTCGGGCTTGAGGCCCAGCTCGGCCCAGGGCTGCTCGACCTCGGGCGTGCCGGACGCCGTCGAGACGGTGTCCAGCAGGGGCTTGGTGTGGCCGGTCTCCAGGGTGCTCACGCGTTCACCACCGAGGTCAGGACGGACGTGAAGAAGGGCAGGCCGTCGAGCGAGGGGCCGTAGCCGGACTCGACGCAGTGCTCCGGGTGCGGCATGAGGCCGACGACGTTGCCGCGCTCGTTGGTGACGCCGGCGA
>NZ_DASVZH010000217.1:0-6517 GCF_036391795.1 Oryzihumus sp.
CCGGCAAGGTGCCGCTGCTCGTCGCCGGCGGCCCGCGATTCGAGGAGGGCTCGGCCGGCAAGCTCGGCGTCGACCACATCTTCGGCAAGGGCACGACGCCCGGCGAGGTGGCGTCCTACCTCGTGCACATGTTGGCCGACAAGAAGGAGCACGCCCGATGAGCCCCCGTGCCACGCCCGAGCAGGTCGGCACCACCGTCACCCACCGGCGCTACGTGCCCTACAGCCACGCGCACTATGCGGGCAACCTCGTCGACGGGGCCTACTCCCTGGCGGCGTTCGGCGACGTCGCCACCGAGCTGTGCATCCGCACCGACGGTGACGAGGGCCTGTTCGCCTCCTACAGCGACGTGCAGTTCCTCGCCCCGGTGCGCGCCGGCGACTGCATCGAGATCGAGGCCCGGCTCGAGCGGGTGGGCACCCGCAGCCGGGAGATGAGCTTCGCCGTGCGGGTCGTCGCCCGGGGCAACCCGGAGCGCGGTGAGTCCGCTGCGGACGCCTTCGCCGAGCCCGTCGTGGCCACCACGGCCCGCGGCGTCGTGGTCGTCCCGCCCGCCAGCTGAGACACCGGCCCGAGGCGTCCCCGGCGTGTCCCGCGCGACACGCCGGGGACATCCCCAAATCCTTGTCAACACTGCGGATTCGCCCAACGCGCCGACCTGCGGCAACGCGCGTTTGCGCAGGTGAACACGGGGTTGACAGCACCCGAGGACTGGGTAGATTCCGTGGGGTTGTCCGACACGGATCTGCATCACCAGGGGGACGGGGTAGGAGACAGCTGACGGGGTCCCTGGCGGCTTGCGCGCGCAGCCGCCACGCATTCCAGACCCACGGCGCTGTGTACGCCCGGTGCCCACCCGGAGGGGTGGAGGCGGACGACGGTAGGACCCGCGTGCTTAGTAGACAACAGCCCGCCCCGGCAGCCTGTCGGGTCGGCGCTGGTCCCAACGGCATCGCGGGTCCTTCCGTGTCTCATGGGTGAGTGGCCTAGCGTGTGCCGCGTGCACCGCTATGCCCTCGCCCTGTTCGCCGGACTAGGCCTGTGGCTCGCCTTCCCCTCCCACGACCTGTGGCCGCTGGCACCGGTCGGCGTCGGGTTGCTGGCCCTCGCGACGCGGGGGGCCGGTCCGGGCCGGGGCGCCCTGGTCGGCCTCGTCGCCGGGCTCGCCTGCTTCCTGCCGCTGCTGTCCTGGTCGGGCATCTACGTCGGGGCCGTGCCCTGGGTGGCCCTCAGCGTCCTCGAGGCCCTGTACGTCGCGCTGCTGGGTGCCGCTGCCGGCCTCCTGCAGCGCCCCCGCTCCCCGGGCGGCCGGGCCCCGGTGCGCCCACTCGTCGTGGCCCTGCTGTGGGTCGCCCAGGAGGCGCTGCGCTCGGCCACCCCGTTCGGCGGGTTCCCTTGGGGGAGGCTGGCATTCAGCCAGGCCGACTCCCCGCTGCTGCACCTGGCCTCCCTGGCGGGCGCCCCCGCGGTGACGTTCGGCACGGCGCTCGCGGGCGGGCTGCTGGCGGCCGCCGTCGCGCGACTGCGCTGGGAGGGACCGGGACGCGGCCTACCCGTGTCGGGGTGGCTGGGGGCCCTGCCCGCGCTCGCGGGCGCCGTGGCGCTGACCCTGGCCCCGGTCCTGGTGCCCACCCCCGTCGACGGACCGCGCGCCCCGGTGATGGCGGTGCAGGGCAACGTGCCCCGGGCCGGCCTGGAGTTCAACGCCGAGCGGCGCAGGGTGCTCGACAACCACGCCACCGTCACCCACGCCGCAGCCGCGTCCGTCCGGGCCGGCGCCAAGCCGCACCCCGACCTGGTCGTGTGGCCGGAGAACTCCAGCGACATCGACCCGCTGCGCAACGGTGACGCCGCGGCGGTGATCAACGCCGCGGTGGACGACATCGCCGCGCCGGTGGTCGTCGGCGCCGTGCTGGAGGAGCCCAGCCCGCGGATCTCCAACGCCAGCCTGCTCTACCGTCCCGGCCAGGGGGTGACGCAGCGCTACGTCAAGCAGCACCCGGTGCCGTTCGCGGAGTACATCCCCTTCCGCTCCTTCTTCCGCCACCTCAACGACAAGGTCGACCTCGTCCGCAGCGACATGGTCCCCGGGCCGGCGCCGGCGGTGTTCCGGGTGCCCTCCCGCGCAGCGGGCACGCTCGCGGCGGGCCCGGTCATCTGCTTCGAGGTCGCCTACGACGGGCTCGTGCGCGACACGGTGACCCACGGCGCCAACCTGCTGCTGGTGCAGACCAACAACGCCACGTTCGGCTACACCGACGAGTCCGAGCAGCAGCTGGCCATCTCCCGGGTGCGCGCGGTCGAGCACGGGCGGTCGGTGGTGCACGTCTCCACGGTCGGCGTCAGCGCGCTGATCACCCCCGACGGCGTCGCGCACCAGCGCACCACGCTGTTCACCGCGGCGCTGCTCTCCGGAGCCCTGCCCGTGCGCTCGGGCCTGACCCTGGCCGACCGGGTCGGCGCGTGGCCGGAGCTGCTCGCCTGCGCCGCCGTGGTGCTGTTGCTGCTCGCCCGCGGAGGCCATGGGCTGCGCCGGTACAGTCGGGGCGATCGCACCACCAGTGAAGGACGGACATGACCCACCCTGCGCCCCGCACCGCGGACGCTTCCTCCGACCGCGGCCCGATCGGCCGGGTCGTCGTGCTCATCCCGACGTACAACGAGCGGGAGAACCTGCCGCGCATCGTCGCGCGGGTGCGGGCCTCGGTGCCCGAGGCCGACGTGCTGGTGCTGGACGACAACTCACCCGACGGCACCGGCGAGGTCGCCGACGGCCTGGCCGCCGTGGACGAGCACGTCCGGGTGCTGCACCGCCAGGGCAAGGAGGGACTCGGCGCCGCCTACCTGGCCGGATTCACCTGGGCCCTGGAGCAGGGCTACGACGCCCTGGTGGAGATGGACGCCGACGGCTCGCACCAGCCCGAGCAGCTGCCGTCGCTGCTGGAGGCGCTGCGCAGCGCCGACGTGGTCCTCGGCTCCCGGTGGGTCCCGGGCGGCACGGTGGTCAACTGGCCGCTGTCGCGCAAGGCACTGAGCGTGGGCGGCAACATCTACATCAAGGCGCTGCTGGGCATGCCGGTCGGCGACGCCACCGGCGGCTACCGCGTCTACCGCGCCGCCGCGCTGCGGCTCATGGACCTGCACGACGTCGCCTCCCAGGGCTACTGCTTCCAGGTCGACCTCGTATGGCGCGCCGTGCGTCGCGGGCTCACCGTGCGGGAGGTGCCGATCACCTTCGTCGAGCGCGAGATCGGTGACTCCAAGATGAGCAAGGACATCGTGCGCGAGTCGATGCGCCGCATCACCGCGTGGGGCGCGACCTACCGTGCCGGGCAGTTGCGGGCCCTGACCCGGCGTGAGCCGACCTGGCACCGCCTGCCGCAGTGACGACGCACCCGCCGCGGCGGCGCCGGCCCCGCTGGCTGACCATCGCCTTCATCCTCCTGGTCGTCGTGCCCATCGCCGAGATCTCGGTGATCGTGGCCGTGGGCAAGGCGATCGGCGGGTGGCAGACCTTCTTCCTGCTGCTCGTGGAGTCGGCCCTGGGCGCGTGGCTGGTGCGCCGTGAGGGCTCGAAGACGTGGCAGGCGCTCCGCGTGGCGCTGCAGACCGGGCGGATGCCCTCCAGGGAGCTGACCGACGCGGCCCTGGTCCTCGTCGGCGGCACCCTGTTGCTCACGCCGGGATTCCTGACCGACGTCGCGGGCTTCTTCTTCGTCCTGCCCATCACCCGACCGGTGGCGCGCCGGCTGCTGGAACGGGCCGTGGCCGCCCGGCTGCTGCGCGGCTGGGGCGGGCCCGGGGGAGCGGGCGGCACCGGCGGGGACACCATCGAGGGTGAGGTGCTCTGATCCCGCCACCGGCACGGCATACCGGAACGGGACAGGCGCCGCCACCACGGCGGCCCGGGGCGAGACCTGGTGGGGACAGCACAGACCCCACGCCGGAGGGGGTGGCGTGGGGTCGGACCGTGGCCGTTGAGCGACGGCGGGGTGCTCAGGTCAGGCGGAGCGCTTGCGGCGCGGCTTCTCGCCGCGGGACTCGCGCAGCAGGGCCAGGCGCTCCTGCAGCAGCTCCTCCAGCTCGGGGATGGAGCGGCGCTCGAGCAGCATGTCCCAGTGGGTGCGCGCGGGCTTGACCGCCTTGGCCTCGGGCTCGGGACCGTCGACCAGCTTGGCGTCGAGGCCGCAGCGGCACTCCCAGCTCGACGGCACGTCCGCCTCGATCGAGAAGGGCAGCTCGCTGACGTGACCCTCAGGGCAGACGTACTTCACGAGCTGGCGCTCGCTGGGCACGACGTTCTCGTCGGTCTCCATGCTCAGGGCGCCCAGACGGGTACCGCGCAGTGATCGTTCGGCCATGTCGGAGGTCTCCCAACGTGTTGCTCGCCAGCACAGGTGGTGCGTGGGGGAATCACCTGCTCCAACGCCGGGACCGGGCGCAATGTTCCTGCTCAGCGCCCGGGATCCGAAGTTGTGCAGGGACTGTGAGTCAGACCACGGCGGGCAGCTCGTTGCCGGCCGCGCGGATGCCCTCGGCCATGCGCACCCGCGACAGCAGCACGCCGCCGAGGGCGAAGAAGACGATGAGCGCCACGATCGCCCACCGGTAGGAGTGGCTGAGCTGGTAGACGAGGCCGAACAGGAAGGTGCCGAACCAGCTCGTGCCGCGCTCCATCGCCTGGTAGAGACTGAAGAACTCCGCCTCCCGGCCGCGCGGGATGAGCTGGCTGTACAGCGAGCGCGACAGGGCCTGGCTGCCGCCGAGCACGATGCCGATGAGGACCGCGAGCGCCACGAAGGCGCCCAGGGCCCGGGCCGGCACGAAGAAGGCGACGGTGACCACGAGGGTCCACACGCCCAGGCTGGTCAGGACGACCCGCCATGCGCCGTAGGAGCGGGCCAGCCGCCCGAAGAGCAGCGCCCCGCCGAACGCGACGAACTGCACGAGCAGGAAGACGCCCAGCACCGTGCTCTGGGCGAACTTCAGCTCCTCGATGCCGTAGAGGCTGGAGCTGCCGATGACGGTCTGGATGCCGTCGTTGAAGAACAGGTAGGCCAGCAGGAACAGCAGCGTCTGGGGGTAGCGGCGCAGCTCGGCGAACGTGCGTGCGAGCTGCCGCAGGCTGCCGCCGACGACGCCGGACTGCTGCTCGACCGGGGTGGCGGTCGTGCCCTGGACGTCGCGCAGCCCCAGCACCGGGATGAGGGTGAAGACGCCCCACCACAGGCCGGCCGAGAGCAGGCTCACCCGCACGGCCATGCCCTGGCTCAGGCCGACGGCGTCGTGCACGTTGAGCAGGACGAAGTTCAGCGCCAGCAGCAGCCCGCCGCCGGCGTAGCCCAGCGCCCAGCCCCGGCTGGAGACGTGGTCGCGCTCGTCGGGAGTGGCGATCCGGCACAGCAGCGAGTCATAGATCACCAGCGAGGCGCCGAGGGACAGGTTGGCCACGATGAGCAGCACCACCCCCAGCTGCCAGCTGCTGCCCGCGACCAGGAACAGGCCGCTGGCAGCCAGCGCACCCGACCAGGCGAAGCCGGCGAGCAGCCGGGTCGGCCTGGGGGAGCGGTCGGCGATGGCGCCGACGAAGATGAGCAGGATGGCGGAGACCAGCGTGGAGACCGTGATGGTGAACAGCGCCAGCGACCCCGGTGCCACGGGGACACCGAGGACGGTGAGGTTGGCCCGGCAGGTCGCGGCGTCGGGCAGGCCGGGGCAGGCAGCCGCCTTGGCGACCACGGTCAGGTAGGGGGTGACCAGCACGGTCAGCGTGGTCGTGACGTAGGCCGAGTTGGCCCAGTCGTACCAGTACCACGCCCGTTGGTGCGGGGTGTCGCGTCGGGCCCGTCGGCCGACACCGGAGTCCAGCGCGCTCGTCATGGGCGCAGGCTCTCACGCGGGGCTGCGCCGCCACCTGCATTGGGCGCGTGTCCCGGCCATGGCACGCCTCACTGGGCGAACTCCCAGTGCCACGGCTCGGGCAGCACCCCGGTCGGCTCGGCCCACGCGGGGTGGAACCAGCCGTACAGCGGGGCGTGGGTCTGCATCCACCAGTGGGCGCTGCTGCCGAAGCTCTCCACGCCGCCGCAGAGATCGACGGCCAGCCCCAGGCCGTGGTTGCTCGTGCCGGGGACTGCCGCGAAGCCGGGACGGGAGGCGGCCACCGCGACCTGCCCGGCGTAGGAGCGGTAGGCGTCGGTGACGCATAGGGGCGAGCCGGTCTCCTTCTCGTAGGCCCGGCTCATCGCGTTGAACGCCGCCGCTGCCGCGGGTCGCAGCCCCTTGCCCGGCGCGGCGTACAGGGGGCACAGCGCCGAGGCCGGGATCTGCCCGTTGGGGTAGGTCGACGTGCTGGCGTGGCACGGGGTGCCGGGGTCGCCGAGCACCTGCACGCCCTGGGACCGCAGCGCCTCCGCGAGGCGGCTGTCGGCGGCCCGCGCCTCGGGGTCGTGCGAGCGCAGCAGCGCCCCGCGCACGGACCCGGCGGCCAGCAGCTGGTCGGCCTGGGCCTGGCGCA
>NZ_DASVZH010000218.1:0-3845 GCF_036391795.1 Oryzihumus sp.
GCGGCGCCGCGCGAGGAGCGGCTGGCCGCCCGGGCGGTGGCGCTGGCCGGTGCGCCGGGGATGGCCGAGGGGAGCCGGGACCGGCAGCTGACCGCGCTGGCCTACGCCCTGGGCATGCGCGGGCGGACGGACCTGCTGGCCGGTGGGCCGGACCTGCCGGCGTGGCGCTCAAGCGCCGACTGGTGGCTACACCTGCCCGACCACGTGCGACCGCAGGTGGCGGCCCCGGCCGGCTGAGCCGCGGTCAGCCCCGCCGTGGCGGTGGCCGCCGGCGGCTCAGGCGTCCTGCACCTCGTAGGGCGAGGCGAGGATCTGCATCAGCTCGATGCCCTCGCGGTGGGTGCTCTCGTCGGCGACGAGGATCTCGGCATAGGCGAGGATCCGGCGTTTGGCGTCGCACTCGGCGGCGACCCGATCCGCACTCCAGGCCGCGCCACCGGCGGACTTGGCCAGGCGCTCGTCGCGGTCGATGTGCTCCAGGAGGTACTCCATCAGGTCGCTCACGTCGCCATTGTGGCGCGGGTGGGCTGTCCTCACCTCTGGCAACGGGACAGGAAACCGTGGGTCGGCGGCCCCGCGCACAGGCGACGATCAGGGCCTTCACAGGGAATCTTGCCCGTTTCGCCCAAATGCCGCGGATGTCGTGGTTGTCTATGCCCCAACCGCCGACTCAGGCGTCACTCTCACGACAGCACTCCCAGGAGCACCATGTCCTTTGCACGTGCACGACGCCTGACCGGCGTCATGGCCGTGGTCCTTGCCGCCGGGGCCGGCGTCGCGACGACCAGCGGCGTCTCGCAGGCCAACCCGGTGAAGAGCTCGACCACCGACATCCAGATCCTGTCGTTCAACGACTTCCACGGGAACCTCGAGGCGCCCTCCGGGTCCTCCGGCCGGGTCACCGTGGACCACCGCCTCGACACCAGCGGGGCGACCCCCAAGGTCGTCGACGTCACCAAGGACGCCGGCGGGGTGGAGTACCTCTCGACGCACCTGAAGCAGGCGCGGGCCGGGCACCGCAACACGGTGACCGTCGCGGCCGGCGACATCATCGGCGCCTCGCCGCTGCTGTCGGCGGCGTTCCACGACGAGCCGACCATCGAGGCCATGAACACCCTGGGCCTGGACGCCACGTCGGTGGGCAACCACGAGTTCGACGAGGGCTACAAGGAGCTCCAGCGCATGCAGGACGGCGGCTGCCTGCCCGACGGGGACGGCGCGGCCAACCAGAACTCCTGCGCCGCGCACACCTTCGAGGGCGCCGACTTCCACTACCTCGCGGCCAACGTGAAGTACGCCGGCACCAACGAGACGATCCTGCCGCCCTACTGGGTCAAGACCTTCCCCGGCGGCGCCAGGGTCGGCTTCATCGGCATGACGCTCAAGGAGACCCCGAGCATCGTCAGCCAGGCCGGCATCCAGGGCCTGCAGTTCACCGACGAGGTCCAGACCGCCAACGCGCTGGTGCCGGTGCTCAAGCGCCAGGGTGTCAACGCGATCGTGGTGCTCATCCACCAGGGCGGCACCCCGGCGGTGCAGAAGTGGACCGGCCCGGACGGCAAGGTCTACAACGCCAACGCCACCTACGACTACGCCTGCGGCAAGGGCGGCACGCTCGCGCCCGACTCGGCGATCCTGCCGATCGCGGCGAACCTGTCCCCGGCGATCGACATGGTCATCTCCGGGCACACCCACCAGCCCTACGTCTGCAACGTGCCCGACCCGGCCGGTCAGCAGCGCCTGGTGACCTCGGCGTCCTCCTTCGGCCGCCTGTTCACCGAGACCGACCTGAAGTACGACATGGCCACCGCCGACATCGTGCGCGCCTCGGTCGCCGGCACCAACATGGTCGTCACCCGTGACGTGGCCAAGGACCCGGCGGAGTCGCAGATCATCAGCACCTACAGCACGCTGATCAAGCCGATCGCCGAGAAGCACCTGGGCACCATCACCACCGACGTCAACCGGGTCGCCTCGCCGGCCGGGGAGACGCCGCTGGGTGACCTCATCGCCGACGCGCAGGTCAACGACCCCTCGGTCGTCTCCGGGGGCGTCAAGCCGGTCGTGGCGTTCATGAACCCCGGCGGCATCCGCGCGGACCTGACCTACGCCTCGTCCCCCAAGGGCGAGGGCGACGGCGTGGTCACCTACGAGGAGGCCTTCACCGTCCAGCCGTTCAACAACTACGTCGTGTCAATGAACCTCACCGGCGCCGACATCTACGCCCTGCTCCAGCAGCAGTGGTCCGGCGCCAACGCCGGCCCGAGCGCCACCAAGTTCCTCCAGGTGTCCAAGGGCTTTAGCTACGCGTGGCGGACCGGCACCGCCGGCCCGGAGGTCGTGCCCGGCTCGGTGAAGATCGGCGACACGGTCGTGGCCAACGACGCCTCGCAGACCTTCCGCGTGGCGGCCAACAACTTCCTGTCCGACGGCGGCGACAACTTCGCCGCCTTCAAGAACGGGACGGCCAAGTACATCGGCGGCCTCGACATCGACAGCTTCGCCAACTACCTGCCGACGGTGTCGCCGTACACCCCGGCCGCGCTGGACCGCATCACCAAGCAGTAGGGTCACGCAACCCCTGTGGCGACGGCCGGCACCCTCGGGTGCCGGCCGTCGCGTTGTTCCAGGTATGCCGGGTGGCTGCGGTCCGCGCCGGGGTCACCGCTGGGGCTCACCTGTGGAGCTCACTGATGGCACTCGCCGGCCAGGACGAGCCAGCCGCGGATCAGGGTGGGGTCGGCCAGGTCGCTGCGGTAGCCGACGTAGCCGTCGGGGCGGACGACCAGCACCCCGCGGCCCGGCACGCTGCTAAGCCGGTGCTGGTGGGCGCCCGGTCGCTGGCGGGGATGGGCGTCAGCGGCCGGCCCGGGCTGGCCCAGGTCGGCGTGCGTGATCGGCGGGGCGTCGCGCCGGAGCAGGACGTGGGTGCCCGGGAGCGCGGTGAGGTTGTGCAGCCGGGTGGGCCGCCCGTCGCAGGTGACCGCCTGGTCGGGCACCCGGTCACCGGCGTGCGGCGCGCCGGTGACCGGGTTGTCTTCGACGGACAGCGGGCTGCCGCGATAGCCGACGCGGAAGCCGGAGAGCAGGCGCACGCCTTCGGCCACGAGCCGGCGCCGGCGCAGCACGGCCGGGATGAGCGGGGCGCCGAGCGGGACGAGCCGGCTGCGGGCCAGGCTCGCCAGCGGGTCGGTCCCGGCCTCGGCCCAGAACGTCGCGTGGGTCGCGGCGAGCACGAGCCGGGCGACCGGCCAGCGCTCGCGTTCGTAGGAGTCGAGCAGGGTCTGGGTCCCGGCGCCGTGTCGTTCGGCGCGGGCAGCCAGGGCCAGCTTCCAGCCGAGGTTGGTCGCGTCCTGGATGCCGGTGTTCATGCCCTGCGCGGCGGCGGGGGAGTGGGCGTGGGCGGCGTCTCCGACGAGGTAGAGCCGGTCCCGGCGCATGGCCGTGGCGAGCCGGTGCTGTAGCCGGACCCGGGCCGACCAGGCGACGTGGGTGATCGTGGCCGGCAGCCCGGCGGTGTCCAGCAGGGCCTGCAGCTCGGCGGCGGGCACAGGCGGTCCGGGCTGGCCGAACGGCAGCGGATCGGTGCCGGCCGGCTGGGTGGCCAGCAGGCGCCAGGTGGCCCGTTCGCCGACGTTGAAGAGGAAGACCAGGCCGCGGCGCCCGGCGACGACGTGCGCCAGGCCTTCGGTGAGATTGCCGTCCAGCTCGGCGTCGGCGAGGACGACCTCCTGGGCGTAGGCGGCGCCGCGCCAGCCGATCCCGGCGGCGGTGCGCACGGTGCTGGCCGGGCCGTCGCAGCCGACCAGGTGATGGCAGTCGACCTCCTCGACGGCACCGTCGCG
>NZ_DASVZH010000219.1:0-7840 GCF_036391795.1 Oryzihumus sp.
CGAGGGCGTTCGCCCGGCCCCGACCATGCTGACCCCGCACGCCGGTGAGCTCGCCCGGGCGCTGAGCCGGCTCACCGGCCGGGAGGTCACCAGGGCCAAGGTGTCCGGGGCGCCCGTGACCCATGCCCGCGAGCTGGCCGACCGGACCGGCGGCACCGTCCTGCTCAAGGGCTCGACCACCCTGGTGGTGCCGCCCGGGAGCAGCGGGCTGCCGATCCGGTCGCAGGCCGACGCGCCCGCGTGGCTGGCCACTGCCGGCTCCGGCGACGTGCTGGCCGGACTGGCCGGCACCCTGCTCGCCGCGGGCCTGGACCCCCTCGACGCGGGCAGCCTCGCCGCGCTGGTGCACGGCCTTGCCGGGCACGCGGCCAACCCCGGCGGCCCGGTGCGCTCGCTGGCGGTGGCGCACGGCATACCGACGGTCGTGGCGGGGTTGCTGGAGCGGCCCAAGGGCCGCGCCTGAGAGACTCGATGTGATGACAGCACCGGACGCCGCCCCCTCCACCACGTTGAGCGGTGGCGCCCCTGCGCGCGCCACCGTCGACCTCGACGCCATCGCCGGCAACGTCAGGACGCTGCGCGAGCACGCCGGGAGCGCCGGCGTCATGGCCGTGGTCAAGGCCGACGGCTACGGCCACGGCCTTCTTCCCAGCGCCCGGGCGGCCCTCGCCGGCGGGGCCAGCTGGCTGGGCGTGGCCCAGCTGCCCGAGGCCATGGCGCTGCGCGAGGCCGGGATCGACGCCCCCGTGCTGTCGTGGCTGCACGTGCCCGGCACCGACTTCGCGGCGGCGATCGGCGCCGACGTGGACCTGTCGGTCTCGGCGACCTGGGCCCTGGAGGAGGTCGCCGCCGCCGCGCGGACGCTCGGCCGGACCGCCCGGGTCCACCTCAAGGTCGACACCGGGCTGGGGCGCAACGGCGCCTTCGGGGTGGACTGGCCGGTGCTGCTGGACGCCGCCCGGACGCTGGAGGCCGAGGGTGCGGTGCGGGTCGTGGGGGTGTGGTCGCACTTCGCCTACGCCGACGCCCCGGACCACCCCACCGTGCGGCTGCAGCAGGAGCGCTTCGCCGAGGCCGTGCGCGAGGCCGAGAAGGCCGGCTGCGACCTCGAGGTCCGCCACCTGGCCAACTCCGCCGCCACGCTGACCAACCCCTCGGCCGCCTTCGACCTGGTCCGCCCCGGCATCGCCGTCTACGGGCTCTCACCGGTGCCGCAGCTGGGCGACCCGGCCTCGTTCGGGCTGACCCCCGCGATGACGCTGACCGCCGACATCGCCGTGGTCAAGCAGGTCCCCGCCGGGCAGGGCGTCAGCTACGGGCACCAGTACGTCACCCAGCGGGACACCACCCTGGCGCTGGTGCCGGTGGGCTACGCCGACGGGATCCCGCGCAACGCCACCAACGTGGGGCCGGTGGGTGTCGCCGGGACACGGCACACGGTCTCTGGCAGGGTCTGCATGGACCAGTTCGTCGTGGATGTCGGCCCCGAGGCCGAGGTCCACCCCGGCGACGTGGCCGAGATCTTCGGCCGGGGCGACGCCGGCGGGCCGACCGCCGAGGACTGGGCCCAGGCCACGGGCACGATCTCCTACGAGATCGTCACGAGAATCGGGTCGCGGGTGCCCCGCGTCCACGTCGGAGGTGCACGGTGAGTCCCGCACGCAACAAGACGCTGACCGGTCTGGGTGTCGGCCTGGTCGCGGCCGGTGCCGCGGCGGCCGCCGGGGTCGCCGCCGACCGGCTCGTGCGGGCGCGCAACACCGCGATCGCGCTGGACAGCTCCGAGACCTACGAGCGGCTCGCCGACGAGGAGCTGGTCGTCGTCGCCGACGACGGGGTGCCGTTGCACGTCGAGGTGGACCACCCGACCGCACCCGCCTCCGGCACGGGCCCCGTGCCCACCGTCGTCCTCTCGCACGGCTACACCCTCAGCCTGCGCTGCTGGGTCTTCCAGCGCCGCGCGCTCACCGCCGCCGGCTACCGCGTCGTGGTCTGGGACCAGCGCGGCCACGGCCGCTCCGGCACCGGCTCGCCGGAGCACTACGAGGTCGACCAGCTCGGCCACGACCTGGCCCGCGTGATCGCCGAGGCCGCCCCCGAGGGCCCGCTGGTCCTGGTGGGCCACTCCATGGGCGGGATGACGATCATGTCCCTGGCCGTGGAGCACCACGCGCTGATCCGCGAGCGCGTCATCGGCGTGGCGTTCGTGGCCACCAGCCCCGGCGGGCTGTCCGACGTCGACTGGGGCATGGGCAACCTCATGGGCAAGCTGGTGCGCCGGCTCGGGCCGCGCGCCATCGGCCAGTTCGCCGAGCGCCAGGGCGTGCTGGCCTCGGCCCGCAAGGCCGGGCGCGGCATCGAGGACTTCCTCGTCGACCGCTACTCCTTCGCCTCGCCGGTCCCGCTGGGCATCGTCCGGCTGACCGGCGACATGATCCTCGGCACCCGCCTGGACGTCGTCTCGCACTTCATGCCGGGCTTCGACCGGCACGACAAGCGGGAGGCGCTGGCACAGTTCATCGGCGTGGAGACGCTGGTGCTCAACGGCGCCGGGGACCTGCTCACCCCGCCGGACCACAGCCAGGAGATCGTCCGGCTGGTGCCGGGCGCCGAGCACGTCGTCGTCAACGACGCCGGCCACATCATCATGCTCGAGCACCCCGACCTCGTCAGCGAGCAGCTCCTGTCGCTCATCGAGCGCGCCCGCCGGGCCAGTGCCGGGCACGGCGACGTCCGCCGCAAGCCCCGTGTCCGCCGCACCGTCACCGACCTGGCCCAGCAGCGCCGGGTCAGCCGGGTGCAGGGTCGTCGTCGCCGCCGTGCGGGCTGAGCTCACCCTCGACACGGTCGAGGACACGCAGGCGTGGGGCGCACGGCTGGGCCGCTGCCTGCGCGCGGGTGACCTGGTGCTGCTCACCGGCGAGCTCGGTGCCGGCAAGACCACGCTCGCCCAGGGCGTCGCCGAGGGCCTGGGCGTGCGCGGGCCGATCACCTCACCGACCTTCGTCATCGCGCGGGTCCACCCCTCGCTGGTCGGCGGCCCGGCCCTGGTCCACGTCGACGCCTACCGCCTGGGCGGGTTCGCCGAGCTGGACGACCTCGACCTCGACGCCGACCTGGCCGACTCGGTCACCGTCGTGGAGTGGGGGCACGGGCTGGCCGAGGGCCTGGCCGAGGACTACCTCGAGGTCACCCTCACCGGGGCCGACCGGCGCCGGGTCACCGTCGAGGGCCACGGCCCGCGCTGGACCGGCGCGGCAGCCGAGGAGCTGGGCTCCCTGCTGGCTGGTTAGCCTGACCCCGTGCTGCTGCTCGCGATCGACACCTCCACCACGGCCATCACCGTCGCCCTGCACGACGGCGAGCGCGTCCTGGCCGAGACGGCGACCCTGGACGCCCGCCGGCACGGTGAGCACCTCGCCCCCGGCATCGAGGCCGTCCTGCGTGAGGCCGGTGCCTCGGTCGCCGACGTCACCGCGGTCCTCGCCGGGACCGGCCCGGGGCCGTTCACCGGCCTGCGCGTCGGCTTGGTGACGGCGCGCACCCTCGCCTTCGCCCGTGGCATACCGGTCCACGGGGTGTGCAGCCTGGACGCGATCGCCCACCAGGCCTGGACCGAGCGTCCCGGCGAGCTGGGGGAGTCGTTCCTCGTGGCCACCGACGCGCGGCGCAAGGAGGTCTACTGGGCCGACTACGCCGTCACCGGAGACGGGCCGCGACGCGTCGAGGGGCCAGCCGTGGACAAGCCCTCCGACCTCGTCGACCGGGTCGCCGGCCGCGCCGTGGCCGGCCGCGGGCCGCTGCTCTACCCCGACCCGCTCGGGGCCGGCGTGCCCCCTCTGGACGTCAGTGCCGGGCACCTGGCCGCCGTGGCAGCCGCCCGGCTGGCCGCGGGGCAGGAGCTCGGTCCGCCGGAGCCGCTCTACCTGCGTCGTCCCGACGCCGCGCCGTCCCTGACCCGCAAGTCGGTGCTGTGATGGAGGTGCGGTGATGGAGCTGCGCCCGCTGCGCTGGCAGGACATCCCCGAGCTGGTCGCCCTGGAGCAGCAGCTGTTCGCCCACGACGCGTGGAGCGAGCCGACCTGGTGGGCCGAGCTGGCCCAGCGGCCGCGCCGCTCCTACCTCGTCGCCCAGTCGGGCGACAGCCTCGCCGGGTATGCCGGGCTGGACCGGGGCGGCGACGTCGCCGACGTCATGACGATCGCGGTGGCTCCGGCCCAGCAGGGCACCGGGCTGGGGCGGGTGCTGCTCGACCGGCTCGTTGCCGACGCCCGCGAGTCCGGCGCGGAGCACCTCATGCTGGAGGTCCGGGCCGACAACGAGGCGGCCCTGAGGCTGTATGCCCGCCGCGGGTTCGAGCTGCTGACCGTGCGCCGCAAGTACTACCAGCCCGGTGACGTGGACGCCCACGTCATGCGGCTGCACCTGAAGGGAGCCACTCCGTGACCGACCAGCCGTTGGTGCTCGGTATCGAGACCTCCTGCGACGAGACCGGGGTCGGGATCGTCCGGGGCGAGACGCTGCTCTTCGACGCGGTCGCCAGCAGCGTCGACGAGCACGCCCGCTTCGGCGGGGTCGTGCCCGAGGTCGCCAGCCGGGCCCACCTCGAGGCCATGGTGCCCACCATCGAACGCGCGACGCGCGAGGCCGGCATCCGGCTCGAGGACGTCGACGCCGTCGCGGTCACCTCCGGCCCCGGGCTGGCCGGGGCCCTCCTGGTCGGCGTGGCCTCCGCCAAGGCCCTGGCGGTGGCCCTGGGCAAGCCGCTCTACGGCGTCAACCACCTCGCCGCGCACGTCGCCGTCGACATCGTCGAGCACGGCCCGCTGCCCGAGCCGACCCTGGCGTTGCTCGTGTCCGGCGGCCACTCCAGCCTGCTGCTCGTCCCGGACGTCACCCACGACATCCGCTCCCTCGGCAGCACCATCGATGACGCAGCCGGTGAGGCGTTCGACAAGGTCGCCCGCGTCCTGGGCCTGCCCTTCCCGGGTGGCCCGTACGTCGACCGGGCGGCGCGCGAGGGCGACGCGGCATACATCGACTTCCCGCGCGGGCTGACCTCGCGACGGGACATGGAGCGGCACCGGTTCGACTTCTCCTTCTCCGGGCTGAAGACCGCCGTGGCCCGCTGGGTGGAGGCGCGCGAGCGCGACGGGCAGCCGGTGCCGGTGGCCGACGTCGCCGCGAGCTTCCAGGAGGCGGTGACCGACGTGCTCACCCGCAAGGCGGTCCTGGCCTGCCGGGAGAACGGGGTCGAGGACCTGCTCATCGGCGGCGGGGTGGCGGCCAACAGCCGGCTGCGAGCCATGGCGCAGGAGCGCTGCGACGCCGGGGGCATCCGGCTGCGCGTGCCGCGCCCCGGGCTGTGCACCGACAACGGCGCGATGGTCGCCTCGCTGGGTGCGCAGATGGTTGCCCGCGGGCGCACCCCGTCGCTGCTGGACCTGCCCGCCGACTCCTCCATGCCGGTGGCGCTGGTCCAGGCCTGAGACCATGACCCGCCTGCTCGCACTCGCCGGGGTGGCGCTGGCCGTCTGGGCGCTGAGCTGTGCGGTGATGGTGCTCCTGGCGCACCGGCTCCCACCCGGGCTGCTGCGCGACGTCGCCGAGTTCCTGCCGGCCTGCGTGACCGCCGCGCGCCGTCTGCGCGGCGACCCCGCCGTGCCCCGCCGGGCCCGGGTGGCGCTGCTCGTCGCCGTCGTCTGGGTGGTCTCGCCGATCGACCTGCTGCCGGAGTTCCTGCCGGTCATCGGCCCGCTGGACGACGTCGTCGCCGTCGTCCTGCTCCTGCGGTATGCCGCGCGCAGCGTCCCGCGCGAGACGCTCCTGGCCGCGTGGCCGGCCAGCCCGCGGCTGCTCGAACGGGTGCTCGACGGTCGCCGCCGGGCACCCGAGCCGGGCGCCGGCTCGCCCGGCTAGGGTCCACGCATGCCTGCGTCCCACCGCCTTCCCGTGGTCCTCGACGTCGACACCGGGGTCGACGACGCCTGCGCCGTCCTGCTCGCGGCGATGCACCCGGACCTGGACCTGCGGGCCGTCAGCTGCGTCGGCGGCAACGCCGGGGTCGACGACGTCGTGCGCAACACACTCACCGTGCTGGACGCAGCCGGCCGCCCCGACGTGCCGGTGGCCCGCGGCGCCGAGCGCCCGCTGCTGGAACCGGCCCGGGACGCCCGGCACGTCCACGGCCAGGACGGGATGGGCGACCTCGACTGGCCCCGCTCGACCCGGGAGCCGGACGGGCGGCACGCGGTGGAGCTGCTCTGCGACGTCCTGCTGGAGGCCTCGACCAGGCCCCCGGAGCAGAAGGTCACGCTGGTGCCCATGGCCCCGCTGACCAACATCGCGCTGCTGCTGCGCATGTGGCCGCAGGCTGCCGCCGGCCTGCGCGAGATCGTCTTCATGGGCGGCGCGGCGCACGTGGGCAACGCGACCGCCTCGGCGGAGTTCAACGTCTGGCACGACCCGGAGGCCGCGGCCGTGGTGCTCGAGGCCGCGGAAGAGCTCGGGGTGTCGGTGACGATGTACGGCCTGGACGTCTTCTACGACGTGCGGGTCACGGCCGGTGAGGCGGCGACCCTGCGCCGCGCCGACCCCGGCGGCCCGGGTGACCTCGCCGGGCGCCTCATCGACTTCCAGTGCGAGCGCTTCGGCACGCCCGACGCCACGATCGGCGACGCCGGTGCGGTGTGCGCGGTCCTCGACCGGGCCGGCCTGCGCACCGAGCGGCTGCCGGTGCGGGTCGAGCTGGCCGGCACCTGGTCGCGCGGGCGCACGATCGTCGACCGGCGGGACTGGTCCGGCGACCTGGCCCACGACCCGCACGGGCAGGCGCCCACCAGCGTCGAGGTCGCCCTGCACGTCGAGGCCGAGCGCTACGCCCGGCTGTGGCTGGACACCGTCGGTGGTCGCCGCTGATGGGACGGGTCTTCGTCCTCGGCTCGCTCAACGTCGACCTGGTCACCCGGGTCGAGCGGCACCCGCGGCCGGGGGAGACCCTGCTGGGGGAGGGCCTGGTGCGGTTCGCCGGCGGCAAGGGCGCCAACCAGGCGGTGGCCGCACGCCTCGCCGGCGCGGACGTGGCCATGCTCGGTGCGGTCGGCGACGACGACGGGGGAGCGGCCTACCGGCGCCGGCTGGCCGCCCTCGGCATCGACGTCGGGCCGGTGGCGGTCGAGCCCGGGGCCGTGACCGGGCACGCGCTCATCACCGTCGACGCGGCAGGGGAGAACGTCATCGTCGTCGTGCCCGGCGCCAACGCGGCCGTGTCGACCACCCACCTGTCGGCCCTGGACGAGGCGGGTCCCGGCGACGTCCTGCTCGCCTCGCTGGAGGTGCCCACGGCCACCGTCGGCGCGGCCGTGCGCCGCGCCATCGCGGCCGGTGCGCGGGTGGTCCTCAACCTCGCCCCGTATGCCGCCCTGCCGCACGACGTCGTAGCGCTCGCCGACCCGGTGGTGGTCAACGAGCTCGAGGCGCTGGCGCTCGCCGACGCCGGGCAGGTCCCGGGGTCGCTGCTCGTGACGTTCGGCGCCAACGGCGCGGCCTGGGACGGCATACCCGCACCGGCGGTGGGTGTCCCCGAGGGGGAGGTGCTCGACACGACCGGGGCGGGTGACGCGTTCTGCGGGGCGCTCGCGGCGGCGCTGGCGCGCGGGCTCGGCCGGGACGGGGCGCTCGCGGCGGCGATGGAAGCGGGCGCGGAGGCGGTCCGCCGCCACGGCGCCCAGCCCGACCCCGCCCTCTGACCCACACCGCCGGTCACCACCACCGCGCCGAGCTGGACGTTGTGCCCCTTCAGCGCGCGCGAAGGGGCACCAGCGTCCAGCTCGGCAAGAGG
>NZ_DASVZH010000220.1:0-5865 GCF_036391795.1 Oryzihumus sp.
CAGCCCAGGCCGGCCGCGCCGGCCACCAGACCAGCGGTGTACGCCGCGCCCCGCGGCCTGCTGTCGGCCCACCACCGGCGCTCCGCCGCCCGGGCGACCCGCCCGAAGGCGGCCACCGGGTGCCCGCGCCGGGGGTCACCCAGCAGGGTGTCGGCGGCGAAGCCGAGGGCCAGGCCGGCGGCACGGGCGCGTCTGCTCATGGGGCACCTCTCCTCGTGGCGGGGACCACTTTGACACCCCTCGATGCCGCGTGGGACCGTGCGAGCACCGCACGTCTGCAGCCAGGGGAAGCCGGTCCAAGTCCGGCGCTGACCCGCAACCGTAGGCCGTCACCGCAGCCGCCGCCCAGGCGGCCCGGCGACGGCGAGCCGGAGCACCTGCCGTGGGCGTCGGCTCCAGTGTTGATCGTCCGTCGTGGAATGCGGACCGGAGCCGAAGGCGCAGACCCGGCCCCCGGCCCCTGCCCTTCTCGCCACCGGCCGCGAGGAGAGGTTCATGTCCCACTCGCGCCCCACCGCCGTGCGCCCCCTGCGCCCGGCTGCCCTGCTCACCCTGGCCGCCCTCGTGGCGGCCCTGTTCACCGCCGTCATCAGCCCCGCGGCCACCGCGAGCGCAGCGGCCTACCGCTACTGGGGCTACTTCCAGCAGGCCAACGGCTCGTGGAAGTACTCCCAGGTCGGCTCCGACCAGTACAAGCCCCGGGACGGGGCCGTCGACGGCTGGCGCTTCGCGGTCTCCGAGACCGGTCGCCCGCCGCGCGCCACCCCCAGCTTCCAGGACATCTGTGGCGCCACCCCGGCCGTCGCGGGCAAGAAGCGCGTCGGTGTGGTCATCGACTACGGCCGCGCTGCCGATGCGGCGACGGGCACCCCGCCGGCCCCGGTCGCCAAGTGCGCCGTGGTCGACCCCACGGCCAGCGGCACCGAGGTCCTCGCGGCCGTGGCCAGCCCCCGGGTCGAGAAGCAGATGGTGTGCGGCATCGACGGCTGGCCGGCCACCGGCTGCAGTGACACGGTGGCGACCGTCTCGGCCGCCGCCAAGGCCGCGGACACCCCGGTCACCATCGCCGCGGCGAAGAAGGCCGACGCC
The DNA here is from genome assembly GCF_036391795.1 of Oryzihumus sp. GTDB lineage: Bacteria > Actinomycetota > Actinomycetes > Actinomycetales > Dermatophilaceae > Oryzihumus. The sequence goes on from NZ_DASVZH010000220.1 coordinate 1,090, forward strand.
CCCGCGGACGCCAAGGCCTCCAGCGGGACGAGCACCTCGACCCTGGTGCTCATCGGCGCCATCGTCCTGGTCGCCATCGTCGTCGGCGCGGTCGCCGTGCGCCGCCGCAGCAGGACCTGACCGGACCGGCACCAGGACCATCCGTGCTCACGGCCGCCGACCGCCCCAGCCTCCCGCGACTGCTGCACCCCGTCGCGTGGTGGGTCTGGGGCGTCGGTCTGGCCGCGGCCGCCTCGCGCACGACCAACCCGTTCCTGCTCCTGCTCATCGGGGCGGTCGCGGCGTGGGTCGTCCTCGAGCGCCGTGAGCTCGGGGCGTCCAACGCCTTCGCCGGCTTCCTGGTCATCGGCCTGGTGGCCGTCGGGCTGCGGGTGCTCATGGCCGCCCTGCTCGGCGGCGGCGTCACCGGCCGGGTGGTGCTCTTCCGGCTGCCGGAGGTCCCGCTGCCGGCCTGGACCGCCGGGGTGCGCCTCGGGGGTCCGGTGACGCTGGAAGGCGTGCTCGCCGCGGCATACGACGGGTTGCGGCTCGCCGCGATCCTGGCCTGTCTGGGCGCCACCAACGTGCTGGCCAGCCCGCGCCGGCTGCTGCGCTACGTGCCCGCCACCCTGTACGACGTGGGCACCGCCGTCGTCGTCGCCCTCACCTACGCCCCGCAGATGGTCGAGGACGCCGGCCGCGTCCGGGCCGCCCGCCGGCTGCGCGGCCACTCCGGCCGCGGGCTGCGAGAGATGGCCCGCCTGGCCGTCCCCGTGCTCGAGGGCGCTCTGGACCGCTCGCTCGCCCTGGCCGCCTCGATGGAGTCCCGCGGGTACGGTCGAGCCGTGCACCGCACGCCAGCCTCCCGGCGCCGGGCCAGCGCCCTGACCGTGCTCGGCCTGCTCGGCGTCGTCGCCGGGCTCTACGGCCTGCTCGACGGGTCCAGCCCGCCGCTGATGGGCCTGCCCCTGCTCGTGCTGGGCACCGTTCTCGCCGGGGCGGCCCTGGCCACCGGTGCCCGCCGCGACCCGCGGACCCGCTACCGCCGCGACCCGTGGGCGCTGCCGGAGTGGGCCGTCGCCGTGTGCGGGATCGTCCCGGCCATCGTGATGTTCGTCGGCAGCGACCGGGGCTGGCCGGGCATCATCCCGGTCCAGGTCCCGGCCACGCTGCCCGAGCTGCCCGTCGCCGCGGTCCTGGCCATCGGGGTCGCCGCCCTGGCCGCCTGGGTCAGCCCTCCGCCGCCGCAGCGCGCCGCCGCCACCGTCCCCGCCCGCGAGAAGGTCCAGGTGCCAGCGTGATCGAGTTCCACGACGTCAGCGTGCGGTATGCCGGTGCGGCCACCCCCGCCCTCCGCGGCGCCGACTTCACCATCCCCGAGGGGGAGCTGGTGCTCGTCGTCGGTCCGACCGGCAGCGGCAAGTCCACGCTGCTGCGCTGCGTCAACGGCCTCGTGCCGCACTTCTCCGGCGGCACCCTCGGTGGCCGGGTCGTCGTGGACGGCCGCGACACCCGCACCCACCGGCCGCGCGAGCTGGCCGACCTCGTCGGCGTCGTCGTGCAGGACCCGGTCGCCTCGTTCGTCACCGACACCGTCGAGGAGGAGATCGCCTACGGCATGGAGGCGCTGGGCGTCGACGCCACGGCGATGCGCCGCCGGGTCGAGGAGACCCTCGACCTGCTCGGCCTGGCCGACGTCCGGGGCCGCGCCCTGCGCGACCTGTCCGGGGGGCAGCAGCAACGGGTCGCCATCGGCGCGGTCCTGGCCGCCGGCCCGCGCATCCTCGTCCTGGACGAGCCCACCTCCGCCCTGGACCCGGTGGCCGCCGAGGACGTGCTCTCGGCGCTGCAGCGCCTGGTCCACGACGTCGGCCTGACCGTGGTCCTCGCCGAGCACCGGCTCGAGCGGGTGATCCACCACGCCGACCGCGTGCTGCTCGTCTCCGACGGCCAGGTCTCGCCGCTGCTCGACCCCGCCGAGGCGATGGTCGGCTCCCCCGTCTTCCCGCCGGTGATCGGGCTGGGCCGGGTGTCCGGGTGGGCCCCGCTGCCGCTGTCGGTGCGCGACGCCCGGCGCCGCGCCGCGTCGCTGCGCCGGGTCCTCGAGGCGGACGGCGAGGCGCGGCGCGAGGACCCGCAGCCCGAGCCGACCGGGCGCGTCGCGGAGTCGCCCGCCAGCAGCGTGGTGTCCCACGGGCTGGTGGTGCGCCGTGGTCCGGCGGTGGCCCTGCGCGGTGTCGACCTGGTGCTGCACCCGGGCACGGTCACCGCGGTCATGGGCCGCAACGGCGCCGGCAAGTCCACCCTGCTGGGAGCCCTGTCCGGCCAGCTCCCTGCCTCTGCCGGGCGCGTCGTGGTGGCCGGGCTCGACCCCGCCGGCGCGGCGCCGGCGACCCTGGTGCGCCACGTCGGCCTGGTCCCCCAGGACCCGACCGTGCTGCTGTATGCCGAGTCCGTCACCCAGGAGTGCCGTGCCGCCGACCGTGACTTCGGCGCCCCCGCCGGCACGGCCCGCGAGCTGCTGCGCACCATCGCCGGCGAGGTCGACGGCGACCTGCACCCGCGGGACCTGTCCGAGGGGCAGCGGCTCAGCCTCGCCCTGGCGGTGGTCCTGACCGGCCGGCCGCCGGTGCTGCTGCTCGACGAGCCGACCCGCGGCCTGGACTACCAGGCCAAGGCCCGGCTGGTCACCGTGCTGCGGGAGCTGGCCGGCAGCGGCCACACGGTGCTCCTGGCGACCCACGACGTCGAGCTGGCCGCCGAGGTCGCCACCGACGTCGTCGTCCTGGCCGACGGCGAGGTCGTCGCCCAGGGTCCGGCCCGGGGCGTGCTGGCCGGGTCCCCGGCGTTCGCCCCGCAGGTGGCCAAGATCGTCCACCCGCTGCCCTACCTCACGGTCGCCGACGTCAGCGCCGCGCTGGAGCGCGCGTCGTGATCTCGCTGCGCTGGCCCGCGGTGGTGGCGCTGCTGCTCGTCACCCTGGTCGGCGTGGCCTCCTTCGGCTGGCCCTTCGTGGTCGCGCCGGGCACCGGGCTGGCCCACGGCCAGGACGCGCCCTGGCTGTTCGCCGTCCTGCTCGGCCTGCTCGCGCTGGTGCTGCTCGCCGAGGTCTCCGCGGGCGGGCTGGACCCGCGCACCGTGGCCGTCCTCGGCGTGCTCGCCGCGACCGGGGGCGCCCTGCGGGTGCTCAGCGCCGGCACCGCGGGGCTCGAGCCGATGTTCTTCCTGCTCGTGCTCGCCGGGCGGGTCCTCGGACGCAGTACTGGCTTCGTCCTGGGGGCCCTCGCGGTCCTCACCGGGGCGTTCCTCACCGGTGGGGTCGGCCCGTGGCTGCCGTTCCAGATGGTCGCCGCCGGGTGGGTCGCCCTCGGCGCCGCCCTGCTGCCGCCGGCGACGGGGCGCGCCGAGCGGGTCATGCTCGCGGCCTACGGGCTGGGCGCGGGGCTGCTCTACGGCGCAGTGATGAACCTGTGGTTCTGGCCGTTCATGGGCTCGAGCGCCCCCACCGGCGCGGGCTTCGTGCCCGGCGCGGAGGTGGCCAGCAACCTCGGCCACTACGCCGCGTTCTACCTCGCCACCTCCCTGGGCTGGGACGTCCCGCGTGGCCTGCTGACTGCGGCGCTGGTGCTGGTGGCGGGCCGGCCGGTGCTTGCTACCCTGCGCCGAGCGGTGCGCCGCGCCGCCTTCGACGCCGAGGTGATCTTCGAGGACCCTGACCGATGACCACGACGCTCGTGACGGGCGGTGCCCGCAGCGGCAAGAGCCGCTACGCCGAGAGCCTGCTCGACCACCGCACGCGGGTGACCTACATCGCCACCGGCACGGTGCCGGACGGCACCGACCAGGACTGGAGTGACCGCATCTGGCGGCACCGGATGCGCCGACCAGCCTGGTGGTCGACCGTCGAGACCTCGCGGCTGGCCGCAGCGATCGACTCGGCCTACAACCCCGTGCTGGTCGACTGCCTGGGCACCTGGCTGGCCCGGCAGATCGACGACATCGACGGCTGGCACGACCCGCAGGGCACCGGCGCCTACCTGGAGAACCGCACCGAGGAGCTGTTGACGGTGCTGCGCTCGGCGGTGGTCGACGTCGTGATGGTGACCAACGAGGTCGGCCTGTCCATCGTGCCGGACACGGCCTCGGGCCGGCTGTTCCGCGACGAGCTCGGCCGCCTCAACGCCGCGGTCAGCGCGGTGTGCGACAAGGTCGTCCTCGTCGTCGCCGGCCGGGTGCTGGACCTGTCCGGCTGCCCGGTCGTCCCGGCCTGAGCCCCGCGTGACCACCCCGCCGGCGGGACGGCAGCAGGGCACGCTCTCCGACGCGCTGCGCCTGTCCGTCGGCACCCTGACCGCCGTGCCGGTGGCGCCACCCCGCCGGGTCGACCGCCAGGTGGCCGGGCTGGCGATGGCCCTGGCCCCGCTGGCCGCGCTCCCGCTGGCCGTCCCGGTCGTGCTGGTCCTGCTCCTGGGCCGGGCCGCGCACGCCCCTGCCGGGGTGGTCGCCGTGCTGGTCGTCGCCGGACTGGTGCTGGGCACCCGGGCGATGCACCTGGACGGCCTCGCCGACACCGCCGACGGGCTGTCCGCGAGCTACGACCGGGAGCGGGCACTGGAGGTCATGCGCCGCAGCGACATCGGCCCGAGCGGGGTGGCAGCCGTCGCGCTGGTCCTGCTGCTGCAGGTGGCCGCGCTCACCGCCCTCGCCGGGTCGGTGGCCGGTGCCGTCGCGGCGGGCGTGGCCGTCCTGCTCGGGCGCCACGGCCTGGCCTGGGCGTGTGCCGCCGGCGTGCCGTCC
>NZ_DASVZH010000221.1:0-31600 GCF_036391795.1 Oryzihumus sp.
TCCAGCTCGGCGCAACAAGGGTGGGGGAGCCCGGTCGGCCGGGAAGGACGGATGACCCGGCGAGCCGGCGTCAGGCGAGCGTCTCCGGCGGCATGAGGCGCCGGCGCAGCTGGTCCTCACGCCAGAGCCGCTCGGTGTCGCGGCGGCGGCGGTCGGCGAGTACCGCGGCGAGCACCGCCTCGGGGTGGCTGCCCGGGGGAGGCGGCGGCGCGGCATACCGCATCACGTCGGTGAGCAGCTCCTGGCCGATCTGGGTGCGGGCGGCGGTGCTCATCTGGCCGGCGCGGGCGAGGAACTGCCGCGTGGCCATGGCCAGGTGGTCCGGCAGGGCGGCGAGGTCCGCGGTGGTCGCCCACGACGCGAGCTGCCACGGCATCTGCGGCGGTGCCAGGAGCTGCGGACGCACCCGCTCGCGCACGACGTAGGTGCCGGCGGCCAGGTCGCCGAAGCGCTTGCCGCGCGAGGTGGCCACGGCACACACCACCGCGGGCACGCCACTGAACATCCACAGCTCGACCACGCCGATCAGCGCCCGGGTGAGCGCGTGCCGGAAGCTGATCGGGCCGGCGTCGTCGCGCACGGTGCGCAGGCCGGTGGCCGCCTTGCCCAGGCTGCGGCCCCGGGTGAGCGTCTCGACGGTGGTCGGCAGCACGACCATGGCCGCCACGGTGGCGGTGAGGAAGATCGTGGCCACCACTGCGTCGTCGGCCTCGCTGGTGAGCAGCATCGCGAGCCAGAGCAGCGCGATGAGCACCACGCCGCCGAGCAACAGGTCGAGGGCCCCCGAGAGCACCCGCATGCCGAGGCCGGCCGCGGGCAGGTCGAGGGCGACGGCCTCACCGGTGACGAGGTCGTCCTCGCCGACACCCAGGGTTGCGCTGTCCACGTTCGCAGCCTAGGGCCCCGGGGCTGGCCCTAGGCTGTCCGCCGTGGATCTCGACGCGTTCGTGGCGGCGCACCAGGGGGAGTGGCAGCGGCTGGACGCCCTGGCGCGGCAGCGACGGCTGTCCGGGGCGGAAGCCGACGAGATCCTCGACCGCTACCAGCGTGTGGCCACCCACCTGTCCGTGGTGCGCTCCGCGGCGCCGGACCCCAGCCTGGTGACCTACCTGTCCTCGCTGCTCGCGCGGGCGCGGGCGAGGTCGGCCGGCACCCGGTCGGTCGCCTGGCGGGACCTCGCGGTGTTCTTCACCGACACCTTCCCGGCGGCGCTCTACCGCACCCGGCGGTGGTGGATCGTCACCGCGCTGGCCAACGTGGCGGTCGCGTTCGTCATCGGCTGGTGGCTGCTGGCGCACCCGGCGGTGGAGTCCTCGCTGCTCTCACCCGCCGAGGTGGACCGGCTCGTCCGGGTGGACTTCGCGCACTACTACAGCGAGTACGCCGCGTCGCACTTCGCGGCGAAGGTGTGGACCAACAACGCGTGGGTCTCGGCGCTGTGCATCGCCTTCGGGGTGCTCGGTGTGCCGGTCATCTACCTGCTCTGGCAGAACGTCCTCAACGTCGCGATCATCGGCTCGATCATGGTCCACCACCACCGCGCGTCGGTGTTCTTCGGGCTGATCCTGCCGCATGGCATCCTCGAGCTGACCGCGGTGTTCATCGCCGGGGCGACCGGGCTGCGGCTGTTCTGGTCCTGGGTCGAGCCCGGGCCGCGCACCCGCACGCAGGCGGTGGCCCGCGAGGGGCGCTCGGCCATCGCCGTGGCGCTGGGCCTGGCTGCGGTGCTCGCCGTCTCCGGGGTGATCGAGGCGTTCGTGACGCCCTCGCCGCTGCCGACGTGGGCGCGGGTCGGGATCGGCGTGCTGGCCGAGGCGGCGTTCCTGACCTACGTCTTCACCGCGGGCCGGTGGGCGGTCCGCCGCGGCGTCACCGGTGACGTCAGCGCCGAGGACGCGGGGGCGCAGGCGCCGGTCGTCGGCTGACCCGGCTGGGCGACCGGCCGGCATACCAACCGGGGGCGCCGGCATACCGGCTCTGCCGAGGTTCGCGGACCTGGCGCATGGGCAGGCAGGGAACCGACAACGCGTGGGCCAGGCGTGCGGCCGAGCTGGGCAGCATCACGGCCTGGCGTTCGTTCACCGACGGCGAGCGCTGGCTGTGGGTCCAGGTGACCCCACTTGCCACCGCCGAGGACGCCCGTGCGGCGCTGGCCCAGGCCCAGACCCGGGGACTGAAGAACGCCAACGCGTCCGTGCGGCTCGTCGCCGAGACCGAGGTCGCCCCGCCCGCCGTCCCGGGGGCCTCGGAGGTCTGGGCGCAGCAGCAACGGACCGTGGGTCCGCAGGGGGAGGGGACGGTGCTCATGGTCGGGTTCGTGCGAGGGGTGCGTGTCGTCGTGCTGGCCGCGAGCGGGGCCCCGGCGTGGACGTGGGCGTCGCTGACGACCTCCTCGCCAGCCAGTCGGCCAGGCTCCCGAGCTGACGGGGCTGCCGGCCGCGCCCTCTACTCCCACGCCGTCCAGGCCTCGGGTAGGTCGGCCGGTTCGAGCTGGTTGACCGTCAGGGCGTAGCGGGCCAGCTCGTCGAGGTCCTGCCCGGCGTAGGCCTGGCCGCGAGTCACGACGTTCCCGGCCTCATCGAGCACGCGCCACTGCGTGTGGACACCGTCGTTCGCGAGCCGGGACTGCTTGGTGTACTCAGCCATGGGAACTCCCTCTGCTGGTGAGCCGCGCCCGGGGTGGTGCTGGACTGCGGTCAGGCCGACGTGGAACAGCACCGACGTCCTGTCACCAGCCTGCCAGTGTCAGGGCGCCCGTGCGACCTGCAGCGAGCCCCGCCGCGGTTGCGGCGGGACTCGGTTCGAGCGGGTGGATCAGCGGGCGAGCTCGACCGGCCTGGCAGAGCCGATGTCGATGGCAAGGTCGCCGACGTAGCTCTTGCGGAGCGCGAAACGGTCGCGGCTGTTGGCCTTCACCCAGTCAGCAGCCTTCACCGCGGCCGCGTTGGCCTGCTCGTGGGTCTCCCACGTGCTGAGCGAGACGAAAGCCTCCTTGTCGACCTGGGCCACCCCGTAGGACACGAAGCCGTCGCTCTTCTGGAAGATCGGCACCATCCCGGTCCGCGCCTGGGCGGCGATCTCGTCGAAGGAGCCGGACTTGATGTCGTAGAGCGCGATGCGTGTGCAACGCATGATGTGCCTTCCTGGTGTTGAAGCGGCCTGCGTAGTCCGCACGCCGGTTCCACCACTGACAGTACGTTGGATCTATGAAACTAGCAATACAATTCCTTGATTCGAACTTCCGGTATAATCCCGGTCATGCCTTGGGGTTTCCTGACCAACCACGCCCAGGCGCTGCTGTGCATCGCCCGCGACCCGGGCGTGCGCCTGCGCGAGATCGCCACCACTCTCGGCATCACCGAGCGGGCCGCCTTCGGCATCGTCACCGACCTGGTGGACGCGGGCTACGTGCACAAGGACAAGGACGGCCGACGCAACCGCTACCGGATCCAGGGCGACCAGCCCCTGCCCGAGGCCCTGCTCCGGCAGCGAACGGTCGGCCAGCTGATCCATCTCCTCGCGCAGACCGATGCGGGCAGCCGCGACCACGCCTGAGGGGGCACCGGCATGCCGGCTCTGCCGAGGTTCGTGGCGCTCTGCCGCGGCTGCATCCTCGGCAGAGCGCACCCTTCCCAGGCAGAGCCCACCCGCCCGAACGGAAGGTCGCCGGGTCAGGCCATCTCGGGCACGTGCAGGTGCGCGAGCGCGACCTCCATCTCGGCGACGTCGTCGACCATGGCGCCGGACTCCGCCGCGGCCCGGTCCCGGATGCTGCCCGTGGGCCCACGGCTGGCCTCGAGGGCTGCCCGGCTGTCATAGGTGATCGTCCCGACGGCCCGGCCGGCCGCGCGGTTGATGAGGAGGCTGGCGCTGCAGAAGCCGAAGAGCTCCCGGACCCGTGGGAGGACGACCATCTTGAAGATGTCCGTGGCGCGGTCCGCGCTGCCCGGGTCACCGCTCAGCCAGGTGATGCGGGCACAGGCGCCACTGGGCGTGGCGTGGTCCCGGTGAACCACCGCGACCTCCCAGGTGTCGACCTCGCTGGCGCCCGCGGCGAGGACCTCTTCTGCCTGGCTGCGCAGGGGACGGACCGCCTCGGCCGTCGCCGCCATGGCGTCTTCGGACTGCCAGGCGGTCGTGGCGATGCAGCGGCCGGACCCGCGGTCCACCAGGACCGACATCCCGACACACCCGTCCATGCCGGTCACGGCGGGGAGGACCTCGTCGCGGATGACGGCGAGGCCGTCGTCGATCCGGGCAGGGTCCGCCTGCATGCTGCTGGTACGTGCGTACACGACGCGCTCCTCTGCTCGAGGCAGCGTCCCGACGGCGCTGCCGTCCCGAGCCACGCTTCTCGCCGAAGGTGCCGGGGTCAATACTCACCGTGACGTAGCCCGGTGGGCCGCCATCAGGAGTCAGAGCAGGCCGCGGGACTTCAGCAGCAGGTAGTGGTCGGTCAGCGCGACCGGCAGGTCCGCGGGCGGGGCGTCCAGGACGTGCACCCCGAGCCGGCCCAGCACCTCGCCGGTGCGCTCCCGCAGCGCGGTGGTGCGCTGCGCGGCGGCCGCGTCGTAGACCGTCTGGACGCTGTCACGCGTCCGGCCCATGCGCGCGAGCTCGGGATCCGCGACCGAGGCCAGCACCACCTGGTGGTGCCGGGTGAGGGTGGCCAGGGTGGGCAACAGGCTCTCCTCGACGGCCGCGGGCTCCAGCGTGGTCAGCAGCACCACCAGGGAGCGCCGCCTGCTCAGCCCGCCCACGGCCCCGGCCAGCGCCGACCAGTCGGCCTCCAGCAGGGCCGGCTCCAGCGGCGCCATGGCCGTGACGAGGTCACCGAGCAGCTCGGTGCGTGAGGCGCCGGTCACCCTGGCCCGGACCACCCGGTCGCCGGCCAGCAGGTCCACCCGGTCCCCGGCGCGGGACGCCAGGGCCGCGAGCAGCAGCGCGGCGTCCATCGAGGCGTCCAGCCGCGGGCCGTCGTCGACCCGACCGGCCGAGGTCCGGGAGGTGTCGAGCACGAGGATGACCCGCCGGTCCCGCTCGGGCTGCCAGGTCCGCACGACGACGCCGCCGCGCCGGGCGGTCGCCCGCCAGTCGATGCTGCGCACGTCGTCGCCGACGACGTAGTCGCGCAGCGAGTCGAACTCGGTGCCCTGACCGCGCACCCGCACCGCCGAGCGACCGTCGAGCTGGCGCAGGGTGGCCAGGCGGCTGGGCAGGTGCTTGCGGGAGGTGAAGGGCGGCAGCGCGCGCACGACCCCGGGCACGTCCAGCGAGCGCTGCCGGCCGGCCAGCCCGAGCGGCCCCAGGCTGCGCACGGTCACGCGGTCGGCCCGCCGGTCGCCGCGCCGAGTGGGGGTCAGCCGGGTCGTCAGCCGCGTGCGCTCACCGGCCCGCACCGAGACGGTATGCCGTTCGCCCGCCGCACCGGCCGAGGGCTGCCACGCGTCGCGCACCACGGCCCGCAGGCGCCGGCCGGTCGGGTTGGTCAGCAGCAGCGAGCTCTCCCCGCTCTCCCCGAGGCGGACCTGGCCGCTCGGGCGGCGTTCGAGCACGAGCCTGCCGGGGCTGACCGCCAGCACCAGGTCGAGGACGACGGCGAGCACGACCACCGCCCACCAAGTGGTGACGGTGGACCCGGTGGGCCAGAGCAGGACCGGCACGATCCCCAGCAGGATCGCCAGCGGTGCCCGACCGGTCAGCGCCACGACGGCCCACCGCCTCCGGGGAGGTGGGCACACGGCATACCGCTCGCGGACATGGTCAGCGGGGGACGGGCACGGCGGACAGGGCGCTGGCGAGCACCGAGGCCACGTTGACCCCTTCGAGCTCGGCCTCGGGACGCAGCTGCAGGCGGTGCGCCAGCGTGGCCTGGGCGAGGGCCTTGACGTCGTCGGGGGTGACGAAGTCGCGGCCGTTGAGCCAGGCCCAGGCCCGACTCGTGGTCATCAGGGCGGTGGCGCCACGCGGGCTGACGCCCAGGGCCAGCGACGGCGACTGACGCGTCGCCCGGGCGATGTCGACGATGTAGCCGGCCACCTCCGGGGAGACGGTCACCCGGCGCACCGCCTCCGCGCCCGCGGCGAGGTCCTGCGCCCCGGCGACGGCCTGCACGCCGGCGCCGGCGAGGTCGCGCGGGTCGAAGCCCTCGGCGTGACGAGTCAGGACGGTGACCTCGTCCTCTCGCGGCGGCAACGGCAGCTGCACCTTGAGCAGGAACCGGTCGAGCTGGGCCTCCGGCAGCGGGTAGGTGCCTTCGTACTCCACGGGGTTCTGCGTCGCGGCGACGAGGAACGGCGCCGGCAGCGGGCGGGGGAGCCCGTCGACGGAGACCTGCCGCTCCTCCATCGCCTCCAGCAGCGAGGCCTGGGTCTTGGGCGGCGTGCGGTTGATCTCGTCGGCCAGCAGCAGGTTGGTGAACACCGGGCCCTCACGGAAGGAGAACTCGGCCGAGTGCACGTCGTAGACCAGCGACCCGGTGATGTCGCCGGGCATGAGGTCGGGGGTGAACTGCACCCGCTTCGTCTGCACGTCCAGCGCCGCGGCCAGCGACCGCACGAGCAGGGTCTTGGCCACGCCGGGCACGCCCTCGAGCAGGATGTGCCCGCGCGCGAGCAGGGCGATGATCACGCCCGAGACGGCGGCCTCCTGGCCGACGACGGCCTTGGCGACCTCGTGCCGCACGGCCATGAGGGCCTCGCGCGCTCGGGTGGACGACGTCACCGTGCTGGTCTCGGTCATGGTCGGCGGACCTCTTTCTCCAGGGTGGCCAGCAGCTGGCCGAGGGCGATCAGGGACGAGTCGTCGACGGGTGGCCGGGTCAGCGCGGCGCCGACCTCGTCGATGCGACGGCCGGTCACCGCCGCGACCGCGGCGGCGAGAGTGGCCGGGGCGGTGCCGCGCGGCAGCCCGAGGTATGCCGTGAGCCGGGTTCGCGTGCCGGCCTGCAGCACGGCCGCGGCCCGGGTGCGGTCCCCGGCCCTGCGGTACATGCGGGAGCGGCTGCGGGTGGTCTCGGTCGCGCTGACCACCGCCGGCAGCGGCTCGACGACGAGGCGGCCGAGCCGCCGGCCGCGCCAGAGCATGAGGGCCAGCACGGCGCTGGCGCCCAGCACCAGCCCGGGCGTGAGCCACCGGGGCAACAGGGTGTCGAGCGAGGTGGGGTCGGTGACCGGCACGTCGAGGTCGCTGGCGACGTACCACAGCACGCGGTCGGTGCGACCGGCCAGCCGCAGCGCGATCGCGGCGTTGTCCGCGCGCAGGATGCTGCCGTTGGCCAGCGTCTCGGGGCTGCCCAGCAGCACGACCCTGGGGTGTGATGCGGACGCGTCCACCGAGGCCATGATGCCGCCGCCGAGGTCGGCGAAGCAGGTGGTGACGGTGGGCGGGAAGTAGTGCCGTGGCAGGTAGACCCGGTCCCCGCCCGAGATCTCCAGGTCGCGCCCCAGGGAGGGCTCGTCGCAGCCGGCGGGGACCGCGTCCCAGACCGGGCCGGCACGCACGTCGACCGGCAGGCCCAGACCCTCGGTGACGTCCTGGCCGGGGTCGAGCAGCACGATCGACGACGCCCCCCGGGCGTGGCGGCCGAGGTGTGCCGCCGTGGTGCGCGACAGGTTCGTGGTGCTGGTGACCAGGACCGTCGTGTCGGCATCGACGCCGGAGGCGAGCAGGTCGGCCTCGGAACGGACCACGTCGACGCGCACCCCGTGCTGTCGCAACACCTCGGCCACCGCACGGGCGCCGCCGGGACCCGCGTAGTCGGGGTCTAGGGGCGTGGTGTTCTCCGCGGAGGTGCCGGTGAACATCGTCAGCACCACGGCACCGAGCACGACGAGCAGCCCGATGGCGGCCGCGGTGCGGTGTCGTCGCAGACGCGCCGGCCAGCCCAGGGACGCGGAGCCGGTGCCGGTCCCGGTCACGGTGGGGTCCTCGAGGACGGTCACGGCGCCGCCACCGCGGGGTCGGCGCAGGTCAGCACCGGCCGGGCGCGGGTCAGCCGGGCGTCGAGCGCCACGACCTCCTCGGCGTCGGCGCGGCCGAGGTGGCGCTCGCCGTAGCGCACGGCGTCGAACCGGTCCGCGGCCCGGCGCAGGGCGTCGACCTCGTCGGGGAACCGGGGCACCAGGGCCAGGGCCACCTCGTGGGCGGTGCTGCCCGGGGTGTCCTCCAGCAGGGTCCGGTCGGTCGCCTCACGGGTCAGCGCGCGGTAGGCGTCGGCCAGGGCGTCGTCGAAGCGGCCTTCGGCGAGCGCTGCGGCGACCCGCGCGCGATACATGGCGGCCGTGGTCAGGGGGTCGGTGAGCACGGCCGCGCCGCGGCCGGGGAGCCGGCGCTCCCGCCGGACCCGGGGCAGCACGAAGGCCAGCAGGGCGATGACGGCGGCGGCGACGACGGCGGTGACCAGGGGCGACCAGCCCGCCGCGCTCGTCTGGCTCTGCTCGAACAGCCGGTTCCACTGTTCCTGCAGCCAGTCCATGATCCGCTGCAGGAGGGGGGCCTGGTGGTGGTACGCCGGTCTGGTGAGCTCCTGGCGCAGCCAGGCGCGGGCCTGCCCGGGTGAGGGCTCGAGGGCGCGCGGCAGGAGGACCGGTCGGCTCATGGCTCGCGTCTCAGCCCCGGCGTCCCGCGGCGTCGGCGGCGGCACGGATCAACGTCACGTCCAGGCCCTCGAGCCGGATGCGGCGGTCGATGTAGAGCAGGCCGACCACCCCCGCGGTGAACGGGGTGGTCAGGGTGCCGGACACGATCTGGCCCAGGTGGGAGGCGAGCACCATCATCACCAGGCCGCTCTGCAGGTTGTCGCCGGTGGCCGCCATGCCGACCACACCCACCAGCGAGAAGGGGACGGCCAGCATCGACCCGGCGATCGCGGCGATCACCGACACGAGCACGATGATGCCGAAGGTGCGCCAGAAGGCCCCCCGGGTCAGGGCGAAGGAGCGGCGCAGCCCCTGCCGGACCCCCGCCCCCTCCAGGACGATTGTGGGCGCCGCGAGCGCGGTGCGGGTGCTGAGCCAGATCGCGGCGGCGGCGCACGGGAGCCCGCCGAGGACCCCCACGAGCACGCCCACCCTGCCGTTGACGGTGAAGGCGAGGAGGATGGCGCCGCCGACGACGAGCAGGGTCGGCACCAGGATCGTCAGGCCCACCAGCAGCTGTGCTCCCAGGACCGGCAGCAGCCGGCGCCGGGTGCTCGACCAGGTGCGCCCCATCGTGGTCCGGCGGCCGAGGACGGCCTCGCCGATCACGTGGACCAGCAGCCCGCTGAGCAGCCCGGTGGCCAGCCAGGTGAACAGCCACTGCGCCAGGCTGGCCGGCACGGTGCCGACGCTGTCCATGCTCGAGGTGTCGTTCGGTGACGGCACCGACACCATCGTCAGCAGGGTGGAGATGACGGCCGAGGGGATGAGGCAGGCCAGGATGACCAGCGCGGACAGCCCCAGGGTGGCCCCGGGGTTGCGCCGGATCGCCTTGACCGACCCGTCCATGACGTCGCCGAGGCCGAGCGGCCGGAGGGCGACGATGCCCGGCTTGTGCAGCACCGGCATCGCGTAGGCCGGGGCCGCGGGGTGGCCCCCGGCCGGTGCCGCTCCCGGCGTGAACGCGGGGGCGGCACCGGGCGCGGTGGCACCGGGGTGGCCCGGAGGCGGGTACGCCTGGCCCGGAGGCGGGTAGCCGCCGTGCTCCGTCATCTCAACCCCCGTATCCCGTGCGTGGCTCACGCCATGATCGCCCATCAGAGGTCATGGCGCAGGCAGTAGCGTCAGCCCGTCACATCCCGGGGATCTTGGCGATCTGGCTGGCCGTGGGCGCGGCGATCGGCTGGACGGCGTCCCACTCGGTGAAGTCCATCGTGCCCTTGTCCTTGCCGGTGGGCATGGACACGCGGAGCAGGTGGTGGGTGTCGTCGGCGGCGATGTAGAGGTGTGCTTCGTCGCCGCCGACCCGGTCGCTGAGCACCCACGCGGCCTGGCCGTTGACGGTGCCCGCCTCGACCTTCGTGGTCAGCTTGGCGAAGGCCGGCATGCTCTTGTCCTCGAACATGCTCTTGAGCAGCGAGGTGACCGTGAGGTCGTCCATGCCCTTGGCCGCGTCGGCCGGCAGCTTGAAGTACTTGTTGCCGATCATCTGCGCCACCTCGGCGCCGGCGTTCTTGCGCCAGTACTCCTGGGTGGAGCGCATGTAGACGGCGCCGCCGACCCGGCGCAGCTCGAAGGTGCCCTCGGCGCCGGCGCCCACGCTGCCGGTCACGTCGCCGGCCTTGGTGCCCGCGAGGTCCAGCATCAGGTGCTCGCCGTCGGACATCATGTCGCCCTTGAGGTGCACGCTGGACGCGGCGAGGGCACTCGCGCGGGCCTGCTTGTAGAGGACGTCGGCGGCCGGCTTGCTCGCAGCCTTCGTCGTGGTGGTGCTGGCCTTCGACGTGGCCGCGCCGGTCGCGGCCGGGCCGCAGCCGGTCAGGGCGAGGAGGCCGGCGAGGGCGAGCGCGGACAGGGCTGGGACGCGGCGGATGGACGTGGACATGGAGGTACCCCCGGACTGAGAAGATGGATGTGCGATCCGTCACGAATTGTCCGGATCGCGCGGAATCTATCAGTCTCCTGTGAGCGCTCGAACGGGAGGGATCAGGTGTTGACCGCGTGCCCGGCGAGCAGCCGCTCGGCCTGCGCGGGAGTGCAGGCACGGGCACCCAGGGACTCCTGGCGGGCGACGATCCCGGGCTCCTGGCGGCACAGCAGCAGGCCGCGCCGCCAGAGCACCCGCGGCGGCTTGCGTCGCTCGGACAGGTCGCGCAGGAAGCGGCGCCAGAACGTCAGCCACCGGTTGTGCCGCACGCAGAACGCCTCCAGCAGCAGGCCCTGCGCCGCGAGCGTCGGCACGACCTCGGCGGCGAAGATGCCCTCGGCCAGGATGACGTCGCCCGGCCCGGCGTGGACGGTCGCGTGCCCGGTCGCCCGTGAGGCGCTGATGTCGTACTGCGGCACCCGCACCCGCCCGTGCGTCACCAGCTCGGTCAGCGCGGCCACGGCCCGGTCGGCGTGCCAGGAGTCGGGGTGGTCCCAGTCGACGATGCCCATCTCCAGCACCGGCAGCAGCGGGTCGTCACCGTCGCGGTAGAAGTCGTCGAGGCGGACCACGGGCCAGCCGTGCCGCTCGGTGAGCCGGCGCGCCAGCCGCGACTTGCCCGACCCGCTCGGCCCGGCCAGGACGACCACCCGGCGGCGGACCTCCGACGCCGGCGGACCCGTCGGCGCGGCGGGGGAGTCGTGCACGGACACCGGGGCGGGATCAGCAGGCACGGACCCAGATTGTATGCCGTCCGGCCACCTCCCCTTCACGTCGAGAGTGAGGGGGGACAGAGGTCACGGAAGGGTCGCGACTGCTGGCGCGGCCGGCATACCGCGGCGCATGCTGGAGGCATGGGCAGCCTGCACCGGGCCACTGCGGCGACGGTGCGTGTCGTCGTTGCACTGGGGCACGCACTGGGAGTCTCACGCGTGCCGCCGCAGCCGACGGCGCCGTCGCTGGAGCGGATCTGCGCCGACCTGCACCGCCTCGACGTCGAGCGGGCGCGGCTGCTGGCCAACCCGCACATCCCCGCGCTCTACCACCGGCTGCTCGCGGTGAGCTGGGCCTATGACCATGCGCTCCGCGACGCCTGCAGCGCGCTGGGCGTGCCTGCCCCGGAGCGTGACCCGTTCGGGCAGGCCGAGCGGCTGGCCACCGAGGCGGAGCTGAGCGCGGCCGGCCTGCGCTGGTGACCGCGGCGGGGCACGGAACGCGCCGAGGGACCCCGCGCGGTGCGCGAGGTCCCTCGGGTCAGGGGTTCGGGGGTGCTCAGACGCCCTTGGGGTGCCAGACCGTCTTGGTCTCGAGGTAAGCCCGCATCCGCGAGAGGTCCGGCGTGATGGACCAGTCCGGCTCGACGGCGGACTCGCCGGTGCCGGCCGGGCGCACGACCCGCTTGAGGTTGTCGGTGGCCGCCAGCTCCAGGTCGCCCCACGCCACGCCCTCGGCCCCGGCCGCGCCGGCGAGGTCGATGGCGTTGACGTCCATGTGAGAGGCCAGCCACGGAGCCACCTCGGCGGTCCGGCCGGTGATCAGGTTGATCACGCCGCCGGGCACGTCGGAGGTGGCCAGCACCTCGGAGAGGGTGATCGCCGGCAGCGGCCGGTCCTCGCTGGCGAGGACGACGGCGGTGTTGCCGCTGACCACGATCGGCGCGAGCACCGACACCAGGCCGAGCAGTGAGGACTTCTGCGGCGCGAGGGCGGCCACGACACCGGTCGGCTCGGGGGCCGAGATGTCGAAGTACGGGCCCGCCACCGGGTTCAGGCCGCCGAGGACCTGGGCCAGCTTGTCCGGCCACCCGGCGTACCAGACCCACCGGTCGATCGCCTGCGACACCAGCGTCTCCGCCCTGGCGGCGGTGACGCCCTCGGCCGCAGCGACCTCGGCGACGAACTGCGCGCGCCGGCCCTCCATCAGCTCCGCGACGCGGTAGAGCACCTGCCCGCGGTTGTATGCCGTGGCGCCGGCCCACTTGGCGAACGCGCCCCGCGCGGCGACGACCGCGTCACGGGCGTCCTTGCGCGAGCCCATGGCCGCGTTGGCCAGGAACCGGCCGCGGCTGTCGGTGACCTCGTAGGTGCGACCGGACTCGCTGCGGGGGAACGCGCCGCCGACGTAGAGCTTGTAGGTCTTGCGGATCTCCACCCGCGGCTCGGCGGCCTCGGTGGTCGCCTTCTTCCGGGTTGCGGCGGGGCTCACTTGGCGGCTCCTGTCGTGACGTAGGCCTCGAGGCCGTGGCGGCCACCCTCCCGGCCGTAGCCGGACTCCTTGTAGCCACCGAAGGGCGAGGTCGGGTCGAAGCGGTTGAAGGTGTTGGCCCAGACCACGCCGGCGCGCAGCTGGTCGGCCATCCAGAGGATGCGTGAGCCCTTCTCGGTCCACACGCCGGCGGACAGGCCGTAGGGGGTGTTGTTGGCCTTGGCCACCGCCTCCTGCGGGGTGCGGAAGGTCAGCACCGACAGGACCGGGCCGAAGACCTCCTCCTGGGCGATGCGGTGGGTCTGCGAGACGCCGGTGAACACCGTGGGGGCGAACCAGAAGCCGCGGTCGGGCAGGTCGCACGGGGCGGTCCAGCGCTGGGCGCCCTCGGCCTCGCCGATGTCGGACAGCTCGCGGATGCGGGCCAGCTGGGCGGCGGAGTTGATCGCGCCCACGTCGGTGTTCTTGTCCAGCGGGTCGCCGACGCGCAGCGTCTTGAGGCGGCGCTTGAGGCGGCTGACGACCTCCTCGGCCACCGACTCCTGGACCAGCAGGCGCGAGCCCGCGCAGCAGACATGGCCCTGGTTGAAGAAGATGCCGTTGACGATGCCCTCGACGGCCTGGTCGACCGCGGCGTCGTCGAAGATGATGTTGGCCGCCTTGCCGCCCAGCTCCAGCGTGGCCCGCTTGCGGGTGCCGGCGATGGAGCGCGCGATGGCCTTGCCCACGTCGGTCGAGCCGGTGAACGCCACCTTGTCGACGCCGGGGTGCTCGATGACCGCACGGCCGGTGTCACCGGCGCCGGTGAGGATGTTGACCACGCCCGCCGGCAGTTCGGCCTGCTGGCAGACCTCGGCGAACAGCAGCGCGGTGAGCGGCGTGGTCTCGGCCGGCTTGAGCACCACCGTGTTGCCGGCGGCCAGGGCCGGGGCGATCTTCCACGACAGCATGAGCAGCGGGAAGTTCCACGGGATGACCTGGCCGACGACGCCGATGGCGCGCGGGTTGTCCCCGAGGCCGGCGTAGTCCAGCTTGTCGGCCCAGCCGGCGTGGTAGAAGAAGTGCGCCGCGGCGAGCGGGACGTCGACGTCGCGCGACTCCTTGATCGGCTTGCCGTTGTCGATGCTCTCCAGGACCGCGAACTCGCGGGCGCGCTCCTGCAGGATGCGCGCGATACGGAAGAGGTACTTGCCGCGCTCGGCGCCGGAGAGGCGACCCCAGACTCCGTCGTAGGCGCGGCGGGCCGCGCGCACCGCGCGGTCGACGTCGGCCTCGCTGGCCTCGGTGACCTCGGCGAGGACCTCCTCGGTGGCCGGGCTGATGGTCTTGAACGCGGAGCCGCCCTCGGACTCGACGAACTCACCGCCGATGAAGAGCCCGTAGGAGGGCTTGATGTTGACGATCGCGCGCGACTCGGGCGCGGGCGCGTACTCGAACTTGGACACAGTTATCGCCTCGCGGTCTTCAGTCGATCGTGACGTAGTCGGCGCCGGAGTAGTGGCCGGTGGCCAGCTTCTGGCGCTGCAGGAGCAGGTCGTTGAGCAGGCTCGAGGCGCCGAAGCGGAACCAGTCCGGGTCGATCCAGTCCTCGCCGGCGATCTCGTTGACCATGACGAGGTACTTCATCGCGTCCTTGGTCGTCTTGATGCCGCCGGCGGGCTTGACGCCGACCATCTGGCCGGTGAGCTCGCGCCAATCGCGGACGGCCTCGAGCATGATCATCGTGACGGGCAGGGTCGCCGCGGGGGAGACCTTGCCGGTCGAGGTCTTGATGAAGTCGCCCCCGGCCAGCATCGACAGCCACGACGCGCGACGGACGTTGTCGTAGGTGACCAGCTCGCCGGTCTCCATGATGACCTTCAGGTGGGCGTTGGCACCCCCCTCGGTGCAGACCGCCTTGATCGCGGCGATCTCCTCGAACACCTGCAGGTAGCGGCCGGAGAGGAACGCCCCACGGTCGATGACCATGTCGATCTCGTCGGCGCCGTTCTTGATGGCGTCACGGGTGTCGGCCAGCTTGACCTCCATCGACGCGCGCCCGGAGGGGAAGGCGGTGGCGACGGCGGCGACGTGGATCCCGGTGCCCTGCAACGCGTCCACGGCCACGGGGACCAGGTCGTTGTAGACGCAGACAGCGGCCACGCGCGGCGTCGCCGGGTCCGACGGGTCGGGGTTCTTGGCCTTGGCGCACAGCGAGCGCACCTTGCCCTCGGTGTCCGCGCCCTCGAGCGTGGTCAGGTCGATCATGCCGATCGCGGTGTCGATCGCCCACGCCTTGGCGGTGGTCTTGATCGAGCGGGTGCCGAGGCCGGCGGCGCGCGCCTCCGCGCCGACCTGGTCGACGCCGGGGAGGCCGTGGAGCCACGTCGTCAGCGCGGCGTTGGTCAGGGTGCCGACACCGAGCAGGTCGGATGCTCTCTCGGCTGCGGGGGAAGAACTCACTGCGCGAGTCTATCGGCCTATGCTCGTGCTTCTAGACGCCCCGAAACGGCGCCCTGCCCACGCGTGGCGCCACACCCCGAAGAACCCGAGGTCATGACCCCTCCCGCCACCGCCGCCACCAGCCGGACCTACCGCCAGCGTTCGTCCCAGCTGGTCGCCCTGCTGTTCATCGCCGCTGCCGCAGTGCTCATCGGCTCGATGCTCCTGTCCTGGAGCACCGACGCCTCGCCGCTGTTCCTGTGCATCCTGCTGCTGGGCATCGCCGGCTCGTGGGCGATGTTCCTGCGGCCGGCGGTGGTCGTCGACGGCGACGGCGTGACGCTGCGCAACGTCGTGCGCGACGTGCACGTGCCGTGGCAGCTGCTCATCGACGTCGAGGCGCGCTGGAACGTGCGGGTCTTCACCGGCGAGCGCGGCTACACCGCCTGGGCGGTCTCCTCGCAGATCGAGCGTCCCAAGGGTGCGACCGGCGGCCTCTTCGGGGCCGGCTTCGGCTCGAGCTCGGCCCTGCACCGCTACAGCAAGGAGGACACCGCCGGTGCCCCCGAGCCGGGCGGGCGCAAGGTGACCTCGCGCTCGGTCGCCGACGTCATCGAGGACACCAAGGCGGCGTATGCCGCGGCCGTCGCCCGCGGCGAGATCACCCCGCCGGCCGAGCCGCGTGTGACGGTGCGCTGGGTGCCGCTCGTGCTCGCCGCCCTCGTGGTGCCGGCGCTCGGCGTGCTCGTCTTCACCGTGCTCTGACTCGGTGTGATGGGTCACTCCGGGACTGCTGCTCCAGCGGGGGCGGGCGTGGTGTCCATGGACTCCCGTAGCGCGAGGGCAGCCTGGACGAGCGCCGCATGGGTGAGGGCCTGGGGGTAGTTGCCCAGCTGCTCCCCGGTGCCCGGGTCCATCTCCTCGGCGTACAGGCCGAGGGGGCTCGCCCGCCGGAGCATCTGCTCGAACAGCTCACCGGCCTCGGACCGCAGGCCGGCGCACGCCAGCGCCTGGACCAGCCAGAAGGAGCAGGGCAGGAAGGCGCCCTCACCGCCCGGCAGCCCGTCGTCTCCCGGCGGGTAGCGGTGGAGCAGGGGGCCGCCGGCGGACAGCTGGTCGCGGATGGCGGCCAGCGTGCCGCGGACGCGGGGGGAGCGAGGGTCCTCCAGGCCGATCAGGGGCAGGACGAGCAGCGCGGCGTCGAGGTCGCGCGAGCCGTAGATGCGGGTGTAGCTGCCGAGGTCGGGGGCGAACCCGCGCTGCCTGACCTGCTCGCCGATGGCCTGTCGGGCGGCCAGCCAGCGTTGCCGTTGCGGGGCCGGGAGCCCGTGCGTCTCGGCGATGCGCAGGGCCCGGTCGAGAGCCAGCCAGCCCATGAGCTTGGAGTGCACGTGGTGGGCCGCGTCCCCGCGGACCTCCCAGATGCCGGCGTCCGGTTCCTGCCAGCGGGTGGCCACCAGGTCGGCGAACCCGCGGATCGCCCGCCACGTCTCCGGGTAGAGCGGGTGCCCGGCCCGGACCAGGACCCAGGCGGCGTCGACGACCCAGCCGTACGCGTCGAGCTGGTGCTGTCCGGCGGCGCCGTTGCCGACCCGCACCGGGACGCTGTGCGCGTAGCCGGGCCAGTCACGCAGGGTGCGCTCCGGCGGAGCGGGGCGCCCGTCGAGGGTGAACATCACCGCCAGCCGGGGCCGCTGCAGCCGGCTCGCGTGCAGCAGCCACCACAGGAACCCCCGCGCCTCCCGGACCTTGCCGACGTTGAGGAAGGCGGCCACGCCGATGCTGGCGTCCCGGGGCCACGCGTACCGGTAGTCCCAGTTCCGCACGCCGCCGGCTTCCTCGGGGAGTGAGGTCGTCGGTGCGGCCACGGGCGCACCGGAGGGGGAGTAGGTCAGCAACCGCAGGGTCAGCAGGCTGCGCACGACGGCTTCCCGGAAGGGGAGGTCCTGGTCGACCTGCGCGCTCCACTCCCTCCACCGGGCCTGGTCCTCGGCGAGGAGTCGCCACGCCAGGCGCGGGTCCACGTGGATGAGCGGTTCGCGGTGGGCGACGGCAACGACGAAGGTCACCGGCCGGTCGGGCGTCACGGTGACCGGCACCGGGCTGCCCACCGTGATGGCTGAGGGCGCGTCGCTGGTGAGCGAGACAGCCAGCGACCCCCACTCGAACACCAGGTCCTGGCCACGGCGCCGGACCCGCGGCCTGCGGTGACGCTCGCCGAGGCGGGGGTCGACCTCGAGGACGGCTTCGGCAGGCCCGCCCTCCGCGGACAGCCTGCGCACCAGCACGGTGGCCGGCAGCAGCCGACCGGCAACCTCGGCCACCATGCCCTCGGTGAGGGTGAGCCGGCCCCTCGGGGTGGCCCAGGTGGTCTGCAGCGTCGTCGTGTGCTGGAGGTAGTGCCGCTCCACGACGGGGGCGGCGCCGGCGGGTCCGACCCGGAACGACCCGGCGGCCGGTCCCCCGACGAGTCGGCCGAAGACCGGCTCACCGTCGAAGCGCGGCACGCAGAGCCAGTCCAACGAGCCGTCGCTGGCGACCAGGGCTGCGGTGCGGGTGTCACCGAGCAGGCCGTAGTCGGCGATCGGCCTCATGTCAGCGGGCCTGGAGGAGCAGCCCGAGCACGGTGCCGTACACCAGGTGTGCGGCGATGGCCACGGCCGGCGTGCGGGCCC
Organism: Oryzihumus sp.; assembly: GCF_036391795.1. Lineage (GTDB taxonomy): Bacteria > Actinomycetota > Actinomycetes > Actinomycetales > Dermatophilaceae > Oryzihumus. Next base: position 17,868 of record NZ_DASVZH010000221.1, read on the forward strand.
CGTAGTTGAGCGCCAGCGGTCCCGGTGGCTCGAGCACCGCCGTGCTGGCGGGGCCCGCGCGGTGGGAGGCCATCCGGGGGTGGAGCCCGGGCAGCAGTGGCAGCAGCACCATGAGTGCCACGCCGACATGCAGGAGACCGAGCAGGCCACCGAGCCACCAGGTGGCCCGGTGCAGCAGCGCGAACACCAACACGTATCCCAGGGCGAACAGCTGGCCGACGCCGAGGTGGATGGCGAAACCCGCGGCCCGCGCCCGGTCAGGGTCCTCGGTGACCAGGGTGCCGAGCACGAGGGGGAGGTCCAGGCGGGTCAGGCCGGCCAGCTGCGCGGTGGTCATCACGGCGGTCAGGGCAGTGGTGGCCACCAGCCCGAAGACGGCCCAGCCGGCCCAGTCCATCCCTGCGTGCCGTTCAGACGCCGTGCGGGGTCGGCCGCACGGTCCTGCTGCTGTGTGCGGTGGCCGGGCGCGTGGGGCGGAGATGTCGGGTGTGGGCCATGACGAGCACGTTCCCTTCGCTGGTGACCGGTCCAGCGCCGCTCACGAGGCTGGATGGGCGCTGACACCCTGTTGGTGTCGTCAGGGCCCGGGATCCTTACCAGCCCCACGGTCCCGGCCGGCGGCTGCGCGCTGTCAGTGGGCCGCGCGACACTGACGGACATGGCGTATGACGAGGACCTCGCCAACCGGATCCGGGAAGCCGTGCAGGACGAGCCGGGCATCCGCGAGAAACGCATGTTCGGCGGCCTCGGCTTCCTGGCCGGCGGCAACCTGGCCGTCTCGGCGAGCGGGCAGGGTGGCCTCATGGTCCGGGTGGACCCCGCCGACACCGAGGCGCTCGTCGACGGCCAGGTGGTGCACCGGATGGTGATGCGCGGCCGCGAGATGGACGGCTGGCTCCGGGTGGACCTGCACGCGGTCGAGCGCGACGACCAGCTCCGGGGCTGGGTCGGGCGCGGACTGGCCTACGCGCGCTCCCTGCCCCCGAAGTAGTGGCCTGAGCGCAGGACAGGGCTGCCGGGAGGGCCGTCACCGGCCACTCCCGCAGCCCTGTCCTGCGCAGAGGCGGGGTCAGACGGAGGTGAGCTGCTCCATCGCGCCCCGGACCGCCGCCAGCCGGCGCGTGGCCTCGGCCCGCGATGCGGTCAGGCCGTCCGGCCCGTCCACGGGGACGACCGCCTCGAGGTAGACCTTGAGCTTGGGCTCGGTCCCGCTCGGGCGCACGATCACCCGGCTGCCGTCGGCCAGGTAGTAGCGCAGCCCGTCGGTCGGCGGCAGCTGCTCCGACCCGGCGGCCAGGTCGTCGGCGCGCTCCACCGCGACCCCGGCGACCTCGGCCGGCGGCGCCTCGCGCAGCCGCTGCATCACGGTGCCGATGAGGGACAGGTCGGCCACCCGCACCGAGAACGAGTCGGTCGCGTGCACGCCGTGCGCCACGGCCAGGTCGTCCAGCACGTCGAGCAGGGTGCGGCCCTGGGCCTTGAGCATCGCGGCCATCTCGGCCACCATCAGCGCGGCGCTGACGCCGTCCTTGTCGCGCACGGTCTCCGGGTCGACGCAGTAGCCGAGCGCCTCCTCGTAGCCGTAGCGCAGCCCCGGCACGCGGGAGATCCACTTGAACCCGGTGAGCGTCTCCTCGTGCCGCAGCCCCGCCGCGTGGGCCATGGCCGCCAGCAGCCGTGAGGAGACGATCGAGTTGGCGAACACGGCGTCCACGCCGACCCCGCGCTCGAGCACGTGGGCGCCGAGCAGGGCGCCCACCTCGTCGCCGCGCAGCATCCGCCACCCCGTGGGGTTCGCGTCGGTGACCGCGGCCGGGTCCGGCAGGGCGACGGCGCACCGGTCGGCGTCCGGGTCGTTGGCCAGCACCACGTCGGGGCGCACCCGGCGGGCCAGCTCGAGGGCGGCGTCGATGGCGCCGGGCTCCTCGGGGTTGGGGAAGGAGACGGTCGGGAACGCCGGGTCCGGCGCCGCCTGGCTGCCGACCACGTGCGGGGGCCGGAAGCCGGCCCGCTCGAACGCGGCGAGCACCACGTCGCTGCCCACCCCGTGCAGGGAGGTGTGGACCACGTCGACGTCGCGCGGGCTGTCCGCCGCGACGACGGCCGCGGTCGCGTCGAGGTAGGCCTCGAGCACCTCGTCCCCGAGTGTGGTCCAGCCGGACTCGGCCCGCGGCACCGAGGCCACCGTGTCGACCCGGGCGATCTGGGCAGCGATGTCGGCGTCGGCCGGCGGCACGATCTGGCTGCCGTCGCCCAGGTAGACCTTGTAGCCGTTGTCCTGCGGCGGGTTGTGGCTGGCAGTGACCATGACCCCGGCCGCCGCGCCGAGGTGGCGCACCGCGAACGCGAGCACCGGGGTCGGCAGCGGTCGCGGCAGCACCATCGCCCGCCCGCCGGCCGCGGTCACCACGGCCGCGGTGTCGGCCGCGAACACGTCGGAGTTGTGCCGCGCGTCGAAGCCCACCACCACCAGCGGGCTCTCCTCGCGCTGCTGCAGGTATGCCGTGAGGCCGGCGGCCGCGCGGATCACCACGCTGCGGTTCATCCGGTTGGGTCCGGCGCCGAGGGCGCCGCGCAGCCCGGCGGTGCCGAACTCCAGCATCCCCGCGAACCGGTCGGCCAGGTCGGCTGCCGCGGCGGGGTCGCCGTCGCGCACCGCGGCCAGGACGCCGTCGAGCTCGGTGCGGGTAGCGGTGTCCGGGTCGTCGTCACGCCACGCGGTGGCGGCCCCGACGAGCTCGGCGACGTCGCCCTCCGGGGTCACCGGGGTGCTGTCCCCGTGGCCGTGCCGCGCGAGGTACGTCATCTCGGTGTCCCTTCAGATCTTGGCGACGACGGCGGCGAGGAGGCGGCCGCAGCGCTCGGCGGCGGCCTGGCCGGCCTCGAGCACCTCGGCGTGGTCCAGCGGCTGGTCGGAGATCCCGGCGGCGAGGTTGGTGACCAGGGAGATGCCGAGGACCTCCAGGCCGGCCTGCCGCGCGGCGATGGCCTCCAGGGTGGTGGACATGCCGACGAGGTCGCCGCCGATGACCTTGGCCATCTGCACCTCGGCGGGGGTCTCGTAGTGCGGGCCGCGGAACTGCACGTAGACGCCCTCGTCGAGGTCGGCGTCGACCTCGCGGGCCAGGTCGCGCAGGCGCGGGGAGTACAGGTCGGTCAGGTCGACGAAGTTCGCGCCCTCGATGGGGGAGTGGGCGGTCAGGTTGATGTGGTCGCGGATGAGGACCGGGGTGCCCGGCGCCCAGGCGGGGTTGAGCCCGCCGCAGCCATTGGTCAGCACGATCGTGTGGCAGCCGGCCGCTGCGGCGGTGCGCACCGCGTGCACGACCGAGCGCACGCCCTTGCCCTCGTAGAAGTGGGTGCGGGTGCCGTAGACCAGGGCCCGGCGGCCGGTGTCGCCGATGGCCACCGAGCGCATGACGCCGGAGTGGCCGGCCACCGCGGCCTTGGCGAAGCCCGGCACGTCGGCGTTGTCGATCGTCGTCAGGGTCTCGCCGATGAGGTCGCCGGTCTGGCCCCAGCCCGAGCCGAGCACCAGCGCCACGTCGTGCTGGGCCACGCCCGTCCGCCCGGCGATGACCGCCGCGGCAGCCCGGGCGACCTCGAACGGGTCGGCGGCGGGGTCGGACAGGTCGAGGGCGGGGGGTGCGGTCTCAGTCACGGGCGCAGCCTACCCAGCGGGGAGCGCCCCGACCTCCGCCCCGGCCTCCCCCTGTCAGGCACGCCCGACCGGCACGCAGGTTCCTCTGAGAATCGGCTGCGACACTGCCGCCCGTGACCGACGACCAGCAGCCGAGCCAGCCCCCGACCGGCCCGGACCGCCGCACCGCCCTGGTGTCCTTCGCGGCGGTTCTGGGCGCCGCCGCGTGCACCCCCGCCCAACAGGACCGCTCGTCCGCGCCGACCTCGGTGTCCCCCTCGACCAAGGCTGCCTCCCCGGCCAGCCCGTCCCCGACCGCGACGACGAGCGCGGCGAACGGGCCCGCCCCGCAGCCGGCCATCGCCCGGACCAGCGGACCCGACATCGTGCACGGACCGCGCACCCGGCAGGAGGTCGCGCTGACGTTCCACGGCGCCGGCGACCCGGGCATCGCCCGCCAGCTCCTGCAGGTGTTCAGGGCCCATCAGGCGCGTGTCACCGTCTTCGCTGTCGGACAGTGGCTGCAGGCCGAGCCGCACATGGCTGCCGAGGTCCTGGCAGGGGGCCACGAGCTCGGCAACCACACCTGGAGCCACCAGCAGATGAAGCAGCTCACGGCCGGCCAGGCCCGCACCGAGGCGGTGCGGGGCGCCGAAGCCCTGCGCGCGGCCACCGGCACGGCCGGCTGGTGGTTCCGCCCCTCCGGCACGCTGCACAGCACGGCGACGATCCGGGCCGCCGCCGAGGCCGCGGGGTACCACCGCTGCGTGTCGTACGACGTCGACCCCGAGGACTTCAGGGACCCGGGTGCCGACCTGGTCCGCTCGCGCACGCTGGCGGCGGTGCAGCCCGGCTCGATCGTCAGCCTGCACTTCGGCCACCAGGGCACGCTGACCGCGCTGCCGGCCATCCTCGACGGGCTCAAGGCCAAGGGCCTCGAGCCGGTCACCCTGTCGCGCCTCCTTCGTGACGGCGCCTGACCTCTGCCACGATGACCTCGACTCCACCCAGCCCTCGAAAGGGACGCTCAGTGCTGACCCCGCACCGCCCCGGCCACCGCACCCCGGCCGCGCTCGCCGTCACCGTCGCCGTGCTCCTGTCGGCCTGCGCCGGCACCGGCGGCTCCAGCGCGGCCACCACCCGGGCGACGTCCGCACCGGCCGGCGCCCCGTCCAGCAGCGCCAGGTCCAGCGCCCCCGCGTCGACGACCTCCGCGGCCGACGCGGTCTACGCCCACACCGCAGCCGGTGACGTCACGGGTGCCGCGAGGAGCGCGAAGCAGCTGGTCTACGTGCCCAACACGATCTCCAACACCGTGCAGGTGATCGACCCGACCACCTACCAGGTCATCGCGCGCTACCCGACCGGCGCCGAGCCGCAGCACGTCGTGCCCAGCTGGGACAAGAAGACCCTGTGGGTCAACGACGACCACGGCAACGACCTGATCCCGATCGACCCGACGACGGGCAGGCCGGGGCCTCGGGTGCCCGTCGACGACCCCTACAACCTCTACTTCACGCCCGACGGCAAGCACGCCCTGGTCATGGCCGAGCGGTTGCGCCGCATCGACGTGCGCGACCCCCACACGATGAAGCTGCAGCACTCGCTGCCGGTGCCGTGCCACGGCGTCAACCACGCCGACTTCTCCGCGGACGAGTCCTTCTTCGTCGCCAGCTGCGAGTTCAGCGGCAGGCTCCTGGTCGTGGACCGCAACGCCACCCGGATCATGAAGGTGATCGACCTCAACGCCGTCAAGACCCCCGGCGCCACGTCCCCGGCGATGGCCCACAGCATGGGTGGCGCCAAGGCCGGCCTCATGCCGGGTGCCTCCTCGATGCCGCAGGACGTGCGGCTGACGCCCGACGGCACGCGCTTCCTCGCCGCCGACATGCTCCGCAACGGCATCTGGGTGATCGACGCGAAGACCCTGAAGATCCAGCGGTTCATCCACCTGGCCACGGGCACCCACGGCATCTACCCCTCCCGCGACGCCTCGAAGCTCTACATCAGCAACCGGGACGCCGGCACGATCTCGGTGCTCGACGCCGCGACGCTGAAGGTCGTCGCCACCTGGGTCATCCCCGGCGGCGGCTCCCCGGACATGGGCGGGGTCAGTGCCGACGGCACCAAGCTGTGGCTCTCCGGGCGCTACCACGGCGTGGTCTACGTCTTCGACACCGCGACCGGCAAGGTCCTGCGCCGCATCCCCGTCGACGCCGGCCCCCACGGCCTGGCCGTCTGGCCGCAGCCGGGGCGCTACTCCCTGGGCCACACCGGCAACATGCGCTGACCCCTGCGCGGGACCCGCACACGGTGAGGGACCCCGGTATGCCGCGTGGGCGGCATACCGGGGTCCCTTCCTTTCGCGTCAGCGCGGGACGGCGAGCCGGGCCCGCATCGGGGGCCGGGTCGCGCCACCGGTCGAGGTGGGCGCCGAGGCCGATGACGGGACCGGCTGCGGCAGCGGCGCGCAGGTGGCGTCGGCCTGCGAGCCGGACGTGCGGTGCGGCAGCGTCCCGTCGCGCAGGTAGGCCGCGATCTTGCTGTCCAGGCACGTGTTGCCCGACAGCGAGAAGGCGTGGTTGGTCCCGCCGGGCAGCGCGATCAGCGACGCCTCCGGGAAGCGGCGGCGGACCTCGAGGCTGCCCGGGTACGGCGTGGCGGCGTCGAGCGTCTCGTCCACGAGCAGGATCGGCGGCACGTCACGCCCGTTGACGTGCACCGCATCATGGGCAGCGGCCGGCCAGACCCGGCACGGCTCGTTGAACCACGCGTTGCTCCAGGTCAGGAACGGTGCGTCCTTGGCCACCCGCGTGTTGTCGCGCTTCCAGACCGACCACTTCTGCGGCCAAGGCGCGTCGACGCACTGCACGCCGAGGTACATCGCGTAGCCGTTGTCGTCACCCACGGAGGCCGAGCCGTTGTAGGCGTCGACCAGCGTCTTGCTGTTCGGGGTGTGCACCCAGCCGCTGAACAGCGAGGCCAGGTTCGGCCACAAGAACTGCACGTAGCCGGCGCCGGTGAAGATGTCGGTCCACTCGGCCGCGCCGACGACCCCGCCGGCGGGGGTGGCCTGCAGCTTGTCCTTGGCGTCGTACCACTGCTGCTCGACCGCGTGCTCGGTGGTGCCGAGGTGGTAGGTCGCGTCGTACTTCGCGATCCAGCCGAAGAACTTCGTCAGCACGACCTCGAAGGCGTAGTCCTGGTCGAGGTTGTCCTGGTACCAGACCCCCCGCGGGTCGACGTTGGAGTCGAGCACGAAGCGGCGCACCTTGTCGGGGAAGAGCGTGGCGTAGACCTGGCCGAGGTAGGTGCCGTAGCTGAAGCCGTAGAAGTTGAGCTTGCGCGCGCCGAGGGCCGCGCGGATGCTGTCCATGTCCTTGGCCGAGTCGACCGTGGTCAGGTGCTCGAGCAGCGCGCCGCCTGCGCGACCGCACGCCGTGGCGTAGGCCGCGGCCCGGGCCAGCCAGGCGTTGACCGTCCCGTGCGACACCGGGTCGTACGGCGGACGCGGACCCGCGGCGTAGGTGGGGTCGCAGGACAGGGCGGGCCGGCTGGAGCCGACGCCGCGGGGGTCGAAGCCGATCCAGTCGTAGGCGTTGCCCGCGCCGCCGGGCACGAAGCTGCCCAGGATCGAGTAGATGAGGCCGGACCCGCCCGGGCCACCGGGGTTGACCAGCATGACGCCCTGGTACTGGCTGGCGGGGACGGTGTGCAGCACCCGCGAGACCGCGAGCCTGACCTTCGCGCCGCCGGGGTGGGCGTAGTCCATCGGCACCGTGACCGTGCCGCACTGCGCGTGTGCCTGCTGCAGGGTCGGGTCCGAACAGCTTCCCCAGGCCACCGACGTGGCCGCCGCGACGGTGCTCGTCCGCGTCCCCGGCGACGCCGCCGCCAGCCCGACCGGCGTCGCGGCCAGCGTCCCCGCGGCCACCGCGGCGGTGACCACGATGGTGAGTCGCTTCATGACGTTCTCCCCTCCGGCGGTCGTGCCTCGGCCGCCTCGTGCAGGTCTACGCCGCACGGTGGCCGGGTGGCTCCGCAGAAGGGACGACGGGCGCTACGCCGCCGTTCGGTGGAGTGTCAGTCCGCCACGGCGAGGGACGGGGTCTGCCGCGGGGTGAGGGTGACCCGGTCGCCGGGGGAGAAGCGGGCAACCGCGTCGTTGTCGACCTGGCACATCAGCTCCAGCCCGTCGTCGGTACGCGCGGTCACCCGGCCCCACGACCCCAGGAAGCTGGACGTCAGCACGGTCGCGCTGCCCTGTGGGTCGGCGGCGACGGTGAGGCTCTCCGGGCGCAGCAGGAGGGTGGCGGGGCCGGAGCCCGCCGAGCCGGGCAGCAGCGGCACGCTGGCGCCGAGCACCCGCGCGTGGCCGTCGGCGACGGTCGCCGGGACCCGGTTGGTCAGCCCCACGAAGTCCGCGACGAACGCCGACGCCGGGCGGGAGTAGAGCTCCTGCGGCGCGGCGAGCTGCTCGAGGTTGCCCTCCCGCATGACACCGACCCGGTCGGCGATCGCGAGCGCCTCCTCCTGGTCGTGGGTGACGAAGAGCGTGGTCGTGCCGACCTCGAGCTGGATCCGGCGGATCTCGTCGCGCAGCTGGACGCGGACCTTGGCGTCGAGGGCGGACAGCGGCTCGTCGAGCAGCAGCACCTGGGGCTCGATGGCCAGGGCGCGGGCCAGGGCCACGCGCTGCTGCTGACCGCCGGACATCTGGTGGGCGTAGCGGTCGGCCTGCTCGGAGAGCCCGACCAGGTCGAGCATCTGCCCGGCCCGCTCGCGGCGCTGCGTCGAGGAGCGGCCCCGCATCTGCAGGCCGAACTCGACGTTCTGCCGCGCCGTCATGTGCGGGAACAGGCTGTAGGCCTGAAAGACCATCCCCATGTCCCGCTTGTTGGTCGGCACCCGGGTCAGGTCCCGCCCGCCGACCTCGACCCGGCCGGAGTCGGCGTCCTCGAGCCCGGCGAGCACGCGCAGGGCGGTGGTCTTGCCGCAGCCCGAGGGGCCGAGCAGGGCGACCAGCTCGCCCGGCGCGATCTCCAGGGTGAGCCCGTCGAGGGCGTGGATGCTGCCGTAGAACCGCCGCAGCTCGGTGAGCCGGACCCCGACGCCCTTGACGGCAGAGTCGGCGGAGGTCGGCGTGGTGGTCGTGGACATCAGCTCTCCTTGGCGCGGCGGCGACCGCGGCGGGTGAAGGGGGACCGGGCCTCGCGGCGGGTGACGCCCACGAAGGACAGGGCGAAGAGCACGGCGAAGGCGAACACCAGGGCGGCCAGGGCCACCGCGACCGAGACCTGGGCGTCGCTCTTGCCCAGGAGGAAGATCGCGACCTGGAGGTTCACCCGGCTGTACAGGTTGGCGATGGTGAACTCGCCCAGCACGAGGGCCACCGCCAGGAACGACGCGGACAGCACCGCGGTGCGCAGGTTGGGCAGGATGATGCGGACCATGATCGTGAACCACGACGCCCCGAGCGAGCGCCCGGCCTCCGAGAGGGTCTTGACGTCGATGGCGCCCAGCCCGGCGTCCAGCGCGCGGTAGGCGTAGGGCAGCACGAGGACGACGTAGGCGAAGCAGAGCCAGATCGTGTCCTCGCTGAGCAGGTAGGTCACCCACGCGTAGACCGGCGTCAGGCCGACGACCAGGACGATCGCCGGGATGGTCAGCGGCAGCAGGCAGATGAACTCCACCGTGCGGCGCAGCTTCGGCAGCCGCAGCCGCACCCACGTCATGGTGGGGACCAGCAGCACCAGCATGATCACCACGGTGAGCACGGCCAGACCGGCTGAGGCGATCAGGCCTTCCTTGAGGTCGGGGTAGTTGGCGTCGATCGCGCCGAAGTCGGTCAGCTTGGCCCACGTGTCCAGGCTGCGCCCGGAGCCGCCGGCCCCGCGGGTGGTGAACTCCAGCATGCCGAAGAGCGGCAGGGCGAAGAAGGTGAGCACCAGCCCCACGACGACCCGACGGAAGATCGCCTGCTTGCGGCGTCGCGCCGCCTGCAGCCTCATCGGCCCAGCCACTTCGACGTGCGCCGCTCGAGCAGCGCGTAGAGCGTCATGACGACGGCGACGACCGCGACCATGGCCAGCGCCATCGCCTTGCCGATGTTCTCCTGGCCGAGGATGACCTCGGAGCTGAACGTCCCGGCGATGTTGAGCGGCAGGATCGGCGAGCCCTGCGAGACCAGCGCGGCGGCGGTGGCGTAGGCGCTGAAGGCGTTGGTGAACAGCAGCAGCGTCGCGCCGATGAAGGACGGCGCCAGGATCGGGCCGGCGACGCGGCGCCAGTAGTCCCAGGTGCCACCGCCCAGTGTCTCGGCGGCCTCGCGCCACTGCGGGCGCAGGCCCTCCACGGCGGGCAGGAAGACGATGAGCATCAGCGGGATCTGGAAGTAGGTGTAGACGAGCATCAGGCCCTTGTTCCACTCGAACAGCCAGGTGCTGTTGCCCAGGTTGATGCCGATCTTCTGCAGCTGGAGGGTGAGGAACCCCTGCAGGCCCACGGTGGCGATGAAGGCGAAGGCCAGCGTCACGCCGCCGAACTGGGCCAGCACCCCGCACAGGGAGGTGACCAGCCGGCGCAGGGTGCCGCCCTCGCGGGCGGTGGTCACGGCATACGCGAGCAGCCCGCCGACCACCGCGCCGACGACCGACGTCACCGCGGAGAGGATGACCGAGTGCTCCAGGGAGGAGACGATCGCCGGCTGCGACAGGGCCCGGACGTTGCTGGTGGTGAAGGTGTTGTTCGCGCCCAGGAACGCCCCGATGGCGACGACCAGCGTGGGGATGAGCAGGAAGATCGTGGTGTAGGCGAAGAACGGGAGCACGCCCATGAGGGCGCCCACCGGCATTCCGCCGGTGAGCGCCCCCGGGCGACGTCGATCAGCCAACGGCGTTGGCCCAGTTCGCGGCCAGGTAGTTCTTGGCCTTCGTCTCCTGCTCCGGCGTCAGGAACACCGGGGTGCCCTGCGTCGGCGGCAGCGCGGAGTGAGCGGCGGCGTCGATGGTGCCGGCCTTGGTCATCGCGTCCTCACGGACCGGCCGGGCACCGCCCTTGAGCCAGAGGTTCTGGCCCTGGTCGGAGTAGAGGAACTCCTGCCACAGGCGGGCCGCCGCCGGGTGCGGGGCGTCCTTGTTGATCGCCTGGACGTAGTAGCCGCCGACGACCGCGTTGGCCGGCACGACCGTCTTCCAGTCGAGCTTGCCCTTGAGCTTGGCGCCCTGGGCGACGTTGAGGTAGTCCCAGTCGATGACGACCGGCGTCTGCCCGGACTCGATGGTCGCCGGGGTCGGGTCGACCGGCAGGAAGTTGCCGGCGTCCTTGAGCTTCTTGAAGAAGTCGACGCCCTTGCTCACGTCGTCGGCGCTGCCGCCGTTGCCGAGGGAGGCCATGACCACGCCGCTGAACGCCGCTCCGGCCTTGGTCGGGTCACCGTTGAGCGCGACCTTGCCCTTGTAGGCCGGCTTGAGCAGGTCGGTCACCGACGCCGGGGCCGGGACCTTGCCGGCGTCGTAGCCGATGCTCATGTAGCCGCCGTAGTCGTTGACCCAGGTCCCGTTGGCGTCCTTGAGCTTGTCCGGCACGTCACCGAAGGTCGTCACCTTGTACGGCGCGAACATCGAGGTGTTGGCGCTCGCGACGGCGGCGCTGAGGTCGAAGACGTCGGGCGCCTTGGACTGGCCGCTGAGGTTCTTGGCGGCGGTGATCTCGTCGGCGCTGGAGGCGTCGGGCTGGGCGCTGTCGACCTTGATGCCGTACTTGGCGGTGAAGGCCTTGATGATCTCGCCGTAGTTGGCCCAGTCCGGCGGCAGCGCGATGACGTTGAGCGTGCCCTCCTTCTTGGCGGCGGCGACCAGGGCGTCCATCCCGCCCATGGCCTGGGCCGACGTGGCCGAGGCGGCCTTGTCGCCGGAGGCGGAGGAGCTGCCGGACTTCGCGGGCGGGGAGCAGGCCGCGATACCGACGGCCGCGAGGGCGGCCACCATCGCGACTCCGGGACGGGTAAAGGTCTTCACGTCAGCCTCCTGGGGTGACATCAGCCGGTCGGCACGAGGGGAGCCCCCGCGCCGTGGGGGACTGCACCGAACACTGACCACAACGGGTAAACGGATCATGACGCCTCTGCGTCGATCTGGCCACAGTCCGGAGGGCACACCCCGGATGGTTGGATAGCGGCGTGACTGAACGGAAGACGTCTGTTGTCGTGCTCGGTGGGGGTCCCGGCGGCTACGAGGCGGCCCTGGTGGCCGCCCACCTGGGGGCGTCGGTCACCGTCGTGGACCGCGACGGCCTCGGTGGTGCCGCGGTGCTGACCGACTGCGTCCCGTCCAAGACCCTGATCTCGGTCGGCGACTTCATGCAGCGGTTCGAGGCGGCCACCGACCTCGGGGTCGGCTTCGAGGCCGCCCACGCCGGCGAGGAGGCCACCGCCGACGCCTCGCGGGTCAACGCCCGCATCCTGGCGCTCGCGGCCGCCCAGTCCCACGACATCGAGCAGCGCCTCCTCTCCGAGGGGGTGCGCGTATGCCGTGGCGTCGGTCGCGTCCTCGCCCCCGGCCGGGTGCGCATCGAGGTGGAGTCTGGCGGCACCGAGGACGTCGACGCCGAGGTGGTCCTGGTCGCCACCGGTGCCACCCCGCGGGTGATGGACACCGCCCGCCCCGACGGCCGGCGGATCCTGACCTGGCAGCAGATCTACGCCCTCGAAGAGCTGCCCGAGCGCCTCGTCGTCGTCGGCTCCGGCGTGACCGGCGCCGAGCTGGCCCACGCCTACCTGGGTCTGGGCAGCGAGGTCACGCTGGTGTCCTCCCGTGACCGGGTGCTGCCCGGCGAGGACGCCGACGCCGCCGAGGTGATCGAGAACGTCTTCCGTCGCCGTGGCATGACCGTGCTCAACCGCTCCCGGATGGCCTCGGTCGTGCGGGCCGGCGACGGGGTCGCCGTGACCCTGGAGGACGGGCGCACCGTCGAGGGCTCCCACTGCCTCCTTGCGGTCGGCTCCGTGCCGCAGACCGCCGGCCTGGGGCTGGAGGAGGCCGGGGTCGAGCTGACCGGCTCGGGCCACATCAAGGTCGACCGGGTCTCGCGCACCTCGGCCCGGGGCATCTACGCCGCCGGTGACTGCACCGGGGTCCTGCCGCTGGCCTCGGTCGCGGCGATGCAGGGCCGGATCGCCATGGCCCACGCGCTCGGCGACGCCGTGACCCCGCTCAACCTGCGCGGGGTCAGTGCCAACATCTTCACCGACCCCGAGATCGCGACGGTCGGCTACTCCCAGACGGACATCGACGAGGGCAAGGTCGACGCCCACACGGTGATGCTGCCGCTGGCGACCAACCCGCGGGCCAAGATGCAGAACGTGCACGACGGGTTCGTCAAGCTCTTCGCCCGCAAGGGCATCGGCACCGTGGTCGGCGGCGTCGTGGTGGCCCCGCGGGCCTCCGAGCTGATCTACCCGGTCACCCTGGCCGTGCAGCACCGGCTCACCGTCGACCAGCTGGCGGGCACCTTCACGGTCTACCCGTCGATGTCGGGCTCGATCGCCGAGGCGGCTCGCCGCCTGCACACCATCGACTGACCCGGGTCGCGGGTCCGATGGCGGGCTCGGCGGGGCTCAGGAGCACCCGCCTCAGGCGTCGCGCTGGGGGTGCTCCTGCTGCGCCTGGCGCTCCTCCTCGGCCCAGCGTGCACGCCGGCGCTCCGAGGTCGCCCGACGCAGCCGGTTGACCACCGGCACCAGCACCGCGAGCACGACGACCAAGATGATCAGGTTCGTGACGTTGAAGCCCGTCGTCGTGGCGTGGCCGGCGGTCGCGAGGTGGGGCAGCATGTGCGGCAGTCTAGGCAGCAGCCGACCCGCTGCCGAGGGGTCCACCGGGTCCGTGGCCCGGTAGTGTCCGAACTGTTGCCGGCCAGCACGGGAGGCGAGCCCATGAGCCAGCCAGACGGCATACCGCAGCGGCCCACCGGGTCCGAGCCGCCGATCGAGCCGGAGCCGCCCCCGCCGCCGGAGCGCCCCGTGCCCGTCCCGCAGCCGGAGCCGCTGCCGGGGCAGGAGCCGCCGCAGCAGCCGACCCCGGCCGACCCCGAC
>NZ_DASVZH010000222.1:0-4997 GCF_036391795.1 Oryzihumus sp.
ACATGCCCGAGTAGCCCACGAGCGACCGGGTCAGCGTCGTGGCGCCGACCGGCGCGGTCACGGAGCCGAGGCGCGGGCAGGGCGTGCCGTTGTAGCCGGAGTACGGCGCGGCCCAGTTGAGGTCGGCGTTGCGGCAGGGGCCGTAGTCGGTCGCGGCGACCTGCTTGGTCCAGTACGACGTCCGCTTCATGGCGCCGGCCCAGGACAGGGAGAAGTGGATGTGGTTGCGGTGGCAGGTGCTGTCCATGCTGACCTGCGGCGTGGAGGCGCAGCTGCTGTAGGGCTCCCACTTCTGGCTCCACGTGCCCCAGATCTGGTTGTCCCAGATGACGTACATGACGCCGAGGCGGCGGGCGTTGGCGTACGTGACGCCGTTGCGCGTGGCGAACAGCCAGCCCAGCACCGCGTTGGCCTCGGCCTTCTGGGTGGTGTCGCGGACGCTGACCATCCAGTCCAGGGCGCGGCCGTCGTAGTGCTCGGTGTGCGTGATCGAGTCGGCGCCGCAGGCCCGCACGGTGCCGTAGGAGCTGGTCGGGTAGGTGGCCTTGAGCAGGTTGCCGAGGGCGAGGGTCCCAGGCTTGGCGGTGCCGTCACAGGAGTTGTCCGCGACGTCCGCGGCCAGCGGCTCGATCGCGGTCGGCAGGCCGATGGGCGTCGGCGGCACGGCCGTGGCGGCGTGGGCGGTCGGGCCGGTCGCCAGGACGGGCACGAGGGCCAGGCCGGCGGCGAGGGCGGTGAGGACCGCGCGGGGGTGGCGAGGGTTTCCGGGCATGGCGCAGCAACGGCTTTCAGAACGGGGTTCGGTGGCCCCTGCGACCACCTTTTCGAGGGTAGGTCGGCCCTGCGTGGCCCGTCCGGGCTTTGCCCGCTCCTTGACTATCTCTTGGGGTGCGTCGCCCTGACGTCCTGGCCGCGGTGGCCGCCGGTTCCGCGCTGAGGGCCTGTGCACCCCCGGACCACGGGCTTACCGTGGGGCCATGGTGGCAATGTCGGAGCTGGCACGGCCGCGGGGCCTGCAGCAGGGGGATCACGTCTGCTGGGCCTACGACCAGGAGCGGGGCTTCGGCGCGGTGGCGGCGCAGTTCCTGGCCGAAGGGGTGGCCCTGGGCGAGCAGGTGCTCTTCGTCGGGGAGGGCGACACGGCGCAGCTGGTCCGGGAGCTGGCCTCCCTGCCGGGGCGGGACGAGCTCCTGGCCAGCGGGCAGCTGGCGGTCCAGCCCATGTCGCAGGTCTACCTCGGCGACGGCGGCCTCGACCCCGTCGCCCAGACCGAGGTGTTCATCGCCGCCGCGGCGGCCGCGGTCGCCGAGGGCTACACCGGGCTGCGGGTGGCCGGCGAGCTCACCGGCCTGGTCCGCGACGCCGCGCACTGGGAGGACGTGCGCGCCTACGAGATCGTCGTCGACTCGGTCATCGCCGCTCACCGGCTCACCGGCATGTGCGGGTATGCCGCGGAGACGGTCCCGGGGGACCGTCTCCGCCCGCTCGCGGCACTGCACGGCATACGGCACGTGGCCGGACACCCGCTGACGTTCGTCGCGCGGGTGCGCGACGACGTCCTGGTGCTCGCCGGAGAGGTCGACACCGGGTGCGCGGACGACCTCGACAAGGTGCTCGACGGGGTGGGCCAGGTGGCCGACGGGCTGGTGACCGTCGACCTCGCGGGGCTGGACTTCCTCGACGTCGGCGCCACGCGGTCGCTGGTCCGCTTCGCCACGGGGCTGCGAGCGAGCGGGCGGCCGGTGCGCTTCGTCGGGGTGGGGCGTGGGCCGCGCCGCGTGCTGGAGCTTTTCGACGTGGAGCTGGCATGAGCGCCCCGGCGGTGCACCCGACCGGCGACTGGACAGGCAAGGACTTCGCGCACGAGGCGTTCCTCTACTCCAGCGACGAGGAGGCGGTGGCGCGGTGCGTGCCCTTCATCCACGAGGGGTTCGAGCGCGGTGAGCCGGTGGTCGTCGTCGGGTCCGAGCCGCTGCGGGAGGCGCTGGTCGCCCACCTCGGCGACGACGTGGGGCGCCTGGCCGGGCTGGCCCCTGCGGAGGGCCGGTGGGAGGGCGGCTTCGGCACGCTGAGCGCCTACGCCCGGGACCTGCAGCCGCTCCGGGCGAGCGGCGCCCCGTGGCGCCTCATCGGCGAGCCGACGTGGCTGGACCGGCCCGACGGGCGCGTGTGGTCCCGGTTCGAGGCGGTGCTCAACGACGCCTACGCCGACCTGGCGTTCTACCTCCTCTGCCCGCACGACACCCGCCGGCTCGGCCCGGACGTCCTCGAGGTGGTGCTGCGCAGCCACCCGATGATGTGGGGTGGGGCCGGGCCGGTGCCCTCACCGACCTACGTGGACACCGCGACGTTCCTGCGGCAGGCCGAGCCGGACTGGTCCGAGCGACCGGCCGGCGCGCTGGTGCGACACGTGGACGACGCCCGGCAGGCCCGGGCGCTGGTCGGCGAGGTCCTCGCCGGTGGGCTGGAGGGTGAGCGAGGCCAGGACGTCCTGATCGCCGTCAACGAGCTGGTCAGCAACGCCCTGCGCGCCGCCGGCACCGCCGAGGTGAGCACGTGGCGCGAGGGCGGGTGCCGGGTGTGGCAGGTCGCCGACTCCGGGCCGGGGTTCCACGCGGCCACCGCCGGCTACGTGCCGCCCGCGGACGACCTCGACTGCGGGCGCGGGCTGTGGCTGGCCCGCAGCCTGGCCTCGGACGCGACAGTGCGCGCGACGGGCCCGGGCACCGCGATCCGCCTGTTCTTCCTCGACTGACCTTCGGTGAGACGCCTGCGCGGCCCCGGGGGTCGTCTGGGACGATGGGCCGCCCGAGGTGACCCATGCCACATGGAGGCTGTTTCGTGAGTTCGGACCCCGCCCGCGAGGTCACCGCGACCTACCGCCTTCAGCTGCACGCCGGCTTCGGCTTCGCCGACGCCGAGGCGCAGGTCCCCTACCTCGCCAGCCTCGGCGTGAGCCACCTCTACCTCTCACCGGTCCTGCAGGCCGTCCCCGGGTCGATGCACGGCTACGACGTGCTCGACCACACCCGGGTCAGCAGCGACCTCGGCGGTGAGGAGGCCCTGGTCCGGCTCGCGGAGGCCGCGCACCGGCACGGGCTCGGGCTCGTCGTCGACGTCGTGCCCAACCACATGGCCCTCGTCGCGCCCGAGAGCGCCAACGCCCCGCTGTGGCAGGTGCTGCGCGAGGGGCGCGACGCGCCGACCGCCGAGTGGTTCGACATCGACTGGAAGTCCGGCGGCGGGCGGCTCGGCCTGCCCCTCCTCGGCGACACCCTCGCGGCGATCCTCGAGGCCGGCGAGCTCGTGCTCGGCGACCTCGACGGCGACCCGGTCGTCCGCTACCACGACCACGTCTTCCCGGTCGCGCTCGGCACCGAGGGCGAGGACGTGGCCGAGGTGCTCGCCCGGCAGCACTACCAGCTCGCCTCCTGGCGCGAGACCGACACGATGCTCAACTACCGCCGGTTCTTCGAGATCGACGAGCTGATCGCGGTGCGGGTCGAGCTCGAGGAGGTCTTCGAGGCCACGCACCGGCTGCTGCTGGACCTCAACCACCGCGGCGTCATCGACGGCTTCCGCATCGACCACCCCGACGGCCTGGCCGACCCCGAGGGCTACCTCCAGCGCCTGCGCGAGGCCACGCGCCCGGGCACGCTGGTGTGGGTCGAGAAGATCCTCGAGGGTCACGAGCGCCTTCCCACCACCTGGGCCTGCGACGGCACGACCGGGTATGACGCGCTGCAGGCCGTGCAGGCGGCCCTCGTCGACCCCGACGCGGCCGAGGTCCTCGAGGAGTGCTGGGTCGCCGCCGGGGGAGAGCCGCGGCTGGCCCGCTCGGTCGAGCGGGCCAAGCGTCAGGTGGTCGACGAGTCCCTGGCCCCGGAGGTCGACCGGCTGACCCGGCGGGCCCGGGAGGCGCTGCCGGCGCTGGACCCCGAGCGGCTGCGGCTCGCCGTGGTCGAGCTGCTGGTGGCCGGCGAGGTCTACCGCGCCTACGTCCGGCCCGACCAGCGGCTCTCGCGCGAGGCCCGGCGCCGGATCGAGGAGGCGCGCGCCGCTGCGGTGGCCGCCCGGCCGGACCTCGAGGCGGAGGTCGACGCCCTGGTCGAGCTCGCGCTGGGCGAGGACGCCGACCTGCCCCCCGCCGCGGTGGACTTCGCCGTCCGGCTGCAGCAGACATGGGGACCGGTGATGGCCAAGGGCATCGAGGACACGACCTTCTACCGCTGGCACCGCCTGGTCGCCCTCAACGAGGTGGGGGGCGACCCCTCCGTGCTGGAGGCCGGCTCGGCCGAGGCGCTCCACGGCTGGGCCGAGGCGCAGCAGCGGGACTGGCCGCGGGGCATGACCACGCTGTCCACGCACGACACCAAGCGCAGCGAGGACGTGCGCGCCCGCCTGCTGGCCGTGGCCGGCGACCCCGAGACGTGGCGACAGTGCTCGGCAGCGTTCCGGGCGGCCGCCGACGAGTTCGGGGTCGACCCTCCGAGCGCCCACCTGGTCTGGCAGACCCTGGTCGGCGTCGGTGACGCGGGGGCCGAACGGTTGCACGGCTACCTGGTCAAGGCGCTGCGCGAGGCCAAGCAGCGCACCGCCTGGGTGGACGGCGACGAGGCCTACGAGAAGCGGGTGCTCGCGCTCGCCGACGCCGCGCTCGTGCCGGGTGCGCTGCGCGAGGTGTGGCAGGAGGCGTTGCGGCTCAACGGTTCTGCCGTCCGGGCGACCGTGCTGGCGGCGAAGCTGCTCCAGCTGTGCCTGCCGGGGGTCCCGGACACCTACCAGGGCTGCGAGCTGGTCGACCTGTCGCTGGTCGACCCGGACAACCGCCGCCCGGTCGACTTCGCCCGTCGCCACGCCCTGCTCCACGCCCTCGCCGATGCCGACGTGGCGCCGACCTTCCACGCGGCACCCCCTGCCGACCAACCCGCCGACCAACCCTCGGCGGAAGTTGTCGGGGCAATCGACGGGCTCGACCGGGAGAAGCTGCTCGTCAC
>NZ_DASVZH010000223.1:0-7769 GCF_036391795.1 Oryzihumus sp.
AGCCGAGCCTGGCCGCAGCCGAGCTCTCCGCGCGGGAGGCCGCGGCCCCGGCGTCCGACCCGGCCGCGTCCGTCATCGCTGACCCGGCCACGCCGCAGAGGGCGGACGACCCCGACGGATGGCGACCGGTCCCCGTGCCTCCGCCGACCTACACGATGAAGGCGCGGGCGGCCCAGACCCCGCAGCCCTCGCCGCAGCCGGCGCCTGTCCCGGCGCCGGCCACCTCCTCCTCGTTCGGCGGCGTCGTGGCCTCCGGCGAGCTGGACGGCCTGCTAGACCGGCGCGCCGTCGGCTCCTGAGCCGGACCGCCCCCGGTGCGGCGATGCCAGCCTGCGGTTGGTGGGCCTGCCCGCCGGCCCGGCCACCCGGCATACCGGTGGTTGGGCGCCCCTCGGCGCGGCCACCCGGCACACCGGCGCTGGTGAGGCCTGCCTAGGGTGGGCGCATGGCTGACATGACCTACCGCCCGCTCGGCAGCTCCGGCCTCATGGTCAGCACGGTCGGCATCGGCTGCAACGCGTTCAGCCGGCGCGCCGACGCCGAGGCGACCCGAGGCATCGTGGACGCGGCGATCGAGCAGGGAATCACGCTCTTCGACACCGCTGACATCTACGGCATCGAGCCCGGCGCGAGCGAGACCATGCTGGGCACCGCCCTGGGCTCCCGGCGCGACCAGGTCGTCGTCGCGACGAAGTTCGGCATGGACATGCAGGGCAAGAACGGGCCGGACTGGGGGGTGCGCGGGTCGCGGCGCTACGTCCGTCAGGCCGTGGAGGCGAGCCTGCGGCGGCTCGGCACGGACTGGATCGACCTGTACCAGCTGCACCAGCCGGACCCGGTCACGCCGATCGAGGAGACGCTCGCGGCGCTGCACGAGCTCGTCCTGGAGGGCAAGGTTCGCTATGTCGGCTGCTCGAACTTCGACGCCTGGCAGCTCGTCGACGCCGACTGGACGGCCCGGACCGGCGGCTACGAGCGGTTCGTCTCGGCGCAGAACCGCTACTCGCTGCTGGACCGCTCGGTCGAGGCCGAGCTCGTGCCGGCGTGCGAGCACCTCGGCGTGGGGATCCTGCCCTTCTTCCCGCTGGAGTACGGCCTGCTCACCGGCAAGTACTCGCGCGGCCAGGCGGCTCCTGAGGGGTCCCGGCTGGCGATCGAGCAGGCGCGTTTCGAGGGGGCGGACTGGGACAGGATCGAGGCGCTGGAGGCGTTCGCCGCCGAGCGCGGGCTGAGCATGCTCCAGGTGGCCATGGGTGGCCTCGCCGCCCAGCCGGCGGTGACCTCGGTGATCGCCGGCGTGACGCGTCCGGAGCAGGTCGTGTCCAACGCACAGGCCGGCCTGTGGGAGCCCACGGCCGAGGACCTCGCGGCGCTGGAGGCGTTGGGCTGAGCCGGTTTCAGCCGCGGGCCCGCCGGGTGTTATCGTGTGGCCCGCACCTTGGGGCTGTGGCGCAGCTGGTAGCGCACCTCGTTCGCAACGAGGGGGTCAGGGGTTCGAGTCCCCTCAGCTCCACCCAAGGTCAGAGGCCCTTCCCCGAAAGCGGGGGAGGGCCTCTGGCGTGCCGTACAGCGGTTTTGTACAGCAGTTGGCCTCACTCGAGCCCGTCCAGACGGTCCCCGAGCCGGTGCAGCGCGCTGCGCGTGAGTTCCGATGGGACGTGCGTGTAGAGCCCGCACGCGGCCGGCTACCCGAAGAACCAGCTGCACCGATTCGATCAGGCTGGCTGCTCAACCCCGTGGACCTAAAACCCGTACCCGCATCGCAGCGGGTCACCTACGACTGTGCCGAGTCCCGGTCAGTGCGCCTACCCGCGTGATGCCGGGCCGTCTTCATGGTGACTCAGTGGCAGGTCGTCGTGCCGCTGTCGGTGAAGGTCTGGCCCGCCTCGGGCACGAACTGCCAGTCGTAGCTGCTGCTGTGCAGCGTCAACTGCAGTACACCGAACGTCGTGTTGTTCGCGACCTGCAGGTTGGGCAGCGGGCTCGCCAGCGCGGCGTGGTTGTGACCACCGGTGCCGACGATGAACTCGCGCACTCCCTGTGCCGGGTCATTGCCGCCGCTGGGGCTCTGCGGGGCATATCGCGCGTAGATGTGCTTGTGCCCAGTCAGCAGCACGTCGACGTGGGCGTTGTACAGCGCCTTGATGACAGGCAGGTAGTTCTTAGCCAGACTGCCGTTAGCCCAGTAGGGCTCGTGCATGTAGGCCAAGGTGCACGCTGTGGGGTGCGCCGCTAAGTCGTTGCGGAGCCAGGTGAGCATAGGGCTGGTGGACGAGCAGCCGCCGACGCCGGGCTGGCTGCACTCGGAGTTCAGCGCCACGATGTGCCAGGCGCCGAGGTTGTAGCTGTAGTAGCCCTTGCAGGCTGAGGTGCAGGTGGGGTTGTCCGGGCTGGCGGCAGCTCCGAAGTAGGTGAAGTAGCCCGAGGCCCCGGGGACCGAGCAGGTGGATCCGCCGTAGTCCTGGTCGCCGACCACGGGGTGGCTCTTCGCCAGGTACTTCCCCCAGGTTGGGGCGTAGACCTGCTGGTAGCCGCTCAGCGTCCCGCAGTCGTACTGGCCGTCTCCCAGTGGCAGCACCGCGTCGTACGGGACCAGACCAAGCAGGTTGGCGGTGGCCTGCTGGTGGCAGGCGTTGGCCTTGGCCTTGCCCGGCGGTTGGCAAGTGATGTCGCCGGCGGCGGCGATGACGGGGTCACCGGCTGCTTGCGTCACCGTGGCCGGCAGGGCCACGACAAGGGGAAGCGAGGCAACCACAGCTGCCATGACCGCAAGTAGTCTCCGTCGAACCGCCATGAAGCCCCTCCCTGAACGTGAGCCTGCTGCGGCGTCTGGCCCCCGTGATGGAGCCACACGCACTAACCACCCAGAACCCCGATGGTCGAGGACCGCTGCCTGCCCCCACAGGGCCAAGCGGACGAGGGCCTGAAGGCCGTGTCGTCCGAATGGCGGAGGGCCATGTCCTAGTCCCGATGGTGGTGGACGCGCGACTCGTGAACGGAGGCGCGGCGCGTCGGGCTCGAAAATGTGGACACGTGACCCGCGTCGCACTTGTCTCAGTCCTAGTCCCCGCAGCGACGAAAAGGGGCCACTCGCGACCGCGTCAGTACAGCAATTTGGTACAGCAACGCGTCTGCGTTCGGCCGCCCCCGGGCAGCGCCGCCTGAGTAGATCCCTGCACGAACAGACGCCCCCGACCGTCATTCCCCGAGTTCGCAACGAGGGGGTGAGGGGTTCGAGTCCCATCAGCTCCACGCAAGGTCAGAGGCCCTTTCCCGGTTCCGGGGAAGGGCCTCTGACGCGTCGTACGCCCGCTCGACGCGGTGCTGAGCCAGGGACCGGCTACGGCAGCCGACGAGTACGAGCGGGTTCGGCGCAGCGACTGCGACGACGTCGAGCTGGCTGCCACCGCGGACTACTGATGACCAGCCTCCGGCGATCCCCTCAGAGGCGGTCGTATGCCGTGAGCCAAGCCCGCGCCAGCACCTGCGTCCCCAGCGCCGAGGGATGCACCGAGTCCGGTGCCAGAGCCGCTGCGCCGTGCACCTTCGCCGCCTCGTCGAGGATCGACTGCAGGGGGACGAACATGGCGTCGAGGTCCGCCGCGATGCGGGCTACCACCGCGCGCTTGGGGTCGAGGTCCTCGCGCCAGTGCGCCCGGGACCCGTCAGCGGCGGTCAGGAACGGCTCCATGAGGATCAGCCGCGGCGCCGAGTCCGCAGCGGCCTCGGCCAGGATCGCCCGGTAGTCCGCCTCGAACGCCTCGGCGGTCACCGGGTCGCCGTCCTCGTATCGCCGCCACGCCTCGTTGACACCGACCAGGACGGTGAGCACCGCCGGGTGGAGGTCGATCACGTCGGCCCGCCACCGGGCGCGCAGGTCCTGCACCCGGTCGCCGCTGACGCCGCGGTTGAACACCACGGCATCGTCGCCCCGCCTTCTCAGCTCGGCGGCAGCCAGGCTGACCCAGCCGTCACCGAGCCCGTCCGTGTGTCGCGGCCTGTCGGAGTCGGTGATGCTGTCGCCGACCATGACGACAGACCACGCCATCATGGGCCCCTCCTCGACTTCGGGGACGTGCTGCCTGAGGACACGCGAACGACCGATCGTGACCGCCCGGCATGCCGGGCGCCGAGACTATCCGTGCCGGCACGTCGGCGGCCCGCGCGGCCTTGGTGACCGACCGCGAGGCGTGCCGGACGAGGAAGGTGGCGAGCGGGAGCTCGAGCAGCACGGCGCTGGCGAACGCGACCACCGCGTCGCTGCCTACCGAGGTCGTGACGTCGAACCAGGCGTCGGCGACGAGTACGGCGGCCGAGGCGAAGGCCGCGTGGGGGTGGAGCGGGTGCTGCCGGCGCGTCAGGACGCCGGTCGTGGCGAGCAGCAGCATCAGCAAGATGTCGAAGCCCACCCACGCACCGTTCCAGTCCGTGAGGATGTAGGTCCGCGGCAGCGACGTGGACAGGTAGGCCACCCAAGGGAGCAGGACGGCGGCGCAGGTCAGGCACAGCAGCGCAACGGCGCGCAGCCGCCAGGGCGGCCGGCGACGACCCGGCGACGGCACCGACGGCAACGCGGAGACGGTGCTGGCCGGGGCGTTGGTGAGGCTCACCCGTTCAGGGTGCGGCGCCCGGCCGGGCGGTTGCTGTCGCCAACCCGTGGCCCACCTGTGAACGCGGTCGTGCGCAGTGGACGTCAGCGCGTGGGGGACGGCTCCCGGGACGCTGCAAGGGAATCGGGCTCCAGGGCCGACATGTGCTCCAGCAGCTCGTCCCTGCTGATGCAGTCGGTCCCCGTGGACGGCACCGTGCAGGCGAACGCGCCGGCCACCGCGCCGTACTGCGCGCACCGCAGCGGCGGCTCACCGGCCAGCCAGCCGAAGAGGAATCCCGACACGAAGGCGTCTCCCGCACCGTTGGAGTCCACCACCGGCGCGCTCGGCGTGACGGCCGGGACGTGGGTCACCACGTCGTCGACCAGCACGTGGGCCCCGTCCGCGCCCGCCGTGGCGACCACCACCCGGGCACGACCCCGCTCGAGGACCTGTCGCATCGTCCGCTCCGGATCCACCAGCGCGGTGGCCGATACGAAGACCAGGTCGGCCTCGTGGGCGAACGCCTCGTGGTAGCTCTCGACCCCGTCCCAGTTGTGCAGGTCGGTCGAGATGGTCACGCCGGCCTCGCGCAACAGCGGCAGGGCGAAGGCGCACGGGTAGGAGATGGAGACGTGTGCGTGCCGGCTCGCGGCCGCCAGGGCCCGGACCGTCTCCTCGGGGAGCCGGTCGGCCTCCGCGGAGCGGTCGCTGTCATAGAAGGACATCCGGCGACCCGCCGGGTCGACGAGGTTCACCGCGCGCTTCGTCCCCCTCGGAGACGGCACCTCGGTGAGCGCAATTCCCTTGTCCCGGTGGAGCGCTCGCACCAGGTCGCCCTCGGGGTCGTCGCCGATCACGTCGAGGTGGTGCGCGCGCAGACCCAGCGCGTTGACCCCCATCGCGACGAAGTCCCCGGTCTGTCCGGCGCGTTGCCGGATCGCCGGCACCATGTAGCTGTCGGCGTACGCGAGGGGCAGCTCGGGGACGTACACGATCGTGTCGACGCCGGCGCCTCCCAGGACGAGGACGTCGGTCTCAGCGCTCACGTGGATCCTCCCGGCTCAGGTCGTGGCGCAATCGACCACGCCGTTATCCAACCGGACGGGGGACGGCGAAGGAGCCAGGTAGGCGCCTTGACCGGTATGCCGTGTCGCGCGGTCCAGCCCGGAATCGCAAGGAACCGTGGCGCTTATGTCCCCTGCTGGGAGATTTGCGTCCCGGGAACCGGCAGATCTTGAGGATTTGCATGATGCCGACGGTGGCCGACGTCGCATACGGTCACTGTCGCTTTCGGTCTCAGGGGGCGACCGCACTGGGTACCCGTCCCTCGCGCCGACAGGAGCCACACCATGGCGAGCACCTTTCACGGATCGCTGCACGAGCCCGAGCACGTGGTGCTGGTGCGCCTCGCCGAGCGTGGCCTGGCCGAGGGCACGATCACCCTCGACGACATCAGGGGGCTGAACAGCCGGGAGATCCGCGCCCTGCTCGCGCAGCGCGCCGCGGACCACCGGGGCGACCCGAGCGAGACGACCGCACAACCAGCGGAGCGGCGCCGCCCCCGATGACGGCAGCGATGGTCAGGCCGACGGGGCCTGGTTGATGCGGATCATGTTGCCGGCCGGGTCCCGGAAGGCGCAGTCGCGCACGCCCCACGGCTGGTCCATCGGCTCCTGGAGCACCTCGGCGCCGGAGGCCCGGACCTTCTCGAAGGTCTCGTCGAGGTCGTCCGTGCGGAAGATGGCGCCCATGAGCGAGCCCTTGGTGACCAGGGTGAGCAGGGCCTCCGCGTCCTCGGCGGAGCGGCCGCCGCCGGGCTGGGAGAGCACGATCTCGACATCCGGCTGGGACGGGGAGGTGAGCGTGAGCCAGCGGTAGCCGCCATTGGAGACGTCGTTGCGCAGCTCGAGCCCGAGGCCGTCGCGGTAGAAGGCCAGCGCCTCGTCCGGGTCGTTGACGGTGATGTGGCAGTGCGAGAGTGAGAGGTTCATGGCGTTCACGTTAGGGCGGTGGCCTTGGGGGTTGCTTCTTCGATCCTGCTCGACTCACCGCGCGCTGCCTGCGCCGCCTGGGCCGCCGGTGTCACCCGCCTCGGCCGGCTGTGGACCTTGTCCACGCATGCCGGCACCACCGCGCCGTCGCTGTGGTCCCGTGCCCGGTACGCGCTCGGGCTCTCGCCCACCAGCTCGGTGAACCGCGAGCTGAACGACCCGAGCGAGGTGCAGCCGACCTCCATGCAGACCTCGGTGACGCTGAGGTCCCCGCGCCGCAGCAGCGCCTTGGCCCGTTCGATCCGCCGGGTCATGAGGTAGCTGTAGGGGGTCTCGCCGTACGCCGCGCGGAACTGCCGCGAGAAGTGCGCCGGGGACATGTATGCCGCCCGGGCCAGTGCCGGGACGTCGAGCGGCTGCGCGTAGTCGCGGTCCATGCGGTCCCGCGCCTGCCGCAGGCGCACCAGGGTCGCCAGCTCCTCCGGGGTCACAGCGCCAGCGTAGGCCGGGATCGGTCGTGGCGGGCCCGCTTGCGCGTCGCCGGGGTGCACCCCAGGGCGCGAGGGCGGACCATGAGGCCGTGAAGCTCGTCCTGGACCTGCACGACATCTACAACCGCGGCACCGACATCGACCGCGCCCTGCGCGCCATCATCGACGAGGCGGTGGAGAAGAAGGCGCCGCTGGTCGAGATCATCCCGGGCAAGGGGTCGGGGGCCCTGAAGAAGCGGGTGCTGCGGTTCCTCGACCAGAAGGAGGTCAAGGCTCTGTACCACCGGGTGGAGAAGGACTCCGACAACTTCGGCCGCATCTTCGTGCACTTCCGGTGGAACACCTCACGCGGTCGCCGATGATGTCGCGTCCTGTGACAACTCAGCAATCTCTGCGAGCATTCGAGCAAAAGAGCGTTCCGCTCAGCAATCCCTGACGCTCTTCAGCAATGACGGACACGTCGCAGAATCGCGTTTCCGCAGGTCAGAGCCTTGACGGTGGGGGAGTCCTGCTCGACGATCCACTCGAAGCCCCACATGAGCGCCAGATGATGCCCGTGCGCCTGCGCCAGATGACGTAAGGCATGGTCGTCGCGTGAGACGTCAAGATGGGTCTCGCGAATGACATTGCTGGGCAAAGAGATTCGCGGCCACGCGGCTGTCTGAACGTTCGCCAGTGGGGTCCCTGAGATGCCC
>NZ_DASVZH010000224.1:0-1534 GCF_036391795.1 Oryzihumus sp.
CCTCGCTCGCGCTGGCGCGCGAGCCGGGCAGCGCTGGGGCGAGGGCGCGATCGGGCAGCGCGGGCGGGGCGCTGGGCACGGGGAGCCGCTCCAGCAGCGCCTGGCGAACGGCGAGTCGCGCCGCCTCGGCCGGTCCGGAGGCAGCACCATCGGCCCGCGCCGACGCGGTGGTGAGGATCCCTGCGACGATGAATGCTCTGCCGATCATGTGGCGCTCCCGCCTGCTGGCAGACGGAAGGTATAGCAACGGGCATACCACCCCGTCCTCCCGGTAGCTTGGCGCGCTGCGATCGGGGCCCCTGTACCAACGGGTACACACGAGCGTACCAGGTCGGTCAGCACAGACCCCCTGGCGACCGCCCCGCGCCGCGAAAGCCGTGAAGGAGCGCCACAACGACAGCGTGGCACATCGGTTGCTGACGGGGAGCGCATCCGCACTGACGCGGCTCGAACCAGGGAGCACAGACACATGAAGCGAATCTCGATGGCCCTCGGCGTGCTGGGCCTCGCCGCCTGCGGCGGCTCGAGCACGACCCCGACCTCCTCGCAGATGGCGGCTTACCAGCGGGCCGCCCTCACCGCCTCCGACACGGTCACGACCTACAGCACGGCGGCCGCGGCGGCCACGACGCCGACCGATTGCGCGGCGGCCGCCCAGCAGTACCAGTCGCAGATGCAGGCGGCCATCCAGGAGATGCAGGCGGACGCCCCCGCCATGGACGACGGCATGATGTCGATGGGCCAGGGCACCGCGGCCGACGTGCAGTGCGGCGTGGCGGTGATGGCCCAGACGCTCGCGCAGTACCGCACCGTCGCCTGCAGCTCGAGCAACGCGACGCAGAACCAGACGACGGCGGCGCAGCACGCCGCGACCATGGCGGTCTACGCCGAGCACATGCAGATGCGCGCCGCCGAGCTGAGCCAGATGAGCAGCCGCATGGGCGGCGACGGCGGCACGATGATGGGCGGCTCGAGCGGGACCACCATGAGCGGCATGTGGCAGGGGCCGAGCGGCCAGACCATGCCGTGGGATCACCAGATCCCGGGGTGCGCCGCGACGCCCACCGCGCCGGCGCCGACCCCGACCACGACCACGACCCCGACCACGACCACGACCACGACCACGACCCCGACCACGACCCCGACCACCCCGACCACGACCCCGACCACCCCGACCACGACCACCCCGTCGACCACCACCCCATCGACCATGATGCCCAGCACCACGCCGACGACGACGGGCACCGCTTCGTAGGAACCCCGGCGAGACGGGCGGGCCTCCGGGCCCGCCCGCAGCGCCCGCTTGCCAAGACAGGTCGGGCTCTTACGTTGCCGGCATGCGACCCGAGAGATTGACCACGAAGGCCCAGGAGGTGCTGCAGGGCGCGGCCGGCCAGGCGCGCCGGCGCGACCACCAGGCCATCGACGTCGAGCACCTCGTGCTGGCGATGCTGGAGCAGGAGGACGGCATCGCCCGGCCGGTGCTGGAGAAGATCGGGGCCGACCCGGCCCGCGTCGCCTCGCGCCTCGAGGA
>NZ_DASVZH010000225.1:0-13142 GCF_036391795.1 Oryzihumus sp.
GCCGATGACGATGGCCAGGTGGTAGGGCGGGCACGCCGAGGTGCCCAGCGAGCGGAGCTTCTCGTCGAGGAACGCCAGCATCCGCTCGGGGTTCAGGACGGCCTTGGTCTCCTGGTAGAGGAAGGACTTGTTGGCGCTGCCACCGCCCTTGGCCATGAAGAGGAACTTGTAGGCCAGCTCGTGCCCGGGCGCGGTGTCGGCGTAGAGCTCGATCTGCGCGGGCAGGTTGGAGCCGGTGTTCTTCTCCTCCCAGGTGGTGATCGGCGCCATCTGCGAGTAGCGCAGGTTGAGCCGGGTGTAGGCGTCGAACACGCCGCGCGCGATCGCGGACTCGTCACCGCCCTCGGTCAGCACGTGCTGGCCGCGCTTGCCCATGACGATCGCCGTGCCGGTGTCCTGGCACATCGGCAGCACCCCGCCCGCGGCGATGTTGGCGTTCTTGAGCAGGTCGAGGGCGACGAACTTGTCGTTGTTGCTGGCGTCCGGGTCGTCGATGATCCGGCGCAGCTGGGCCAGGTGGGCCGGGCGCAGGTAGTGGGCGATGTCGTGCATCGCGGTCTCGGTCAGCAGGCGCAGCGCCTCGGGGTCGACCTCCAGGAACTGGCGGCCGCCTGGCCCCTCCACCGTCCGCACGCCCTCTGAGGTGAGGAGGCGGTATGCCGTCTGGTCGGCTCCGGTGGGTAGCAGGTCCTCGTAGACGAACTCGGGCACGGGCGCTCCTTCACGTGACTGGAGGTGGTGGCGGTGCCCCGCCACAGGGCCAGAGTAGTGAGCACACCGGATGAGACGTGCGTCACGGTTGCGCCTCCGCCCCGTTCGGGGTCCCGTGGCAGGATCCACCTGTCCAACGACAGAGGCGCCGGAGGGGTGATGGGCGTGATCCCGGTCTACCTGGAGCAGGGGCGGAGCAGGACGTTCGCCGTCGCCCTGGACTGGCCCGGCTGGGCTCGCTCCGGCAAGGGCGACGAGGGTGCGCTGGAGGCGCTCGCGGCGTATGCCGACCGGTTCCTTCCGGTGGCGCGGCGCACCGGGCTCCCGGTGGACTTCGCTCCCGACGACGTGACCTTCGAGGTGGTCGAGCGCGTGCCGGGCACCCCGACCACGGACTTCGGGGCGATCGACGCGGTGCTGGGCCGGGACGCCGACCCGGTGACCGCCCAGGAGGGGGAGCGGCTGGCCCGCTGCGTGGAGGCGGCCTGGGCCGAGCTCGACCAGGTGGCGACCCGGACCTCGGCCGAGCTGGCCCGAGGACCACGCGGCGGCGGGCGCGACCGCGACCCGATGCTGGCGCACGTGCTCGGCGCGGAGCAGTCGTATGCCCGCAAGATCGGTGTCGCCCACCAGACTCCCGAGGTCGGCGACGAGCCGGCCATCGCGGCGATGCGGGCCGACATCGCCGCGATGCTGCGCCGCCCCTGGCAGGGGGAGGAGCTCGGCCTCGGGCGGGGCAGGAGCTGGCCGCCGCGCTATGCCGCGCGGCGGCTCGCCTGGCACGTGCTCGACCACGCCTGGGAGATGCAGGACAAGGACCTCACCGGCCGCTGCCCCGCGCCGCCCGCCCGTGGCCGGCGCACGGCCGTACGGCGGGTCAGAGCTCGTGCCGGCCCGGAGGGTTGGCGCCGGCGCGCGAGACGGTGACCGCCGCGCAGGTGAGCGCCCGGTGCACCGCGGGCTGGATGTCGGCCAGCGTGGCGGCCAGCAGCCGCTCGCGGGCTGCGGCGTCACCGAGCAGCTCGGCGTCCAGCAGCCCGGACAGCAGCCCGGACATGAACGAGTCGCCGGCGCCGACGGTGTCGACGACGTCGACCATCGTCGCGCCGACGCTGACCAGCTGCCCGGACGTGCTCAGCCCCACCACCGCGCCCTCGTGCGCGCGGGTCACGACGGTGACGACGGCGCCGAGGCTGCCCCAGCGGCGCAGCACCTCCGGGATCGGGGCGTGGTCGTAGAGCCAGGCGATGTCCTCGTCGCTGGCCTTGACCACGTCGCTGAGGCCGACGAGGGCCTCGACGCGCTCGCGGGCCGCGGCCGGGTCGCCCATGAGGGACGGGCGCGCGTTGGGGTCGTAGGAGATCGTGGCGTGCTCGCGGGCGGCCCGGATGAGGTCGACCACCTTGGCGCCGCCGGGCTCGAGCACGGCCGCGATCGATCCGGTGTGCACGTGGCCGACGCCGGAGGTGTCCACCGCCTCGGGCAGGTCCCAGTGGATGTCGAAGTGGTAGCTCGCCGCGCCGCTGCCGTCCAGGGTCGCCTCCGCGACCGAGGTCGGCGCCGGGACCCGGCTGCCGTCGACCAGCGTGATGCCCTCGGAGCCGACGAGGTCGACGATGGTGTCGCCGCGCCCGTCGGTGCCGATGCGGGTGGCCAGGTCGACGCGGTGGCCCAGCCGGGCGAGGCCGACCGCGACGTTGGTCGGGCTGCCGCCGGGGTGCTCGCGCACCGACCCGTCGGGCTCGTGGACGACGTCGACGAGGGCCTCACCCACGACCAGGGTGCGCGCGGCGGTCACGGCGTCAGCCCTGGGCGGGCGTGGCGCGGTCGAAGTCGATGGCGCTGTAGGCCCTCAGCTTGGAGAGCTTGTGCTCGCTCTCGATCACCCGGATCGTGCCGCTCTTGGAGCGCATCACCAGCGAGTGGGTCGTGGCCCCGCCGGCGCGGTAGCGCACGCCGCGCAGCAGCTCGCCGTCGGTGATGCCGGTGGCCACGAAGAAGCAGTTCTCGCCGCGGACCAGGTCGTTGGTCGACAGGACGGCGTCCAGGTCGTGCCCGGCGTCGAGCGCCTTCTGCCGCTCGGCGTCGTCGCGTGGCATGAGCCGGCCCTGGATCACACCGCCGAGGCACTTGATCGCGCACGCCGCGATGATCCCCTCGGGGGTGCCGCCGGTGCCCAGCAGCAGGTCGACGCCGGTGTCCTCGCGGGCGGCCATGATCGCGCCGGCCACGTCGCCGTCGGAGATCAGCCGCAGGCGGGCGCCGGTGGCACGCACCTGCTCCATGAGCTCCTGGTGTCGGGGACGGTCGAGCATGACCACGGTGACGTCGGAAGGGTTGTCGCCCTTGGCCCGGGCGACCCGGGCGATGTTCTCGGCGACGGGCAGTCGGATGTCGACGACGTCCGCCGCCTCGGGGCCGGTGACGAGCTTGTCCATGTAGAACACGGCGCTCGGGTCGTACATCGTGCCGCGGTCGGCGGCCGCGAGCACCGCGATGGCGTTGCTCTGCCCCTTGGCGCACAGCGTCGTGCCGTCGATCGGGTCGACGGCCACGTCCGCGTCGGGGCCGGTCCCCTCGCCGACGTGCTCGCCGTTGTAGAGCATGGGCGCGTCGTCCTTCTCGCCCTCGCCGATGACGACCACGCCGTTCATCGACACGGTGGAGATCATCGTGCGCATGGCCTCGACAGCGGCACCGTCGGCGCCGTTCTTGTCGCCGCGGCCGACCCACCGGCCCGCCGCCATCGCGGCCGCCTCGGTGACCCGGACCAGCTCCAGGGCCAGGTTGCGGTCGGGGCGCTCGTAGCCGACCTTCAGGGCTGCGGGCAGGTGCTCTTCAGACATGCGGGCTTCCTCCGACGTCAGTGGCGGCGACAGGCCGACTCTATCGGTGCGTCGCGGCGCCGCCGACCCGCCGCCCGGGTGGGCCGGTTCGACCGCCCGGCAGGTCGTCGGGGACGATGGAGGGGTGAGTGCCACCAGTTCCCCCGCCAGCGCCGCCCCTGCCCCCGCCCCGGGCGGTCGTCGCCGTGGCATGGGGAGCCTGCGCAGCATGATCATCTCCATGCTCGTGGTGCTCGGCTTCGTCGTGGTGTGGGTGGCCATCGTGCCCCGGCCCAACGCCATCTCCCAGCCGCCGGTGGACGTCACCTCCGTGGCCCAGCAGGTCAAGGCCGAGACGAAGTGGCCGATCCTCCAGCCGCAGGGGCTGCCCGACGGGTGGCGCGCGACGAGCGTGCGCTTCGTGCGCTCGACCGACGGGCTGATGACCTGGCACGCGGGATACCAGTCGCCCAAGGGGGACTACGTCGCCCTGGAGCAGACCCAGGGCGCGACCCAGCAGTGGGTGAATGCCCAGACCAACCGCGGCGCCAAGGAAGGCACGCTGCTGGTGGCCGGCCAGGAGTGGACCAAGATCGACCGCAAGGACAAGGTGCAGTTCTCCCTCGTCAGCCGTGGGGCCGGCCCGAAGGACCTCACGACGATCGTCACCGGCACCGGGCCGTATGACGAGCTGGCCGCCTTCGCGGCCAGTCTCCGCCCGGTCGGCTGACCGGACGCTCGCAGCTCAGGACCTGCTGCTGACCTTGCCGAGCTTGGCCTCGGCGCCGTCGAGCCAGGTGCTGCAGTGGGCGGCGAGGGCCTCCCCGCGCTGCCACAGTCCGAGGCTCTCCTCCAGACCGACCTGTCCGGACTCCAGCCGCGCGACGATGGTGATGAGCTCGTCACGCGCCTGTTCGTAGCTCAGCTCCGCGATGTCGGGGAACTGGCCCTCGGTGTCGGTGAGCCCCTGCTGATCCTTCGATGCCACGTCCCTCACCTTAGGCCCAATTGTCGGATTCGCATCACCGGCGACCAGTGGCAGTCCGCAGGTCAGCCGACCGCGCGGGCGCCGAAGTCGCCGCGGGCCACGCGCACGTGCAGCAGCTCGTCCGCCTCGACCTCGGCCCGGTCCATGACCACGTGCCCGGTGGCGTGCTGGACCACGGCGTAGCCGCGGTCCAGGGTGGCCTGCGGCGAGAGCGCGCGCACCTGCGCCCGCAGGTGGGCGACCTGGTCGGTGGCGCGGTGCAGGCTCGTCTCCACGCGTTGGCGCGCCCGGTGGGTCAGCGAGCCGAGCTCGTGCCGGTGCACCGCCAGCACGGCGTGCGGGTCGGCCATGACCGGGCGTGACATCAGGGCGGTGAGGTGGCGGCGCTCGGCCTCGACCCGGCCGGCGACGACCCGCCGGCACCGGTCGAGCCCGGCCTGGAGGGTTGCGCGCTCCTCGGTGACGTCGGGGACGACCCGCTTGGCGGCGTCGGTCGGCGTGGAGGCCCGCCAGTCGGCGACGAAGTCGAGCAGCGGGGTGTCGACGTCGTGGCCGATGGCGCTGACGACGGGGGTCCGGGCCGCCGCGACCGCGCGGACCAGGGCCTCGTTGCTGAAGCCGAGCAGGTCCTCGAAGGAGCCACCGCCGCGGGCGATGACGATGACGTCCACCTCGGGCTCGGCGTCGAGGCTGCGCAGCGCCTCGGTCACCTCGGGCACGGTGCCGGGGCCCTGGACGGCGACCTGCCGGATGTCGAACTGCACGGCCGGCCAACGGCGCCGGGCGTTCTCGACGACGTCCTTCTCCGCGGCGCTGGCACGACCGCAGATGAGCCCCACGGTGCGGGGCAGGAAGGGCAGCGGGCGCTTGCGCTCGCGGTCGAACAGCCCCTCGGCGGCGAGCAGGCGCTTGAGGTGCTCGAGCCGGGCGAGCAGCTCGCCGACGCCGACGGGCCGGATCTGGCGGGCGTCGAGCTGCAGCGTGCCGCGCTTGGTCCAGAAGGTCGGCTTGGCCTGGATGACGACGCGGGCGCCGTCGGTGAGCGGCGCGGCCATGGCGTCGAGCGCGGTGACCCGGATGGTCACGCTGAGCGACATGTCGACGTCGGCGTCGCGCAGGGTGAGGTAGGCGGTCGGCGCGCCGGGGCGCCGGTTGAGCTGGACGACCTGCCCCTCCACCCACAGCGGCGACATCTTGTCGACGTAGTCGGCGATCTTGAGGCTGAGGAGGCGCACCGGCCACGGCTGCTCAGCCGTGGTGTCGGCTGCGCGCTCGGGGAGGGGGGCGGGACTGCTCACGGCGCCACCTTAGGTGGGGCCGCCGACGTGGGTCCGCCAGTTCGGCGGGATCGAGCGGCAT
The DNA here is from genome assembly GCF_036391795.1 of Oryzihumus sp. Taxonomy (GTDB): domain Bacteria; phylum Actinomycetota; class Actinomycetes; order Actinomycetales; family Dermatophilaceae; genus Oryzihumus. The sequence goes on from NZ_DASVZH010000225.1 coordinate 5,884, forward strand.
GGCCGTGGCGCGGGCTGCGGGACCGGCCGGACCGCGGGGTCCCCGTGGCCGTGGTGGCTTCCTGCCCGACCTACGATGGGCCGGTGACTGACTCGACGAAGCGTGTCCTGCTCGCCGCCCCCCGCGGCTACTGTGCCGGCGTCGACCGCGCCGTGGTGACGGTCGAGAAGGCCCTGGAGCTCTACGGGCCGCCGGTCTACGTCCGCAAGGAGATCGTGCACAACAAGCACGTCGTGACCACGCTGCAGAAGCGCGGTGCCGTGTTCGTCGACGAGACCGACGAGGTGCCCGAGGGCGCCACGGTCATCTTCTCCGCGCACGGCGTCGCGCCGATCGTGCACGAGGAGGCCCGCGCCCTGTCGCTGAAGACGATCGACGCGACCTGCCCGCTGGTGACCAAGGTGCACCGTGAGGCGGTCCGGTTCGCCAACGACGACTACGACATCCTGCTCATCGGCCACGAAGGCCACGAGGAGGTCGTGGGCACCTCCGGTGAGGCGCCCGAGCACATCACCCTGGTCGACGGCCCGGACGACGTGGCCAACGTGCAGGTCCGCGACCCGGAGAAGGTCGTGTGGCTGTCCCAGACGACGCTGTCGGTCGACGAGACCATGGAGACGGTGCGCCGGCTGCGCAAGCGCTTCCCGGCGCTGCAGGACCCGCCGAGCGACGACATCTGCTACGCCACCCAGAACCGCCAGCTCGCGGTGAAGCAGATGGCCGCCGACACCGACCTCATGATCGTCGTCGGGTCGCGCAACTCCTCCAACTCGGTGCGCCTCGTCGAGGTCGCGCTGGAGCACGGCGCCGGGGCCGGGCACCTGGTGGACTACGCCGACGAGATCGACCCCGCATGGCTCGAGGGGGTCTCCACGGTGGGCGTCACCTCGGGGGCCAGCGTGCCGGAGGTGCTGGTGCGGGACGTGCTGGCGTTTCTGGCCGAGCGCGGCTACGCCGACGTCGAGACGGTCGTCTCGGCCGAGGAGAGCCTGCTCTTCGCCCTGCCGAACGAGCTGCGCCGCGACATGAAGAAGCTCTCCGGCCAGGACCCGGAGAAGGTCCGCCACGACCCGTCCGCGCTCGACGCCGGCTCGCTGCACTAGGACGCGTGCCGGGCGTTCCCGCCATCGGGGCCGTGGCCCAGGTCGAGCTGTGAGCGCCCCACCTCGGTGTCGAGGGCATCGAGCAGCTCGCCGGCTGTGAGCGGCCGCGGGGCGACCTCGAGCGGGGTGAGCTCCGGCAGCGGCTCGTCGGCGAGCTCGAGGTCGTGCATCTTGCGGGCGGTGACCAGCACGCGGGCCTCGAGGGCACCGACCATCGCGTTGTAGCTCTCCACCGACTTCTGCAGCGAGGCCCCCATCTTCGTGGCGTGCGTGCCCAACGTGCCCAGCCGGGCATACAGCTGGGTGCCGAGCTGGAGCAGCGCCCTGGCGTTGGTGGTGAGCGCGTCCTGCTGCCACGTGAAGGCGACCGTGCGCAGCAGCGCGAGCAGGGTGCCGGGGGAGGCAAGGACCACCTTGCGGCTCATGGCCTGCTCGAGCAGGGCCGGGTCGGCGGACAGCGCGGCCGCGAGGATCGCGTCGCCGGGCACGAAGCAGACGACCATCTCGGGCGTGGTGGAGAACGCGGACCAGTAGGCCTTGGCGCTCAGCTGCTCGACGTGGCCGCGCAGGGAGGCCGCGTGCGTCGCGAGCAGGCGGGTCCGCTCGGCGGCCTCGATGGTATCGCTCTGGGCGGACAGGAACGCCGTCATGGGCGCCTTGGAGTCGACCACGACGCACTTGTCGCCGGGCAGCCGGACCAGCACGTCGGGGCGGATTCCCTTGTCGTGGCTGCTGATCGCGCTGACCTGCTCGTCGAAGTCACAGCGAGCCAGCATCCCGGCGTGCTCGAGGACGCGACGCAGCTGCACCTCGCCCCACGAGCCCCGGATGGTGGACGCGTTGAGGGACCCGGCCAGGGAGGCGGTCTGGGAGCGCAGCGCCTCGGTGGTGGTCGTGACGCTGGCGAGCTGCTGGCCCAGGGCGCTGAACTGCTCGACCCGGTCGCGCTCGAGCGTGGACACCTGGCGCTCCACCCGGCCGAGCGCGTCGCGCAGCGGCGCGAGGATCGTTGCGGTCTGGGCGTCGTCGCTGACGGCGGCCTCGAGGTCGACGATGCGCTCACGCAGCAGGTCGCGCTCGGTGCTCAGGGCGGCCGAGCGCCCTGCGAAGACCAGACGGCAGACGAGCACCGCACCCACGGCTCCTAGCAGGAGCCCTCCCAGCAATGCCAACGCGATTCCCATGCGCCAGACCATGACAGAGGGGACCGACAGGATGGTGCACCGCCACGGACACCACCGCCGGGAAGTGTCAGCCGCCGGCCCGGACGCCAAGGGGTTGCCTCCCCTCGGTCAAGGAATCGTCAGGGTTTGCGGTGAAGCAGGCCAAAAACGGTCAGGGGAGCCGGTTTGGGATGGCGGAGGGGGTGACATGCGGCACACGATCGCGCCGCGGCCCATCCCGGGCCACCCTTCTGGAGGTCTCATGAAGCGCTTCACTTTGTCCGTCGCGGTCGGATCGGCCGCCGCGGCCCTGCTGGTCGGCACGACCACCAGCGCCATGGCCCAGCCAGCACCGGCCGGGTCCGCCCGAGGCACCGAACGCATCTGCGCCGCCCCGGCAAAGGGATACGCCAGCTGCAACGCGATCGTCGTCACCGACGCATCGGGCAAGCCGGTCGCGAACGCGACCCCGAGCGGCCTCGGCCCGAGCGACATCCGCTCGGCCTACGGCCTGACCAGCTCCTCCAGCGGTGGCCGCACCGTCGCCATCGTCGACGCCTACGACGACCCCACCGCCGAGTCCGACCTCGGCGTCTACCGCTCGCAGTACGGCCTGCCGGCCTGCACCACGGCCAACGGCTGCTTCCGCAAGGTCAGCCAGACCGGCAGCACGACCAGCCTCCCGCGCACCGACGCCGGCTGGGCGACCGAGATCAGCCTGGACCTCGACATGGTCTCGGCGGCCTGCCCCGACTGCAAGATCCTGCTCGTCGAGGCCAACTCGTCGTCGTTCTCCAACCTGGGGACGGGCGTGAACTACGCCGCCACGCAAGGCGTCTCCGCGATCAGCAACAGCTACGGCGGCTCGGACACCTCGCAGCTCTCGGCCTACGACCACCCGGGTATCGCGGTCACCGCGTCCACCGGTGACAACGGCTACGGCATGGAGTCCCCGGCGTCCTTCGACTCGGTCGTCGCCGTCGGCGGCACGAGCCTCAAGAAGGCCTCCAACGCCCGCGGCTGGACCGAGACCGCCTGGAGCGGCGCCGGCAGCGGCTGCTCCACCGTCAACGCCAAGCCCTCCTGGCAGACCTCGGCCACCCAGTGCTCCGGCAAGGCCAACGCGGACGTCTCCGCCGTCGCCGACCCCAATACCGGTGTCGCGGTCTACGACTCGACGAACTACCAGGGTCGCAGCGGCTGGCAGGTCTACGGCGGCACCAGCGCCTCGTCGCCGATCGTCGCCAGCGTCTACACGCTGTCCGGCAACACCTCCGGCTACCCGGCCTCCTACACCTGGGGCCACGCCTCCGGCCTGAACGACGTCACCTCCGGCTCCAACGGCAGCTGCACCACCGCCGTGTGGTGCAACTCCGGCACCGGCTGGGACGGCCCGACCGGCCTCGGCACGCCGAACGGCACCAGCGCGTTCTGACCCGACTCCCCTCGGGGGGACGCGACGGAGGGCCCGGTCCAGGTGACCGGGCCCTCCTGCTGCGTTCACGGCATACCGGCCCTGGCGGCTAGACTCCTGAACCCGTGGCTCTCACTATCGGCATCGTCGGACTCCCCAACGTCGGCAAGTCCACCCTCTTCAACGCCCTGACCAAGAACAACGTGCTCGCGGCGAACTACCCGTTCGCGACGATCGAGCCGAACGTCGGGGTGGTGCCGCTGCCGGACCCGCGCCTGGCCGCGCTCGCCGAGATCTTCTCCTCCGAGCGGATCCTGCCGGCCACCGTCTCCTTCGTCGACATCGCCGGGATCGTGCGCGGCGCCTCCGAGGGGGAGGGGCTGGGCAACAAGTTCCTGGCCAACATCCGCGAGGCCGACGCGATCTGCCAGGTGGTCCGCGCCTTCCACGACGACGACGTGCACCACGTCGAGGGCAAGGTCTCGCCCAAGGACGACATCGAGACGATCCACACCGAGCTGATCCTCGCCGACCTGCAGACCCTCGAGAAGGCCGTGCCGCGCCTCGAGAAGGAGGTCAAGGGCAAGAAGACCGACAAGGCTGTCCTCGACACCGCGCTCGCCGCGCAGAAGGTGCTGGAGGAGGGGCACACCCTGTATGCCGCGGGCGCGGCGTCCGGGGTCGACCCCGAGCACGTGCGCGAGCTCGGCCTGCTCACCACCAAGCCGTTCCTCTACGTCTTCAACATCGACGAGGGGCAGCTGACCGACGAGACCCTGCAGGCCGACCTGTCCGCGCTGGTCGCGCCCGCCGACGCGATCTTCCTCAACGCCAAGCTGGAGTCCGAGCTCGCCGAGCTCGACGAGGACGAGGCCCGCGAGCTGCTGGAGTCGGTGGGCGTGTCCGAGCCCGGCCTGAACCAGCTGGCGCACAAGGGCTTCCACACCCTGGGGCTGCAGACCTACCTCACCGCCGGGCCGAAGGAGGCCCGCGCCTGGACGATCCACAAGGGCTGGACCGCGCCGCAGGCCGCCGGGGTCATCCACACCGACTTCCAGCGCGGGTTCATCAAGGCCGAGATCGTCTCCTTCAACGACCTGGTCGAGGCCGGCTCGATGAACGAGGCCAAGGCCCGCGGCAGGGTCCGCATGGAGGGCAAGGAGTACGTCATGGCCGACGGCGACGTGGTGGAGTTCCGCTTCAACGTCTGAGCCGGCGGCACCGACGCGAAGCGCTTCTTCGTCGACCCGTCCGACACGTCTACGGGCGGGTCGCCTGCACGAAGCTGACCCGGCCGAACCGGTGGTCGACGTGCGCGACCTCGCGGGCGTCCCCGAACCCGGCCTCGGCGAGGAGCGCGACGATGCCGTCACCGAGGTTGCGGGCCACGGCCGGGCTCTGTGCCACCCGGGAGCGCACCAGGTGGGGCAGGTGCCGCAGGGCGTGAGCCGGGCCATGGCGGTGCGCCGAAGGGTGAGCCTCCCCGGCGTCGGGTGCCGGACCGCCGAAGTCGACGACGGTGACCTGGCCTCCCGGCCGGAGGGCCCGGAGCGCGTCGTGCGCGAACGCGACCCGGCCGGCGTCGTCGACGTGGTGCAGCGCCAACGAGGAGACCACGTGGTCGAGCGAGGCGTCCTCGGCGGGGATCCGGTCGGCGTACCCCTGCACGAGCGTGAGGGACACACCGCGCCGCTGCGCCTTGCGCGCGGCCCGGCGCAGGGCGTCCTCGTCCGGGTCGAGACCCGTGACCCGGGCGTCCGGACGGGCCGCGAGGAGCGCGAACGACAGGTTGCCGGTCCCACACCCGACGTCGACTACCGCCTGACCGGGCCCGATGCCGGCGAGCTCGACCGCACGCTCATGCAGCGTCCGGACCCCGGCCACCCGGGTGAAGACGTCGTACAGCGGGAGCAGCCAGGTCCGGCCCATGCCCGGCAGGAACGGACGGTCCCGCTCCTCCGGCGTGCGCTGGTCGAGGATGCGGATGGTGCCTGCGTCTGTCATGGGGTGCTCCGTGGGTGCTCGGTGATGGCCCGCCACGCGGGACCGTGGTAGACCTGCTGTCCTCACCTGCCAGCCTTGGACATCTTTCGGTTCCACGGCAGCACGGAAGTCGGAGGCCATGGCACATTCTTCGGTCGGGGGCCCGCCTGGACTGCCCTCGCGCCTGCGCACGGTGCGCCCCGACGGCACCCCGGTCTACCGCTACGAGCAGCGCTCGGGCGTGCCGCCGGTCTCCGTGGCCTGCTTCGACACCGACGCCGCCCACGCCGGCCTTCCCCCGGACCGCCGGCATGCCCACGACTTCCTCGTCCTGGTCTACGTCGAGGAGGGCGCGGGCTCGTTCGCGGTCGAAGGGGCGGAGCGGCCGCTGCGCCCGGGTCAGGTGTATGCCGTGCCGCCGGGACAGGTCATCGACGTCACCGCCGTCTTCGAGCAGTCCCGCTGCCGGGCGTGGTCGGTCGCGTTCACACCGGATGCGGTGCCTGCCCTGGCTGCGGTGTCCCCGCTGGCCTGGGCCCAGCACCCACTGCTGGCGATGTTCGCGCCCGGGGTGGGGCATGGCCTGGTCGCCGAGCCCGACCGGGCGCGCTGGTCGGCGTGGCTGACCGAGCTGGCCGAGGAGCTCGCGGACCCGCACCGTCTCGGGGCAGGCGAGGCCGTGGCCGGCCTCCTGACCCGGCTCCTGGTCGCGGCTGCCCGGCTGGCGCCCCCGCCGTCCTCGGCAGCGCCCGACCCGCTGGTGGAACGGGTCTTCACCGAGATCGAGGCGACGTTCCGCGAGCCGGTCTCCGTCGGGGACGTTGCCCGGGCGCTGGGGTACACCCCGGGACACCTCACGACGGCGGTCCGCGAGCGGACTGGCCGGCCCGTGCTCGAGTGGATCACCGAGCGGCGGATGACCGAGGTCCGGCGGATGTTGCGCGAGACGGACCTGCCGTTGGGCGTGGTGGCCGCGCGGACCGGCCTGCGCGACGCCACCTACCTCGTCCGGCGCTTCCGGGACCGCTATGGCGTCACGCCGCAACAGTGGCGCCGAAGCCAGCGCGCCCGGCCATGACGATCCAGCCTGACGCTGCGCAGGGTGGTCACCGATGTTGGCGCATGCGCTCGGCTGTCCCCGTGCGGTGTGCGGTCCGTCAGGGGACGATGACCAGCTTGCCGACGTGCCGGCGCGTCGCCAGCTCCCGTTGCGCCTCGGCCAGGTCCTCCAGGGGGAAGGTGGCGGCGATGACGGGCTGCACGTCGCCCCGCGCGGCGATCTCCACCAGGTGCCCGAAGATCCGCGGGGTGTGCATCGTCGATCCGACCAGGGCCAGGTTGGCGAGGTAGAGCCGTCGCACGTCCAGGTCGACCGCCCAGCCGTCCAGGGCGCCGGCCACCACCCAGCGCCCACCGGACTTCAGGAGCCCCAGGCCCCGGCCGACCGTGGCACCCGCCACGACGTCGATGACGGCGTCGTACCCCTCGGGTGCGGCCGCGGCCGCGTCGGCGAGCACCTCTTCGCGCCGGCGGTCCACGACGGCGCTGGCGCCGGCGGCCCGGACTGCGCCGGCCTTGGCGCCGCTGCAGACGGCC